>PLBR01000048.1:34976-98119 GCA_003135435.1 Nitrospira sp. | reverse complement strand
AAAGGGAAAGGGTCTGAGATCAGGAAGGTGGCGGACGCTCTTGTGTCGGTCAAGGGTGTGAAGCATGGCAAACTCACGATGACGACGACCGGTAAGGGCCTGGTGTAGGCGATGCGCGTGTGTGTTATCGACGGGCGGGGCGGTGGGCTTGGAAAGCGGTTGATTCAGGGTTTGCTGGCTCATGTTGGCGAATCGCACGAGATTATTGCGCTCGGCACAAATGAAGCGGCAACCAAGGCGATGAAACAAGCGGGGGCGAGCCAGAGCGGGACAGGGGAGCAGCGCATCAAGCAGACGGTCCTCACGGTAGACGTCATCCTCGCGTCGCTCAACCTGGTGCTGCCGGGAGCTATGTTAGGAGAGGTGACGCCCGGCATTGCCCACGCCATTCTGGGCGCACCGGGACGCAAACTGTTGCTGCCGCTCAATCGTGCCCGGGTGGAAGTCGTGGGAGCCGAAGCTCTCACGCTTGAAAACTTGATTGGTTGTACCATGCGTCGAGTCCAGGTGCTTCTGAAGTCGTCCGCGCTCGACTGAGATCGTCGAGTCATCCTGCAATCATGAACAGCCAGGCCACGAGGGTCTGCGCCAGTCGATGAGTCGGCTGTCGATAGATCATCGTGGGCGTCTCATCCCTCCACACTCCTGAGAGAGTGAGGATCGTTGACCGTGCGGAGCCGCTTGCTGTTCCTGGCGATCCTAATCGCCGTCTTGACTGTCTACAAGTCGGCACAAGCCCACGATCCCGACGTGACCGAGTTGGAAATCCCTGAGGTCTCTGTCATCGGGGAACGCCCGGTCGCGGCTTCGTCGGAACAATTCATTCCGGACAAAGATATCCTGCTCCAGCCTCAAGGACGCCCCGCCCAGGTTCTGCGTTTGATCCCCGGTTTCATCGCCGTTGAACATTCGGGCGGTGCCGGGAAGGCGGACCAATATTTCTTGAGAGGCTTTGATGCCGATCATGGAACGGACGTGGCATTCTTTATCGACAACATGCCGATCAACATACGCACTCATGGGCATGGTCAGGGATATACTGACCTCAATTTCATCATTCCGGAGACGATTCAGGGCATCGACGTGGTAAAGGGGACCTATCACGCCGAATTCGGCGACTTCAATACGGCCGGCGCCGTCCGGTTCAAAACTCGCGATGTGTTGCAAGAGAATGTGGTGCAGGGAGGCGGTGGTCAATTCGACACGCAGCGCTATCTGTTGATGTTGTCGCCCACCAAGGACAAGGTACGGACATTGTTTGCCGCGAAAGGCTATTACACGAACGGACCGTTTGAGAACGACAATCGCTATTTTCGCTTCAATTTCATGGGCAAGGCGACTGCTAATCCGACGGTTCGCTCAGAGCTCAGTGTCACGGGGAGCTATCAGAAGTCGAACTGGAACGCTTCAGGGGAAATTCCCTTCCGTGCCGTTACGGACGGCACGATCGATCGCTTTGGCTCGATTGATCCCTCTGAAGGAGGCAAGACGCAGCGTACGACCGGCCGACTGCAATACCACTATGATACGCCTTCCGGCGGGCAATTCTTTGCCGATGCCTACCTGGTGTACTACAAGCTGGACCTCTGGACCAATTTCACCTTTTTTCTGGATGACCCGGTGAACGGCGATGGCATCAATCAACAGGACCAGCGGTACATGTATGGCGGGAATCTGGGATACCAGCAAGCAGGAGAACTCTTCGGCATTCACAGTGCCGCGACGGCGGGGTTTCAGGTCCGCGACGACAGCATTTCCAATATCCGACTCGGGACGCAGACGAAGCGTACGGCGACTGGGACCATCGTGGAAAGCGCAGTGCAGGAAGCGTCCTACTCGCCTTATATGAAGCTGGAGTTGCAGCCGATGCCGTGGATGCGGTTGGCCGGCGGTGTGCGTGCCGACTACTTCACGTTCGATGTCCGCAATCTCTGCGACACGTGCCCTCAGCAGCCGGCCGGCAGAAAGGACTCGGGCCAGGTCAGTCCGAAGGGCAACCTGATTCTCGGTCCATGGTTCAACACCGAATTTTTCGTGAATTATGGCACCGGCTTCCACAGCAACGACGCGCGCTCGATGGTGGCCGGCGACAGCTCTCCTCTGGCCAGGGCACAGGGCGTTGAAGTCGGTCTTCGTTCCAAACCCTGGGGTCCGGATCGAACGGAATTGATGGCGACGTTCTGGGAGCTGGATTTGAGCTCCGAGCTCGTATTCGTGGGAGATGCAGGAACCACTGAAGCCAGGGGCGCCACGCGACGCTACGGCGTGGAGGTGGGCGCACGCGGGCAGATTTACGGACCGCTCTCCTTTAACGGCAGCTTGACCTGGACGCATGCCGAGTTCAAAGATACAGGATTGGCTATTCCCCTGGCACCTGAATTAACCTCATACGCGGCATTGCTCCTGCGCTTGCCGGAGGGACTCTCCTCGCAATTGCAGATGACCTACCTCGGAGTGCGACCCCTAAATGAGGAGCGTACGGTCAAAGCACCATCGTGGCTCGACTTTGATTTGACCGAACGGTATCAGCTGCCGATCAAGCTTTCCCATGGGCGCCTTGAGGCCTGTCTTTTTGTACAGAACCTGTTCGATACCAATTGGGAGGGGGCCACGTTTGCCTTCACATCTCGTCTGCCCAGCGAGCCGGCGGGTGGAGTTCAGGACATTCATTTCGTGCCGGGCAATCCCCGCTTTCTCATGGGCGGCCTAGCATGGTATTTTTAGCGGGTCTAACAGGCTGCTGAAAACGATCTCCAACCGCGTTCTCGGTTTGAACACATCCTCAACGTACCCCATCGGGAAAGAGCTGCTCTTGCAGCTCGGGGTTGGGCGGGTGAGAATGCCTGCGCTTCCGGTGTGTTCTTCACCTGCGGCCTTGTTGGAAGATCGTTTTGAGCAGCCTTAAAAAGTGAGGTAGAGAATGAGAATGCTGGACGAGGATAATGATCGAAGGCTAAATCATGTGACGTTGTTTCTGACCAAAGCGGAGGCTATCGAGTTGGAGGGATGTCTAGAAAACCTCTTATTAGAGCCAGACTCACATCACAAGCATCTTTCTGATGAGGAATACAAGAAAGAGATAGCGGTGTGCGTTTAGGATGAACAAAGACTCGATGGTTTCAGTGAGAGAGCGAAAAAAGCAATCAAAGAAGATTCTTAAAGACCGTCGATTATCATGCTATGAACAGTTTGCAGGGAAGAAGCATTCTCACGCGCGCATACTTCAATCGCTCGACGCTTACGGTGGCACGATCGTTGGTCGGCAAGTATCTCGTACGTTCGATCGCTGGGCGCATGCTGGCGGGAAAGGTCATCGAAGTGGAGGCCTATGTCGGGCCACAGGATAAGGCTTGTCATGCCTCGAAAGGGAGAACGCAGCGGACGGATGTCATGTTTGGCCCTGGAGGGGTCGCCTACGTCTATCTCATCTATGGGATGTACCATTGTCTGAACGTGGTGACGGAGCGGGAGGAGTTTCCCTCAGCCGTATTGATCAGGGCGATTGAAATCGACGGGGAGTTGATCGATGGACCGGGGCGGCTCTGTCGCGCGCTGCAGATTGATCGCTGTCTCAATCGTGTGGATCTCACGACCGGCGAATCTCTTTGGTTCGAGGATCGAGGGGTCTTGGTAAAGAGAGGAGATGTGGGGGCTCACCCACGAGTCGGTGTCGACTATGCAGGAGCGTGGGCCAAGAAACCCTGGCGATTTAGGCTGCGTATGGGCACAGCCCCCACTCGGACCGGGCATACAAAAAAACAGGGGGGCTCCGGATAGGTCCGGCTCCCCCCCTGTTGTATCCTGCTAGACGGCTCGACTACTCGATCTTCCGATCGTCGGTGATCTTCGTGGCGGAGGTCACTGGAGGGGCAATCATGATCTGTGGCCCCTGGACATTCGGAAGGCGGCCTGCGCCCTGACCTTCGGTAATCCGGGCATTATCAGACTTGTTCAGGTGCTGCTCGCTATGCTTGATGGAGTTCTCGGACTTGAGCAACGCGGATTGCCCACCTCCATCAGACTGGCCAGGATCGTTGGCGGTTGGCTGGCCCGTTACAGGGCTTCCGCTGTTCTTCATCGGATAGCCTTCATGCTTGGGGAGGAGCGCCGGATTCGCCGAGGCCATCGACAGCGCAAACAGGACACCGGAGACGGTCGCAACAGTGCCGATTACGAGCTTCATACGCCTACTCCTTTGAATAAATGGTGGCCGGAGACAATACGTTCTCAACTCAAAGGTCGAATCAAGTGGCGGAATCATAGCCAGGGGGAGGGTACCTCTGTCAAGGGCGAAAAAGGGGGAAGGGAAACCGCCAGACCATCCTTCTTGCTCGCAGGACGCGCACGGTGAAACGGTGCTCGTCCGATGCGCGCAGCGAAGGACAGTCTGGCGGCTCCCCTTTAGGGCGAAGTGGGGAAAAATGAGAAGGATGGAATGGGTGGCCTGTTGGCCTCCTGTGCTCGTGCAACGCGCGGCCTCAGAAGACCCTCGTTGGACACGCGCAGTGGGAGACCATCTAGCCCGCCCTCAAGGGAAAAGGTGGGACGCCCGCACTCGAGGATCAACCAGGCTACCCTGTGAAGAAAGAAGCGAGAGAGGTCGGAGGGAGAGGTTCAGGAACGTGCTTCCTCGATGCGCGCAGTGAAGGACAGTCCGGCGACTCCATTAGGAGAGAAGGTGTGATGTTGCAGAGAAAACTGCACGCAGATAGGCCGTCCCGCGAGACACCAATGGGTGTCGTGAGCATTAGCAGGCTGCGGAAAAACTATTGTGGCACACTAGAGCTTCGATGGTCTGTACGAGTGGCACAACAGGAGAGCACTCCCCCAGGATAGCCGAGCGAGACGAGGTGGGAATCCAATCTGTCCACGTCGCGCCTTTCTCGCACGTCTCGCGATTCACGCACGAGGGGCTCGGCGCTGGCGGAATTTTCAGCCTCCTGTCAGAAGAGGGAGCGCGGACGGAAACGGGAAGTCAGGCCTAGCGGCGTGCGGGTGGACGGCGTCCGCGACCACGTCCGCGATAGGACGGACCAGCGTTGAGACCGGGGAGGCGGATGGTGACGGTGGTCCCTTCGCCAGGCGCGCTGCCGATGGCAATCGAGCCGCCATGTTCTTCGACGATCTTCTTGACCGTGGCGAGACCCAGGCCGGTGCCGGCCCGTTTCGTGGTGAAAAACGGCTCAAAGACCTTATCGACGATTTCTGCAGGAATAGGAGCCCCGTCGTTCTTGATGAGGATCTGATCTTCTACGCCGCGCCCCGCACGATGCTGGGTGACCTGAATATGGAGATGCCCGCCGGGGTTCATCGCCTCACCTGCGTTTTTGAAAATACTGAGAAAGACTTGCTGGAGCTTGGCTTCGTCGCCGCGGACCGGCGCGATCATCGTCGCATAGTCCTTGGTCACTTGTATCCGTGTGACTTCGAGGTCGGTCGCGATAACCGTGAGCGCGCTTTCGATCACTTCGGGGATACGGAGGAGGCGTCGAGTCAGCTCGAGTGGTTTCGCAAAGTCCAAAATTTCGTTCAGGATGGCTTCGATACGGATCAAATCGCGCATCGCGTTCTCGACGCGCGTCTGCGGGTCGAAGTCGAGGATGCCTTCACCCGTGACTTCCTCCAATTGGGCGCGGATCGAGGCGAGCGGCTCACGCACTTCTGTTGCCAGGAACATGCTGAACTCGCCGATCGCGGCCTGCCGCTCTTGTTTTCTGATGATGGGCTCCGAGGGACCTGGGGCTACTAATTCCCCGCGGGCGCCGGTTGGTCCAGTGGCGGGGGCCTGGCTGGCTGGCGCCGGTGCCGGAGCCTGGAGAATGTCTGCGATCTTCACAATAGTCGGTTCAAGCGTGCGCGCATCAGTCTGTTGGTAGCGTCCGGCTTCTTTCGAAGCCAGGGTGATGGTTCCGCCCACTTGTCCTCGGACGAAGAACGGCACGACGAGCGAGGAGAGCAGCCGGTCTCTGAACAGATATTTGTGATCGAGGAATCGCCCCTGCGTGGAGGCGAGATCATGATCCACACGCGGCTTACGATGGCGAACTGCCCATCCGGAGGCTGAGCTGTCGAGCGTGAGGCGGTGCCCCGGCTTCAGATCTTTCTTCCCGTCCTTCTGTTCGCTTTTCAGATCTCCGGCCATTCCCAGGACTTCGACATTGCCTGCGAGGGGGTCGTAGCGGCAGGCCCAGATGCGATCGTAGGCGACATATTGGTTGGCATCCGTCAAGACGGCAATAATCTTATCTTGGAGTTCCGGTGTGAGCTGCGACACCGGGGTCGCAAACATCTCCGCCGGAGAGGGTGGCGGAGGGACCGGCTCGTGCGCGACAAACGGCCGACTGAGCAGGACATTCATATCGAACAGACCTTCACGCTCCAGGGCTTTCGTGACCTCATCGCTGGCCTGCTCCATCAAACTCTTCTCTTTTTTTGCGAACGTGGCGCTCTCTTTTCGCCCGATGACGAGGAAGCCGTACGTCCGGTTCCGATGCAGGAGGGACACCCCAAGCAACGACTTTGTGCCCGGCGTAATCAAGCGGAGGCGAATGGTGCGCCCGCCCTCCGGATCGCTTGCGATAGGCGCTGCAGCGATGGCGGGAGCCGAAAGTGTCCGGAGGATGGCTTGAATATCGCGAGGGGTGAAGCCTCGTGCGACATGGCCGGCCAGCGGGCCTTGGTCATGGTGGAACACGGCGGCGAGCGCCGCGTCGACCGGCAGGTCGTTGAGCACGGACGTCAAGGTCCGCTGGAGATGCGTCTCGGGAATTGGTTTGCTCTGTGGAGCTGTGGGTGTCATTCGTGAGTTAAACCCGGATTATTCATGAATGCCGTCGCGAGGCGTTCGAGACCGAAGCCCGCCGGGGCTTCTCGCAAGTAAGGCCGACGCAGACGTACTTGCAGTCCTTCGAGGAGGCCGAACGAGAAAAGCCCCGCCGGGCGAGAGGATCGGACGACGTAGCAGGTGTTCATGAATAGTCCGGGTTAAGGTAACCAAACGCGCGCATTGTAACAACGCACGATGAGCAATTCAATGACAAGGAATCGCAGGCTGCGGAAAACTATGTGGCACGCGAGAACTTCAATGGTCCGCATGTGTGGGACAGGGGCGCAGGGTAGGCGAGACGAACGGGACTGGCGGGACGAGCGAGACGAGGTGAGAATCCAATCTGTTCGCGTCGCGCCTTTCTCGCTTGTCTCGCGTTTCACGCGCCACGGTCTGTGGTGCTGGCGGACTTTTTCAGCATCCTGATGGGTCCTGTTATTCGTCGGGATTGATAATCGTAGGTGGGCGTTGGGGGAATGCGCGTGGTTCCTTCGGGCGTTGGTCAGAGGCCCATGCGTTGAGGATCGTGGTGACCAGACTGATCACGACCGCGCCGCCGACTGCCGGCCAGAACCCCGTTACCGAGAATCCATTGACCAGGTATGCGGTGAGTTCCAGAAGGAGCGCGTTGACCACAATGAGAAAGAGCCCCAACGAGAGGACGATCAAGGGAAGGGTCAGCACAAAGAGAATGGGCCGGACCAATACATTGAGAATCGTGAGCACGAGGATGGCAGCGAGCCCGGCAGGGAGCGAGTCGACGTCAAGGCCGGGCACGATCATGACCGCCAAAAATATCGCGATGCCCGTGATCAGCACTCGAATGGCCGCCGCGCGAACTCCGCCGCTCAAGAAAGAGTTGTTGAGTTCCCGTGTGAGGTGAAGCATCGGCATCGATCGCCCTACTGAACTGGAACCGGCTGCGGGGGGACCGGTACGCGCGTGGCCGAGGAAAAATGGATTTCGGTGGCGAGCAACAGTTTGTCGTTCTTTGTGGCCTTAATGACGACACGATCGCCCACCACGGGCACGTTGGCGCCTTTCGGATTGTTCTTTTCCTTGAACTGGGTCTGTTTGTTGACGCGCACGCCCACCGTCCCGCCCATGGGCGTTTTGACTTCGACATGTGTCGCGTCAATGGCTGTGACCGTACCGAGCACATGTTGGTCGGTGCCGTGGGCGAAGCTGGCCGTCGAAATGCAGCAGCATGCAAGGGGCACAATCACACGTAACCACATGGGGGATCCTCTTTCCTGTATTGCCGTCGATGAATTAGTGATGATGGCTGCTATCGGTCCGTGCCGCCGCCGCATCGTCTCCCTGCAGGAACTGGTCGAAGGCGGCTCCTTCTTCCAGGTCTTTCTTTGTCTTGGGATTGAGCGCCTTCATCTGGTCGAGTTCTTCGGGCGTCAGTTGTGGGAGATGGCGAATGAAGTGGACCAGCTTCCAACTACCCATGTCCTGGGCTGGGTCACCCTCTCCCCAGGCCGGCATTGCGGTGAAGCGAATGCCATTATGAATGACCCAGAAGATCTCCCCATCGGACATCGATTGAGTATCGGGCAACCGGAGGTCCGGCGCTTTGGGGTAGATATTCTTGCCGATAGGTGTCTGACCGCTGCCGTCGTTGGCATGGCAGGTGGCACAGTGGTCGGCGAAGTGCGCGAGCGACTCTTTCATCACGCCGGGGCTCAACGGGATGGGATTCTGGGCGTTTCGCTCCTTGACGGGGATGGCGAGATGGCGGATCTGGCGTACCATGAACACCTCGATCGCATGGGGCTCCGTCTTCGCGCTAAAGCCGGTGGTGAACAAGCGATAACCCAGCCACCCGAAGACGCCGACAATCCCGAGGCCCGCCACGATGATAAAGACGATCAGTTTCGTTCGCATGTCTACGGTCATTCACTATACAAAGTCTTTTGTCTGATTGCCAGCGAGCTATCTGGCCCGCATTATTCACGAGCGCTTCTGTTGCAATCGCGGAGACGGAAGTTAGAACCCAATGCGGTATTCTCTTTTCGCGCCATGATCATGCAAAGGGCGCTCGACCTCGCAAGCGCGGTGGCGACGCACCTGGATGCAGTCGGCCAGGCGTCCAGGCAGGCGGGCTCGGCTCTGGAGCCTGCCTCGCCCACTCTTACAAGGGGGCCAGCCCCCTTGTAGAATCCCCACGAAGGGGGCACACCACCTTCGGAACTCCCAGGCGGGGCAAACCCCGCCTCGCGGCTCCGCGCGCCTGTCTCGCGTAGCGACTGCACGATTTCTCCACGAACCGTCATGAATAATGCGGGCTAGACGGGGAGACGCCCCGCGGTCCTGCGAGGCGAAACATCAGCAGCGCGATGACGGGGAGATGCATCAGCAGTCCGCTCATTCCCATGAATGATTCGCCGATCCAGAACGTTACGCCGAGATTGAAGACCAGGACGCCATAGTAAAGGCCGACGCCTAGCAGGAGGCGAGGCGTGGTCGACGGAGGCAACGAGAGCGCGGGCAGTCGTCGATCAAGCGGAAAATAGATGGCGAGGGAGATGAGCCCGACGACAGCCCACCCGACATAGTTGGCGAGCGGCACGCCGAAGTGAATGCCTGGATCGGGATAGTAATAAATCTTCCCCAAGAACCAGCGGTCGCCGCGGAGTGCCGCAGGGTCGATCACCATGTCGATGAAGGCAAACAAGAAAACAGTCAGCAAGAAAACGGACCAACTCGTTCGCGCATTCACATCAAGATGTAGCGGTTTGAGCATTGGGTGAGGGGAAGCAGGGGACGGCCTGATTGGGAGTATGAGACAGAGCGCGACGCAGTAGGCGGCGTAAAGCAGAAAACTGAATGAGATCGAGTCCATGAACGGAATGTTGGAGAAGTAGAGTTCCTGTCCCACGGTCGAGCCATTGTAGTGGTACCACCCGAAGGGAATGCCGTTGCGCGTGGACGAAAATTCGCAGACGAAGGCGGTGGCCCAGCTAATCAGCCAGAACCGCCAGGTCCGTGGCCAGCCGATCAGCTTGATCGCGGCGAACAGGAACGCGGCCAGAAAGACGAAGACGTAGGGGCGGAAGAGGATGGTCTTATAAAGCAGAATGATCAGGTCCATCAGTTCTAAGTTCTAAGTTTTGAGTTCTGAGTTAGCGAGGTCTCACAAGGCGAGTTTAGCGCGTGCTTGAGGGTCAGAATGTTGATTCGATTGTTGCATCGCACTCAGAACTTGGAGCGCTTGCTTTGGAGTTGCTATTTTTCTGGCAACTCAAAACTCAAAACTCAGAACTCTTAACTCAGAATTTACATGGTTACACATAACCATGAGTGCGGAACCACTTCACGGCTTTTTCCAGCGCCACCTCTGGCGGTGTGTGCGGGATGCCGAGCTCCCTGATCGCTTTGCTGCAGTCGTAGTGCATCTTATATTTGGCCATCTTCACCCCTTCGAGCGGAATACGCGGCGGCTGGCCTGTGAGGTTGGCAATCCATTGGTTGAGGTAGGCCAGGGGGATAATCGCGAGTCGTGGGAGCTTGATCGTGGGCGCCTTGACGCCGGTGAGGCGACTCAAGATTTCAAACACCTCACGCAGCATCAAGTTCTTGTTGCCCAGAATGTAGCGCTGGCCGATCCGACCCTTCTGCATCGCGAGCAGATGGCCGGCGGCCACGTCATCGACGTCTACGATATTCATCCCGGTTTCGATATAGGCCGGCATGCGGCCTTTCATGAAATCCACGATGACCTGCCCCGTCGGGGTCGGTTTCACGTCGCCTGCGCCGACCGGGGCACTCGGATTCACGATGACGACCGGCAGCCCTGCCTTCGCAAGTTTCAAGACCTCTTGCTCGGCCAGGTACTTCGACCGTTTGTAGTGGCCGGCCATTTGTTCGAGCGAGATGGGCGTCTCTTCCGTGCCGAGTCCTCCGCCTGGCGGAAGGCCGATCGCGCCGATCGTGCTGCAATAGACAATCCGTTCGGTGCCGACTTCACGGGCCGCTTCCAGCAGATTCTTTGTGCCGGTGACGTTGACGTCGTAAAAGATCGCCGGATCTTTGGCCCAGAGCGCATAGTGCGCCGCCACATGGTAGAGCTGTCGGCAGCCGATGAGGGATTTGCGCAACGAGGCCTGATCGCGCAGATCCCCCTCGACCCGCTCGACGGTCAGCCCCTGAAGATTCTGGATGTCGGCTCCGGCGCGGGCCAGGATGCGGACGTCGATGCCGCTATTGACCAGCGCGCGTGCCACTGCGCCGCCGACGAATCCGGTAGCCCCAGTGACGAGAACTTTCATCTTGAAGACGTGAAACGTGAAAGGTGAAACGTGAGAAGTAAATCTTGAAGCACGTTCACATCGATTCGGGCGGGTTGACGTTTCACGTTTTACGTTTCACGCCTCACGTCAGTTCTTTCTCGATGTGATATAGCGCGCCAGTTCGCTGAGGGGGTCGGCGGCTGGGCCGAACGAGGAGAGGCGGCCGATGGCGTGGGCCACGCAATCATCCGCCAGCTTTCTGGCTCCCTCGGCCCCGTAAAACGTCGGGTAGGTTTTCTTCCCGCGTTCCGCGTCGGTGTTGGGATTCTTGCCCAGCTCCTCGCGCGTTCCCGTCACGTTGAGCACATCGTCCGCGATCTGAAAGGCCAGTCCGACATCCTCGGCATAACTCGTGAGGTCATCCAGCTGGCGATCCTGTGCGCCGGCGGCAATGGCGCCCATCCGCACCGCTGCGCGAATCAACATGCCGGTCTTATGCTTGTGGATGTTCTGGAGCGTCGGAAGATCGATGTCTTTATTCTCAGCCTGGATATCGAGCACCTGACCGCCCACCATCCCCATGTTTCCTGAGCCGTACGCGAGTTCGTGAATCAGCCGCACTTGGCGCGCCGGGTCGCAGCCTTTCATGAGATCGGGACGACTGCAGAGATCGAACGCCATCGTCAGCAACGCATCACCGGCCAGGATCGCCATCGCGTCACCGTACACCTTGTGATTCGTCGGCTTCCCGCGCCGGAAGTCGTCGTTGTCCATCGCGGGCAGGTCGTCGTGAATCAAAGAGTAGGTGTGGATCAGTTCCACCGAACAGGCGATCGGCATCAGTCCCGGCGCGGGCTGCCCCACCGCGTCTGCCGCGGCAATGGCCAGGATCGGGCGGACTCGCTTCCCTCCCGCCATGAGGCTGTACCGCATGCTTTCGTGGAGTGTGGAGGGCGCCGTGGTGGCGCTGGGCATGACGGAATCGAGGAACAGATCCACGTCGACCCGCTTCTGTTCGAGGTAGCCCTTGATGTTCATGGGGGTAAATCGCGCTTGTCGTAACAGGCCCTGAATCGGCGCGGAGCGTAACAAAAGGTCTGGAGGCTGTCAAACCGTGAGACGTGAAAGGTGAGGGGGAAGGTGCGCCAAGAGAAGAGGACGGAAAAGGTCAGAACGTTTGACCGACTTCCGCCCCGGCGGTAAGGTCAGGCTACCGAAAGAGAGATTATGCTGAAGCGCACGCTGGTTCTGTTCATCCTCGCCTTGGCCCAAGTTGGATGCGACATTAATTATGGGGAGGATCTGTATCCCCTGGAGCCCTGGAACCTGGAGGAGGTTCGTTCCAGGCTGGAGCGAGAGAAGCGAGAGTTTCTGAAGATCGAAGAACTCCAAGTCGGAAACGGAGCCATTGCCTCCTGGGGCCGCCGACTGAAGGCCGAAATCGAGGTCAGATATGCCGACGATGGGGCCACCATTGATAAAGGCCCCATTGGCACTTGCTTCGGATTCAAAGGACTCCTGCCTAGCTACTCCGTGATCGCTTCATGCTGGAGTTCACGAACCAAGCTGGGGTCGAATTGGGGCTCAATGGCATGGCCGTCGGTGGACGCAGGCGTATCACTATCAGCCAAGAACTGGTCTGTGGAGGTACTGATACCGGCTGCTATTTGCTCCGACCCGAACGTGAGTTCGTCAATGAGATTCCCGTTCACAAAAAGGCGTTGGTTGTCGAGGCCACTTTGACTGAATCCTGCGTTCCAGTTCGTTTTCGTTGGCGCGACAGCGGCGGCTTTCTGAGCTGGTCGATGTTAGCGCTGGCCGTCGAACCAAATCCGAGCCCAAAACTGGTAGATCCGACGGGCACATTTACTAAACCAGTCCATTGGGCCTGCGCCAAGGCTGGCATCTGACTAACCGATCCCCTGCCCCTCGCCCCTTGCCTCTCACCGGGCGCCTTCGCTATACTTCGCGGCATGAGTATTAGAAAAGGCGGCGGGACTTGGGAGCCGATGCTGTTGGGGATTGAGCCCCGGAACTGCACAGTCTGTAAGGAAGGGCTCTACCGCAATAAGACATTTTTCACCGGCGGGTGGTCNNCGACGAGTTTGTCCATTACAACTGCCTGGCCAGCGGGAAAGTCTCGTTCCTGAAAGCCCGCCCCCGCGTGTGCAAGACCTGCCGCGCCGCCCAAGGGGGCATCCCCTCTCCTTCGCCGAAAACAGCGGCTCCAGTGGCCGTCGGGTCGTGAATCCCAGCTCACAATCAAGCCCAGTGGAAGCCCGCCCGGGCTGGCATGCCTTTTTTTCCGACTCAGTCCGGTTCGTCCTGGCGCCGCTGATTCTCCTCTTCAGTGGATATTTCACGGCGAACTTCATCATCAGCGGTTCCTACACCTGGCCGCGGACAAGTCGGACGTTGGGGCTGATGCTCACGGTGCTGATCCTCTCCCATGAATTCGTCTACAAGGAGCAACTGTCGCGCAACGAGTCGCCGGGCCGTGCGCGGTCGGCAGTGCTCTATTCGTGTGTGCTTCCCTATGTGCTCGGCGCCTTGGTGATGTTGGCCCTGTGGGCGCTCTAGCCGATCTAGTTCATTTGGTTTATTTGGTTTGTCTTGTTTATTTGGTTGAACCAGACTAACCAGATAAACCAAATCAACCAAATCAACCAGAAGAACTAGACAAACCGCGAACGACGAGGACAGTCAATGGCAGAGATTATCCGCAGCGGCGCCTTTCTCCAACAATGTTGGTCGGTGCATCCGCTCTGTCTGACGGTCAAGCGCGTGGAGCCGGAGCGCATTGTGGTGCTGACGTGCAGTTCCTGCCGCATGGTGCATCGGGTGACCACCGGCGCGATCACCAGGCAAGTATCGACAGGGGATTCCTCCTTGCCTGAACCGGATCCTGCGCAGCCGGATGGGCTTGTGGCGCTCAAGACTTGTATGGGCACCCATGCTCCCGCCCTGTCGGTTCGGGAGATGGATGTGTTTCAAGATGCGGTGTGGGTCCGCTGTGCAGAATGTCGGGCGCAGTATGACCTGACGGTCTCTCAGTTCGAAACGCATCAGAAGTAGCCCTCGCCGTTTGGGCGGCTCCTCTCTAGCAGGCTGTGGGAAAACTCAGTTTGTGCTCAAATGCCACTGTGATTGAAGGAATGGTGCTGGCGCAAGAACGGCTCGCAGGATGATCAAAAAGGCTGTCCAGCAAGTCCGCAGCGAGCGAAGAGGCGAGGCGTATGCTTCGATACGTCGAGCTTCTGAGCGAAGCGAGAACGCCGCTGGCGGACTTTTTCAGCATCCTGGAGCCGATTGATGACCATGCCATCCCAGTTCACAGAGGAAGAAGCGGTCTTGATGGCCGATCAGCACTTCTTTCGCGCCAAGGCGCAGATCATGGCAAAGGTGCGGCACTTGCTCGCGGCCACGCATGCGGCGTTGAAAGAGGAAGTGGGGTCGGCCTCGCTCGTAACCCCGCTGGATTTCGATCCCACCAACTGTCACTTTGTGAAGGGAGAGTATCTCGAATTCTTTCCCTACCAATATCTGGATTTTCCGAAACACTTTCACGACTCGAATGCCTTTGCCTTTCGGACGCTCTTCTGGTGGGGGCACCACGTCGTGTGCGCCTTGATGCTGGAGGGGGAAGGGATCAAGCAGCACAAGGCACGGATCGTGGACCGGTTTCATCAACTCGCTGGGCAGGGGTTGGAACTGTCGTTGGCGCCGACGTTGTGGGAATGGAAACGTGGCGAGGGGTACACCTTGCCGATCACCCACGATCGCAAGGCGCAGATTGCCGCCGTGTTGGCCGAACGGTCCTTTGTGAAGATCGTCCGCTTCCTGCCGTTCACCGATCCAAGGATTCAGTCGGGCCAAGTGCCGGAATTCAGCCGTGAGACCTTTCGGGCGCTCCTCCCCATCGTGACCCTCTAGCAGGCCGCGGGAAAACTATCGTGGCGTGGCAGAGATCTCGACATCCGTGAAAGGTAAAAGGTGAAACGTGAAATGTAGTTCGTTGGAAGCAAGGCTTATAGCCCGGACGAGATACGGTGATCTTCGTGATACGTCTCACGTTTCACGAATAATGGCCTTCTTAGGCAAGCGGACTTTTTCAGCGTTTTGCTCCCCTCGGTATTTGTCTCTTATCAGTAACTTGGGTAAACTAGGCTCGCTTCAAGGGTGGGGCAGCCAATCGCAAGGAGGATGATATTGTGAAACAGACAATGGGACGACTGGGCGTCGGTATCGTGTTCGCGGCCAGCCTGCTGATGGGAACGGGCTGCGGGGGTACCGGGAAAACGGTCTATCTGGATCTTCAGCAGAAGCAAATGGCGGCGCAATACCTGGAGCCGGAACCGGTTAGGATCGTCATCGAAACCTTCGAGGATCGGCGACTGGAAAAGAGTCGGCTCGGTCTGCGGACCCATTTGTGGGGCGGGGTGACCTATTTCAACGTGGCAGGGGAGCGCCCAGGAGACGTGATTGCCCATGCCCTCGCAGATCGTCTAAAAGCGCGCGGATGGAAGGATCGGCCCTGGACGGTGCGAGTGGCTTCCAGCGGGGCCGCGACGGATCTGAACGATGCCGACATCGTCATCAGCGGGCAGGTGCTCGATTTTTCAGCCAACGCCAAGAGCCGACTCTTCTCGACGGTGGTGAACACGAGCAGCAAGTTGGTGATCACCGCAAGGAACCTTGGCGACCAGAGCACGACGATCAGAGGTGTCGAGGGGGCACAACGCGATACCGTAGTCTGGTTTAGCGAAGACGATGTGCAACTGTTACTGGCGGCGACCCTGAAGGACGGCATCGATCGGTTCCTCGACGATACGACGATCGAGCAGAAGGCTCTGCGACCGGCGCGTTGATGGGCCGGGGGAAGAGATGACCCACCGTGCGTGAACGTCGTTGGGAAACGACGACCCCGCTGACCTTCGGTCAGGTGCTCGTCGTGGGCGAACGGCTGGCTGCGTTGGGTTTGAAGCCGGCGGTGCCTGCGAGAGACGTCATTTGTTATGTCGAAGAGTGGACGGTCGAGTCTCCTGAGGATTTCGACCAGCTGGACGCGTGGTCCACGGAAGATGTAACGCTGATCCAGGTCCGAGAGGGTTGGAGAGGCGATTTTTTTCTTCTGGCCGGGGCCTACCACACTGTATACCAGCGCTATCAGGATGTGGGCACCTACTGCTCGATCAGCCATCCCTGGCGCATTCGTGATCCGTTACGACTGCACGACCCCCGCAGCATGCTCTGGCTGGGATTTCGCCATGCCCATTCGTTTATCCGCGTACGGCTCCAGACAAAAGAGGTCATCACCCCAGGCGAGACGCGCGGCGATGTCGAGCGGGTGCAGTGGCTGGAGGAACGGCGCACGGCGTTTCTCGAAGCGATCACGCTGTTGGAGCTTCCCATCGAGACATCGGTTGAGAAGCAGCAGCTGATGTTGCGTCCGGTCGATCCCTCCGTGCCCTTCTTCTGCTCCTGGCCCGACGCCTTCGGGCCTTGTCAGTTTGAATACAACACGGCAGACGCCTACGAGTTCCTGGTTCCGGCCAGTAAATTGGCCGCGACTTCTGCACCGGAACCAGCCAGCGTCCGGGCCTATCTGACGGGTTTCTCAGAGGATGCGCTTGTTGACTTTCAAGCAATTGAACCCACTGTCCGCTCCGTCTATCGCTGTTCTGTGCATTGTCCGCTCGACGACTTGCCGGAGATCCGATCTGCGATCGATCCCGATGGCCGCCTCTATAGCACCCTCTGTGAGTTTCAAACACAGCAACTGCTTCCAGATGGGGAGGATGCCTCCGCCATTATCGGGATCGTCGGGAACGAGACGGGATTTCACATCGAAGCTCGTCTGAACCGAGCCCCACTGAGAGAAGATCTGATGGCCCCCTGGCTGGAACGGGTGATTGGGTACCCGGTGGTCTATGCGCCTCTCCCTCCTTTCGTGTAACAGGCTGCTGAAAAAGTCCGCCAGCTGCGTTCTCCCCTCGAAAGCATCCTCAACGTAGCCCAGAGGCTACGCCTCCGGTGCTCTCATCGGGTGCGGCCTTGCTGGACGAACTTTTTGAGCAGCCTGCGGGAGTGTTCTCTTGTTGCGCCATGCATGCGTACCATTGAGGGTCTAGCGTGCCACAGAAAATATTCCTCCGGTTATTTCTCCCCTGCGGCCTTGCTTGGGGCAAGGCGCGTCTCGGCGCGCCGGGGTTGGGTGGGTGAGAAGGGCGGTCGTTTTGAGTCGTCCAGTTTCGCCCGTTCATTTGACAATCCCAAGAATATCCTGAAGCTTGAGGACTCATGCTCTCTTTCTCCACAGTCAGGACCGTCCTGGCAAAGCCATTCATGCCCCCGGTGTTCTTTTTTTCCGGTGTGGGCTATGACACCATCACGCTCACCCGCATCGATCGGCTGCAAGACAACCTCTTATTGCTGATTTACCTGCTCCTCTTGGGCGTGCTCATCGTGCTGACCGGGCGGTTGGGGATTGAGCCGGCACCGGATAGGGAACAGTTGGCCACGCTCTCACCCTTTGCGCGCTGGATGTTGCGCGTGCGGCCCTACTATCCGATGGCCGTGCAATTTCTCTTGGGCGGGCTCTTCAGCGCTTATACGATCTTCTACTCCCGTAGCGCCACGCTCACCGGCACGGCGATCTTTTTCGCCCTATTAGTCTTGCTGCTGGTCGGCAACGAATTTCTACGCGATCGGCTCTCCAGTCTGCGTCTCCTCGTGAGCCTGTACGCACTGGTGTGCTTCGCCTTTTTCACGTTCTTCCTCCCGGTCATGACCGGGCTCATGAATGCGGCGATCTTCCTGGTCGGAGCCGGTCTGAGCGCGGCCGTCACCTTTCGTGTGGTCCAGTTGATCTACCGCAATAATCCGGATCGTTCGAAGCGCGAGGCGGTCGGAGTCACGGCCCCTGCCTTCGCGCTCATCGGTCTGCTCGTCGGGTTTTATTTCCTGAACTGGATTCCACCTGTGCCACTCTCGCTGAAGTTCGGCGGGATCTACCATGAGGTGAAGAAGACCGGCGACCGGTTCGAACTCTCGTTCGAGAAACAGTGGTATCAAGCCTGGAAACGATCGGATGACACCTTCCCGGCCAACGAGCCGATCTACTGCTTCACGGCTGTCTTCGCGCCTGTGGACCTGAACACCACTGTCTACCACCATTGGTACTTCCGTCCGAACGACGGCAAACCCTTCACCCACGCCGACAGGATTCCCATCAAGATCAACGGTGGGCGCGAAGGAGGCTATCGGGCTTATACGTTCAAGCAGCGGCTCGACCCAGGCGATTGGCGTGTGGATGTCGAAACCGAAGACGGGCGTATCGTTGGACGGGTTTCGGTCCGTGTGGAAGAGCAGGGCGGCATTCAGCCATCGCTCAGGACTGTCTTGTACTGATAAAGCGGATTAGCGGGCTCAAGTTGCTTGACGAACGAGAAGGAGCGGGAACGCCGGCCAAGAAAGGCGACCGTGTCGTCTACAACATAAGAGTATTCCTGAACCAGGGCGAAGAAGTGTCGCTCAACGACTTCCAGGCCAAGCAGCTTCCAGAAGACATGGTGCGAGTTGAGGCAGGATTCACATTCATCGATCACACCATCGTGCTGGGCCGGCGTTAGGCGATTGCAGGAGTCGAGCATACGCTGATGGGGATGAAAGCCGGCGGCTATCAAAAAGTCCGCGTGAGTCCGCACCTGGCCTATCGAGACAAAGGCATTCCCGATCTGATCCCTTCCGACGCGGTCTTGATTTGTGATGTCTGGTTGCGCAACATTGTAAGATCGTCCTCGGTTGAGTCATTACCAGGAGTCACATGAGCCCTCGCATCTTAGCGCCTTGCCCCACCAGTCCCAATTGCGTCTCGACGCAGGCTCAGGATACGGGCCATGCCACCGCGCCCATTCGCTATCGCAAGTCTCGGGTTGAGGCGAAGGAGGCGTTGAAGGAAGTCATCCGTTCCTTGCCACGCACAAAGCTTGTCGAAGAAGACGAGTCCTACCTGCACTACGAATTCACCAGCCTGTTGATGCGATTCGTTGACGACGTCGAGTTTTTGTTCGACGACGAGACCAAGACCCTCCATTTCCGCTCCGCCTCCCGTACTGGCTATGGCGATCTGGGCGTCAATCGCACGCGTATGGAGCAGGTGCGTGGCCTCGTAGGGGGAAAGCTCTAGCCCGCATTATTCACGAAGACTTCTACTGCAACCGCCGATACGCCGCTGCGACAAGCCTGACGGCAGGTGGGCTCGCCGCTCAGTCGGTCAACATACTTTGTTAAGTACGCCGCCCTCCCTCGCAGGTTCCGCGCGCCCGTCTCGGCTGGCGTCTCGGCGGTTTCGTCACGAACTCTCGTGAATAATGTGGGCAGACGCTCTATTTGGCAATTTCCTTTGGGAGTTGTGTGGCCGCTTGCTATGATGTCGAAAGAAGGAGGCCAGCGCCGATGGGGTTCAAGCGAAAAGGGTCACGTGTCGAGGTAAGCCGGGGCGGTCGTCTGCAGCGGGGGGCTCTCTCGGCGCCGTGCAAGGTTCTGGATGTCAGCGAGACCGGTGTCCGGATTGAGAGCCGCTTGTTCGTGAAGAGCGGCGATGCACTCCAGCTCGTGATTGAGCTCGAGCAGGGGAGAACGTTGACCTGTGGTCTGCAAGTTATCCACGTGCGTTCCCCTAAGTTCGGCTCGAAGATCACCTCGATCAGCCCGGAGGACAGGGAGCGGCTGGCCCATATCTTCGACGATCACGTGCAGGCCAGTTTTTCACGCCGGTAGCCGTTCCGCGCTAGAGTACAAGGCAGACCGCGTTCGGCCTCAGTCCTCCCTCTGAAAAATCGACGTTCGCCAGATAGACTCAGCCCATCAGATAGTCCAGATGGCGGTAGGCTTCGAACTCTTCCAGCTCATATCACTGAAAGAACGTGTAGGTCTGCGGGAACTCCTCACCTTTCGGCGACTCGACAAGCTTCGTCACCTTTTTGATGGCGGGCTGCGCGCATTCGCGGGCCTGGTCATCCCCGATCATCAACAGCAGCCGCGGTGTATCCAGGTGAGACGGGTTGGTTGGTGGGTTGGCAAGTGGTCCTGAGCCCAGGGGCCGACCCATTTCAGGATCTGCACTGACAAAGATCTTGCCCGGCGCGGCGAGCGACGGGTTCTTTTTGAACAGAAGCGCTTTGTAGGCATAGGGTTTGAGGTCAGGGGTCGATGAGGAGGCGAGCGCTTCAGATTACCGGTCAAGAGACCGACAGGGGATTAGTGCGCGGGGCTGGGTGGCTTTGGCCCGAGCCGGGTCGTGTGCTGGAAGACGCATTTCGGGCAGGTGTAGTGGACGAACTCCTTGCCGCCGACGAGGCGCTTCTTCATCGGCACCTGGCACCAGGTGCAGAGGCGATCGGGGAGATCGGCTGAGGGTGGAATGGGGTTCGGTTGTGATGGAGTGATGTTGGCCATGCGCGGCATTCTCTCCGACGGCTGAGAACCTTGTCAACCGATCGAGTGGCACCTAACCGTTTCGGTGTGAAAAAAAAGTTTCTCCATTCCCCCTGATGCGAAAAGTTTCGTGGTATATTCCGAAATACAGGTCCAACGTCACAGTTTTTTCACCCTTCTAACAGAAAGGTGTACAAACTCTATGAATAGCCCGACTGATTCCGAGTCCGCGATCTTTCCAACCGAGTCCCCAGTAGCTGCTTCCATTGCCCCCCAAGAGATGGTGGGCGAGGGGAAGGCGTGGGGACTCTGTACCTCAGTTGACCTCCAAGATTGCCATCCCGACCTGATCCGCAATGCCGACCATATCCGCCGATATGTCATCGAGCTGTGTGCGCTCATTGACATGAAGCGTTTTGGCGAGTGCCAGGTCGTCGATTTCGGCTCAGGCCGCGTCGCCGGCTATTCCATGGTGCAGCTGATCTCGACCTCGTTGATCAGCGGCCATTTTGCGAACGACACGAACAACGCCTACCTCGACATTTTCAGCTGCAAGGGCTATGACCCTGCCGCCGTCGAGGCGTTTTCTAAAGACTTTTTCGGCGCGCGTCGCAGTACCGCGACGGTCACGCTCCGCTACTAGCAAGGGACCGGGAGCCGCGGCACCGCGGCTCCCGGTATCGATCCAAGAGGCCCGCCCCTTCACACACGCCATGAAGCCCACTACCATCAAAGAGTTTTTTCAGCTTCTCCCAAGTCAGCTCGATGCAGATGCCGCTGAAGATCTTGATGCGGTCTACCAATTCGATCTGAGCGGCGCGCAGGGCGGGCAGTACATTCTCACGATCCGGGAGAGGGCCTGTCAGGTTGTAGAGGGGATGCATGCGGACCCGCACGTCGTGTTCTCGATGGCGGGAGAGGATTGCATCAAGATTCTGAAGGGCCAGTTGAGTGGAACAGCCGTCGCCATGTCGGGCCGACTCAAGATCAGCGGGGATATTGGCTTGGCGATGCAACTGAAGGCGCTCTTTCCAACCGTCAGGTAACCGAGTCAAATCCCCTGAATCAGACTGCGGGAAAACCATTTCGGCAGAGCGGAACTTCGATGGCCAGCAGGTCCGGGACAAGCCCGGTCTGTCTGCTCCATCTGGTGAGTCTCATGCCACCAAACACACCAGACAGACCGAACAGACTACATGAACAAGACAGGCTGGCGGACTTTTTCAGCATCCTGCTATCGACCAGCCGGTGGTTGTCTCGGTTCTGCCGGTATCCAGTCGACATCCTGTGGCGCCTCGCCCGCATGGCGGGGGAACCGTTCCTCTAAGATCACATAGATTGTGGGGACGAGAAAGAGCGTGAGGATCGTCGAGACGCTGAGTCCTCCAACGACCGCGCGCGCCAAAGGGGCGTTCGTTTCACCGCCGGTTCCCAAGTCGATGGCCATGGGAAGCAGCCCCACGACGGTGGCGAGGGAGGTCATCAGAATGGGCCGGAGTCGCGTCCGCGCAGCGGTGACCGCCGCGTCGTGTAACTCCCGCCCTCGCCGCCGCAGCACGTTCGTATAATCCACCAGCAGGACGCCGTTTGAGACTACGATGCCCAGCATCATGATGATGCCCATCATCGACGTGGTGGAGAGTGTTGTATCGGTCAGGAAGAGGATCAGGATCACGCCCGGGAAGCCCATCGGGACCGAAAACATGATGACGAAGGGATCAATCAGCGATTTGAACTGAGCGGCCATCACCATGTACACGAGGACCAGCGCCAGGATCGTCGCAAACAGCAAGCCCTCAAACGTTTCTCTCTGTTGTTGAATCTGGCCGGCCAACCGGATGCTGAAGCCGGTGGGGAGCTGGATCTTGGCAAAGCCCGCCTCCAGGTCGGCGGCGATGGCGCCGAGGTCCCGGTTTACAGGGTTGGCGGTCAAGTGGACCACCCGCTGAAAGTACTTGCGGTCGATCTTCACTGGGCCGGCATTGAGCTTGAGCGAGGCCACGTTCTTCAGAAGGACTGGTTCTCCGGTTCGTGCGGTTAAAATGATGTTCTCGATGTCCGTGAGGTCCTTGCGGTGTTCTTCCGCGAGCCACGCGCTGATGTAGTACTCGTTCCCGCTTTGGGGGTCGGTGTAAATGATGGGGTCGGTTGGACCGTTGCCGTTGAGCGAGAAGAGCACGGCGTTGGCCACGTCTGTTTCGCTGATACCAAGGAGAGCGGCCTTCTCGCGATCCACCACCACGTTGACCTCGGGATAGTTCTCCTCGCGGCTGACTTCGATGTCGGCCAGGCCTGGAATTTGGTGCATTATGCTTTCGACCTGCCGGATGACCCCCCGCGCTTGCTCGAAATCGTAGCCGTAGATTTCCACGTCGACGGACTTCTGCGACCCAAAGCTGGTGACTCGTTTAATGAGCCCGCCCGGATCGAAAAACATTGCGACGCCCGGAAAGAGTTTTAAGATTTTGGGCCTCACGTCGTTCATGATTTGCACTTGGTTTCGTTTCCGTTTGTCCGGCGTAACGAGATGGACGGAGATGGCCGACGTATGGGGGCCGGTGTTCGGATTGAACAGGGAGGAACGGCCCTGGGCTAACACGCCGGTACTGGAGACGATGGTTTCCAGCTCCTCGGCAGGGATCTGTGCCCGCAGCACCCGTTCGACCTCGGCCACCTGCTGCTCGGTTTTCTCCACTCGCTGACCGACCGGTCCGCGCAGGACGATGCGGAACTGGCTTTCATCCGACACCGGCAAAAATTCCGTACCGATCTTGGGTGCCAGGGCGAGTGATGCGGCGAAGAAGAGTAGGATGCCGGTGATGAAGAGCCGACGATGGGCCAAGACCCAGCGGAGCGATCCCTCGTAGCCTTTGTCCAATGCCTCGTACCGTTCGCGGCTCCAATCCATCAGACGCACGAACCATGTCGGCATCGAACGGTGAGACTCCTGTTCCGGTTTAAGGAACTTGTAACAGAGAGCCGGGGTCACCGTGCGGGAGACGAAGAAGGAAGTGAACAGCGAGATCGCGATCGTGATGGTCAGGGGAATCAGGAGCAAGCGGGCAATTCCGGCGACGAAGAAAATCGGGAGGAAGACGACGACCGTGGTGATCGTCGAGGCGAGAATGGGCATCGCCACCTCGCGGGCCGCTTCCAGGATCGCGTCCCAGCGGCGGGGCGTGGTGTTGAGATGGCGTTGAATGTTCTCGAGTTCCACAATGGAATCGTCGACGAGCCGGCCGATCCCGAGGGCCAGGCCTCCCAGCGTGAATACGTTCAGGGTTTGCCCGGAGAAGTAGAGCACGATGAAGGTCACCATGACCGAGAGGGGAATGGCGACGGAAATGATCAGCGTGCTCGTAACATTACGGAGGAAAATCAGGATGACCACTGCGGCCAGCAGCGATCCGTGCAGTCCCTGTTCGATGAGATTGCTGATCGATTGGCGGATGTAGACCGATTGGTCGAAGGAGATGCCGAGCTTCACGCTGGGCGGAATGCCGACCATCTTCGGCAGGGCCTTGCGCAGGGCATCCACCACCTCCACGGTGTTGGCGATGGGCTGTTTATTGACGCGTAAATATACGGCTCTGGTCCCGTCCGTTCTGACGATGTTGGTCTGAATGTCCGACGAATCGGTCACGGTCCCGACATCTCGTATGCGCACGGGGTTGCCCTGTTGGTTGACCTTCACGATCACGTCCTGAATCGGATCGATCGTGCGGAACTGATTATTAGTGAAGACGTTGTAGTCCAGATTGCCGGCCTTGATGTCGCCCGAGGGGAGAATGAGGTTTGCGGCCTTCACGGATTTGACGACGTCGAGGATCGAGAGGCTCCGGGCGTTCAACAGTGCCGGGTCGAGGTTGATGTTGATCTGGCGGATTTTCCCGCCTTCCACGGTGGCGGCGGCGACGTTAGCGATCTGTTCGATCTGCGGCGCAACCGTATTAGAGGCCAGGTCGTACAGGGCCCGTTCGTCGAGATCGTCGCTGGAGACCGTCACGAGGGAGACAGGGATATTGGAGACATCGAACTTGACGATAAAGGGTTGCAGAATGCCGGGCGGGAGGCTGTTGAGAATTTGGGTGATGCGTTGCATCACCTCCATCTGGCCGACGTTAATGTCCGCGCCCCAGTTGAACCAGATCTGCACCCCGCCGATGCCTTGTTTGGCGAACGACTCGACATGCTCGACGTTCGACGCAGAGCTGACGGCTTTTTCGATGGGGTAGACGACACTCTGTTCGATGTCGAGCGGGGGCGCGCCTTTATAGATGACGCCGACAAAGGCGACGGGCACTTGAATCTGTGGAAAGAGATCGACCGGTAGCCGCTGTAGGGAGGTGGCGCCCAGGATCACCATGGCCAGGGACAGCATCAGGATGCCGATGCGATTGCGAAGTGCGAGAAGGGTCAGCCACATGATGAAGAGGTGAGACGTGAACCGTAAGGCGTGAAACGTGAAACGTTAGACGTGAAACGTACGGAGTAAGACGTCAAAGTGGAAGGTCTTTTCACCTTTCACCTTTTACGTTTCACGTTTCACGGCATTCATCGGTTGCGTCTGCACGGGGGTGCCATCGTGCACAAGGTCTTTCCCGGAGACGATGACCTGCTCCGACCCGTCCAAGCCCTTGGTGATCTCCACTCGGTTCTCGTCGCGGACTCCGATTTCCACCGGCACGCGCTGGGCCTTTCCATCGTGCACAATGTAGACATATTGGGCTTCCTCCAATCGACTCACTGCGTCGATGGGGATCTGAATCGTGTTTCGATGGGTACCGACCAGGACCTCTACTCGGGCGAACATGCCGCCTTTCAGGACATGATCCTTGTTCGGGAGATCCACCTCGACCGTCATCGTGCGGGTGGCTCGGTTCAGCGCCTGGACGACACGGGTGACTGTGCCCTCGAAGACTCGCTCAGGGTAGGCCTCGGCGCGCACTTCCGCCCTTTGACCCACATGAATGAGCGGGACGTCTTTCTCGACGACCTCGATCAGAATGCGGATCGTCTGGATCTCATGAAGGGTGAGAATCCCGCGCGAGATGGTGGAAGTGCCGGCGGTTGCCCCGCTGACATAGGCACCGAGATCGAGGTTGCGCTCGGCCACGTAGCCCGCGAAGGGCGCACGGATATACGAGTAGGCCAGGTTCGTCTCAGCCTGCGCCAGGGCGACCTCCATTTGCTGGACCTGCGCGCGGAGTGAATCGAGCGCCGCCGCCGCCGCGTCGTATGCAACCTGGGCGTTATCCAAATCCTGCTGCGAGACAAACTGGTCTTTAATCAGTGCCTGCATCCGATTGAGCGTGAGGGTGGTATTGCGGACCATGGCGTCCTGCTGTGCGACTCTCGCTCTGGCTGCAGCCAGGTTTGCCTTGGCCTGGTTGACGGCATGCCGATAATCCGTGTGATCGATCTCGATCAGGAGCTGGTTGGCTTTGACCAGGTCACCTTTATCGACGTAGATCTTGGCGATGTAGCCGTCGACTCGTGAGAACAGATTGACTGCTTGGTTGGGGGTGATGTCGGCGGTATAGGTGAGTCGAATGTCGAGATCCTGCTTCAGCGGCACCACGGTGGCGACGGTGATGGCCAGGGCCTTGCGGGCGTCGGTCTTGGCCCCGCTGCTGAGGCGGAACACGACGAGGGCCGTGACCGCAAAGAAAATAATCACCCCGAGCGTGACAATTGGATGTTGTTTCAGGGGATTCATCGCGAACGCCTCCCCGGCGTCTTATGGCTGGCCGGTTTCTTGATCAGTCCGGTGAGGAAGAGGTCGACATAGGTCGCCACCGTGTCCTCATGGGATTGATGCATTGGGACTCCGAAGATCTCATGGAGTAGGCGGTGATGGACGACCATGCCAATGAACGCGCGGGCTGCCAGGAGGGGATCGACTGGGCGAAACGCGCCGTCTTCAATCCTTGTGTGAATGTACGCGGCGAGATGGTCATAGAACACTTTGTGGTGTTTGCCGAAGAACATCTCGGATAGTTCGTGCCCTTCCAGGGCGCTGAACAAGAGGAGTCGCAAGAACGTCGAATCGACACCGGGACGGATGCGATAGCTCGCAATCATCGTAAACACGCGATGGTCATCGTGTTTCTTGGCCACCTCCTCCACCGCTTCGAGCAGTTCGTTGACGGTCACTTTTTCTTCCAGGATTGCGGCGTAGAGCGTCCGTTTCGTCGGAAAGTATTTGAAGACCAATGCCTCACTCACGCCCGCCGCTTTGGCAATTTCTTTTGTTGTGGTGCCGTTGAACCCTTTCGCGGCGAAGAGCGAAGCGGCGGCCACGATGAGGCTGGCCTGACGATCGCGCGCAGAAGCCCGCTGCCCGTTCCCATTCGTGGTCTGTTTGGTCCGTTTTTTCATTGTAAGTAAGTGCTCACTCACCTAAATCCTAGCATGCAGCGCTTCTAGGGGGCAAGCACTGGATAGAAACCTAAGAGTGAGCTGCTTCAGGTAGGGCTAATGCAGTGAGTCTTGAATATGAGGAGAGTGCCGTCCAGACCTCCGATCACGGAACGCACCCACCGTGCCCGGCTTCTGCCGTCATCATGATCGGCGAAGAAAATGGAAGTAGTATTGTTCAAGCCTCCAACGTAAGAAGCACTTGACAGAGAATAGCAATCTGCCATATAGGCCACACTTCTCAAGAGGTGGTTCTAGCAGGCTGCGGAAAAACCATTTTGGCACAGCAGAACTTCGATGGCCTGCACGTCTGGGACAAGTCCGGTCTGTCTGGTTATCTGGTCTGTCTGGTGAGTCTCATTCAAGCAAACACACCAGACAGACCGAACAGACCAAGTGAACAAGACAGGCTGGCGGACTTTTTCAGCATCTTGCGAGAGCAAGCCTAGGTCGGACATCGCGCATCAGAGGCGTGCCCACATGCATCTTGTCGGTGTTCAACGGTTGGCGTGCTTCCTGCCGGCGGGCTCCCGCTTACGCTCACTCACATCTCGACACCTAACTGCGCGTCCATCATTTCTTCGTCTGGTGGGCCCGCCTGTGCGGGGCACGCAGACAGGCGGGCCCCGCTCAGACCGGCGTCAGATACAGCGCTTCAGCGCCGGCACCCTCACGCAGACCGTTCCCGCTCCAGCTTTGGCCACGTCACCTGAAAGGGCTGAGGACACGCGTCCATTGAGACCGTGCGCGCGTCTGCTGTGTCCGCGCCTCTCCCATTTTCTGACTCAGCACGCGAGTGGAACACTCTGGCCGTGCCCGCGTGGATGGCCAAAGAACTCGATCTACGGACGTCCACATGCGCCTCTGGGCCCTCGACATGTGGGCGCAGCAGAATCAGACGGCGCTGCTGGACCCACTGACCCGTGCCTTCAAGGACGAGGATGAACGGGTCCAGGCGCGGGCGCTGGAATTGATCGAACAAGACCGGGTACGGGAGCAGGCGGCGAAGCCTGAGGTAGAAAAGTAAGGTGGGGTTGAGGGGTGGTGGGGTAAGGAGATAAGGGGGCAGAGAGAGGGCAAGAGGCAAGATGTTTCACGAGCGACGGATGAAGAACAGTGGGCGAAAAGGCAGTCGGTCCGTTCAACCAACCACACCATACAAAGGAGGGTTGTTATGAGGGCTAGGAGAAGCAAGTGGGGATGGAGAGTCGGGGCCATGGTCCTGATGGTCGGAGGACTGTTGATGGCGAGCGGTGGCCCAGGGGTCATGCTCGCTGCAGCGGCCCCACCGTCGAGCAATCCAGGGGTTCCGTCTAGCCAGATTCTAGACAAGCTCGATCAGATCCTGGCCGCCATTAAAGGCGGCGGTGGGGGCGCCGAGGACAATGACACGCTGCGGTGGGATCAGGCGCTGCCGGCGGCGCGGCGGTTCGTCATCCTCTGACGGCCTTCAACAGCGACGCGGTGTTGGATAAAGAAACCGGCCTGGTCTGGGAGAAGTCCCCGGCCACGACCGCGGGAACCTCGTCAAGTGCCCGCTCGACCTGCGCCAATAAGGCCGTCGGAGGCCGGAAAGGCTGGCGCCTGCCGTCCATGCCGGAGCTGGCCACCGGCCGTGGCCTCTCCGGGCCCGACTCTCCCGCAGGGCCATCCATTTCTGAATGTCCAGTCGTCCAACTATTGGTCGGCATCGGCGCATACGGAGAATCCTACCCTCACGTGGGGGGTGGGCTTCGGTAATGGCAATGTGCTCGGCGTCAGTAAGGCCTTCGATAACCGCGTCTGGTGTGCGCGCGGTGGCATGAATACGGATCAGTATTGAGGATTTTGGTGATGTGAATCAATTGATCATTGGGGTCGAGGGTCCGGTCTTCTTCCCCACACGGCCTCGCTCGACTCTGAGCTTGTCGCAGACCCCGTACAAAGGGGGAAGAAGATTGAAGAACAGCTCATGGCGTGCTACGAACACGTACCGATCTACAAGACCACGATGGATCTGACGGTCTATCTTGAGCAGGTGGTGCGTAATTTCAGCCGGGACTACACGTACACGCTGGGGAGCGATTTGCGGCAGTAGAGCCGTGAGTCAGCGCATGCCCCAGCTGTGTTCGCTCGAGAATCTGTACCGCAGTAGCTGCGCTGCCGGCGTAGAAGCGGAACACCCATACGCTCTTCGGTTTGAAGTGAAACTGGAGGAGAACCTGGTGCGGCTTCATGAGGAGCTGGAGAGGCGCCCCGACCAGCCCTCTCGTTCTGTCTGTTTTGTCATCAAGCAGCCGAAGTTTTTGGAAAACTTCGCGGCGGATTTTTGAGACTGCGTGGTGCACCATGTGTGAGTCAAGGCACTGGAGGGGATCTGGGAACCCATCTTTCTCCATGACTCCTATGCCTGCCGGAAAGGCAAGGGGACTCACCGGGCGGCGATGGCATCCGAAGCGCTTAAAATAATGTCGGACGGGTTTCTAAGGCAGCGATTTGAGATGTGGCCGCTGTGGGCTTGAATGGTCAACGAGGGTAAACAAGGGAAGTTCACCTTTGAGGGTCGAACGGGTCATCTGTCTCCAGAGGAAATGGCGTAGCCTGGTCCGCTCTCGTGCTGTGACGCGAAGAAACTCGACTCCATATTCGTTTCCCGCGACCCAGACCACTCGGACCTCCGAGATGAGAACTGGACGGGACGTTTCAGGGATTGTCAGGTAGAGATCCCAGAAGCTTCCTATGAGCAACACCTGTGTGCTGCAGAGTTTGCACCCGCTCTCGGACAGGTCAAGGGCCACTCCATCTCCAACATGTTGGAAGCTATCTGTTGCTGAGAAGCGGACCATGATCTGAACAGGGACTCGCTGAGCCGCCCTGCGGTCAGGGGCCTGAACTGGGGGATGGGTCGTCACTCGTTTGCCTGTCAGTCGTCGTCCGGTCATTGGGTTCTCCCTGCAGCAGGCGGTCAGTCTAATCGGAATGCGCGAGATTCGAGCATAAGAAGTGACGGAGCCGGTTTCGTTCCCGTAGGTTCATCTTGAGGATCTCGACTCCGAACCGACGTCCTGAGGCCCAAGCCACCCTGGTTTCCATCACGAACAGCGGGTCTTTTCCGTCTGGGAGGTAGAGAAAAATCGTGAGTTCCATCCCTGGCGTGACCGGGGTGTTGCCGCGAACTCCTAATCCATGGTGAGAAAGATCCGTGACCATGCCATCGCCCATGAGGACCTCGCCGGAAGGGTCTTGGGCTGAGTACATCAGCCCGAACTCTACCGGAGGCCGGGGGGCTTGCCTCCGATTAACCGCATCCGCCACAGACTGAAGCCCATTTGCTGATGCGACCTGTGCTCGTTTCATGAAGGCACCTCCTTGTTTCTGGTTCCTGCTATGGTCTCAGATGCCGCCGTCGTGGTCGTGGTCTGAGGGGGTAACGCGATCCCACAAGAAGAATCGCAGATGATTCTGCTCCTCCAACTTCAGGGCCCCTAGCTCCACCCCAAATCGACGTCCTGCAACCCAGGAGACCCGGCTCTGGGCAACGCACAGTGGTTCCTCCATTCCAGGAAGGTCGACAAAGAGGGCCAGTTCCATGCCGGGTTGGACCGATCGATTTCCGCGAATGCCGATCCCGCTCGCTGAGAGGTTGGTGACGCCGCCGTCACCCATCAGCATCTGGCCAGAGTCCATGCCGGAATAGAGCAATGAGAAGAGTGCCGGGATACGGCTGCCATGCCGACGTTCGGATTGATGGGGGTGTTCAGCTACTGTGGTGAGGGGAGCGGCGGTGTGACTACCCATGATTTCCTCCGCGACGTTGGATCGACGCTTAGACGATACGGAATGCCGTTCGTTGATCGACTAAGGACGACAGGCTGACATTTTTCCAGACAAGGTCTTGCAGCCGTTTCCGTTCTTCTGCTGACAGTTTAGGGAATTTGACGGCAAACGAGTCGCTAGCGATCCAGGAGACTGTGACGTTGGTGAGGCACATGGGGGCCTGTCCATCCTCAAGGTAGAGGTGCAGGGTGAGGCTGCTTCCCAGCGAGCTCGTGGTCGCGCCCAAGATCTTGCAGCCAGTTTTGGAGAGGTCTTTCAGAGTTCCTTCTCCTGTGACGATTCGCGCGCCTTCTTCTCCAGAGTAGTTGATTCTGTAACGAATCGGAGCTCGTTCGGCATAGCGCCGATCCAAGAGCGAATGAGGTTTCTGGTTGTTGATCTTGAGAAAGGGGTGACTCAGCTTCATCGGTGCCTCCTCACTGGTTCCGCCGCGGCTCCTCTGTCTCCCGCGACAGTTTGAGAATACCGCATCCAGAAACTTAGACCATTCCTCAAGAGGGGGGATTACTGCCCCACCAGAAGAGGGGAGTTGGGTGCTAAGGCGCAATTGGCAAGAGTTCTCTAACAGGATGCTGAAAAAGTCCGCCAGCGGCGTTCTTGTCTCGAAATCATCCTCAACGTAGCCCAGAGGCTACGCCTCCGGTGCTTTCATCGGCTGCGGCCTTGCCGGACGGCCTTTTTGAGCATCCTGCTAAGAGTTTCGGGAAGGATAGGCAGGAGGGGGGTGCCGGTTAAAACACGGTGGATGAATTACCTTCGGTGATTTTGCGGCGGAGTTCCTGGCTCTCGAAAAAGATGATGCCGCGATCGGTGCCGGTCTCGTATCGGAGGTTCACATCGGTCTCGAATCCAGTCCAGCTAAAGAATTTGACGGGGCCGCCGGCGATCTGTCCCGGTGTGCGGTCGAGCGAGCCATAGAGGGATTGGAGATAGGCAAGTATCTGATCGTGGGTCGTCTTGCCTTGGTAACGGACGGTGACACGCGCAAATTGGCCTTCGGAGGTCACAAATCGCATGGAGTCGACCTTCGCCGGGCCAAGCGAAGGAGCCCCGGTCTTCAGTTCATAGGTTTGAGACGGACCGGTGTCTTCGACTTTGATAAAGGTGTCGGTTTCCGAAAATGTCGCGCCCCAGGGGATCCCCTCGAACCCGTTAGGATCGTTCTGCATCGGCACGGCGAGTGCCGGATTGCCGGACAATATCACCAAGCAGAAAACCTGCGTCAGGATGCTCAAAAAGGCCAGACTTCTCACCCGCCCAACCCCGGCGCGCCGAGACGCGCCGTTCCGCGGGCAAGGCTGCGGCGAGTGAAGGCCCGAGGAGGTACAAACCGCACTTCGTGCGGGCCGTTCGCTAGTGGAATGGATCTTGGCGAACGGAAAATCCCCTCCAGTGTTTCCGACATCTGAGAGTTTTGGTTGGTACGTTGAGGGTCTGAACGATGCGAGAACGCTGCTGGCGGACTTTTTCAGCGTCCTGATAGAGAGATGGCGAGGCATGTTACTCCGCTGAGTCAGTGATGTGGTCATTGAATCGAGGAGCCAGAGTACGGCTGTCGATGAAAAGGTATCCCCGCTCTGTGTTCGCGTGGTAGGTCAGGTTGATCTCCGTATCGGTTCCGCGCCACGTATATTGCTGATTGAGGCCTCGCATCATCTGCCCGGGGATGCGCTCAAGGGAACCGAACTGTTGTTCGAGATAGGCGAGGATCTGTTTGTGTCGATCGGTGCCTTGATAGCGGATGGTCACACGGGCAAATTGATCATCGACCGACAAGAAGCGGACGCTCTCAACCGGGATACCCGCATACGACGGCGCACCGTTCCTCGATTGGAACTCGTTCACATGCGGACCTGGCGTGGTGACTTCCAGGTCCGGCCTCGTGGTCAGGGCGATGCCCCAGGCCAGGGTCTGAAACCCGTTCGGATCGTTCACCATCGGCACCGCATGGGCGGGAGAGGGGCCGCTCAGAGAGAGTAGGAGCCCCAGCAGGGCAAGGTGTCGGCCCGCGTGAATTCTCTGCCGTCCGATCATGTCAGAACGCTACCATGGCCGATTATATGGCGCAACTCCCTCAGTTTTGTTGAGAATGTCTCAACGCATAGCTTATAATGCGCGCGTTTTTCCATGTGCGTAGCGGCGAGGAACCGACACGATGATTGAAAGCGACGCGTTTGTCCAAGCGCTACAAGATATTGGGGTGGATTTCTTTACGGGGGTCCCGGATTCGATCCTGGGGGGCATCATTGCCGAGTTAATGGCGCGGCGCCTCTACACTCCGGCCGTTCGGGAAGATGAAGCGGTGGCCATGGCAGCCGGGGCCTATATGGCCGGCAAGGTTCCAGCCGTCTTGATGCAGAACTCCGGGCTTGGGACATCACTGAATACGCTAATCTCCCTCAACTATATCTATCAGCAACCCTGCATCCTGATCGTGTCCTGGCGTGGTCAAGGGGGCAAAGATGCGCCGGAGCATCTGGTGATGGGCGAAGTCATGCCGCAGTTTCTTGAAACGATGAAGATCCCTCATCGGACGCTGACGGAAAAGACGGCCATCGACGATCTGAAGTGGGTGGCCGAGACGTTTATGAAGAAACGGATTCCCGTGGCGCTGAATATCACAAAGGGTGTCGTGAAAGGATTGCATCCATGACGGACGTGAAGCGTGAAGGGTATCTCGTGAAGCCTGAGGGCAATCTATGAGGCCGGAGCAGGGGACCATGCAGAGTCGGGCGATGGCCATGGCGGCCTTGTTGGAACTCCTCACTGATCAGCCGGTGATTATTTGCAACGGATTCCCCTCGCGAGAGGCTCAGAAAATTGCCGACCGTCCGACCCATTTCTATATGATTGGATCGATGGGATCGGCGGCGGCGATCGGGCTGGGTGTGGCACTGGCCAAGCCGAAGAAGCAAGTCGTAATATTCGACGGTGATGGGAACGTCCTCATGGGCATGGGGACACTCGCGACAGTGGGGGCACTGAAGCCGAAGAATTTCATTCATGTGGTGTTCGACAACGAAGTATACGGCACGACCGGCAATCAGCCGACGATTTCCAATGTGGTCCCGCTTGAGAAGGTGGCGAAGGCGGCCGGGTATGTGAATGTCGAACGGGTGCGGGAACGCGAAGACCTTGTCTACGAGTTCAAAGACATGTTGAAGAAAGGCGGGCCGAGCATGTTGCTGGTGAAAGTCAACGAGATGGTGGAAGATGTCGGGCGCGTGATGCTCGATCCGCCGGACATTATGAAGCGGTTCATGAAGGCAATCGAATAACATCGTGAGGGGTAAGGCGTAAGGGGTGAGGGGGTAGACCAAATCTTTTCAGGCGATTTCGCCTCACGCCTAACGGGGGTTTATGATCTTATTGAATCCAGGACCGGTGAATGTGTCGGAGCGGGTGAGGCAGGCGCTGTTGCGTCCGGATATCTGCCATCGGGAGTCGGAATTTACCGAACTCTTGTACGGGATTCAGGCGAAGCTGCTGAAGCTCTTTGTGCCGGGGGCGGAAGCGGATTATGCCGCGATGGTGATGACCGGATCGGGAACGGCGGCGGTGGAGTCCGCCGTCATGTCGTCGCTCCCGCACGGCAAACGGATGCTGGTGCTCAATAACGGCGTTTACGGAGAGCGCATTTCCCAAATGGTCGGCCTGTATCGCCTGGGCGTGTCCGAACTCAAATACGATTGGACGACGAGGCCGGATCCGGAACGGTTGCGGCTCGCGCTTCGACAACATCCGGAAGCGCATGCGGTTGGCATGGTCCACCATGAGACGACCACCGGACTCATCAATCCGGTCAAGGAGATCGCGGATGTCGTAGACAGCCAAAACCGAGTGTTCATTCTGGACGCGGTCAGTGCCTTGGCAGGGGAGCCGCTGGATATCGCCGGGTCCCACATCTATATGGTGGCGGGCACGTCCGGGAAATGTATCCAGGGATTCCCCGGACTGTCCTTCGTGCTCGTCCGCAAGGGATTTCTGGAGCGGATGCGTGCCTACCCCAGACGGTCGATCTATCTCCACCTCACGCAATATCTGGATGACCAGGGCCGGGGGACGATTCCGTTTACGCCGGCTGTGCAGGTCTATTATGCGTTCGACGAGGCGTTGAACGAACTCATGGAGGAGGGGGTCGCCAAGCGGATTCAGCGGTATAAGAAGATCGCGACCTTAATCCGAGAGCGCATGGCAAAACTCGGCGTGAAGCCGCTCCTGACTCCTGACAAACTGTCCAACACGATCACCGCCTATCACCTTCCCGAGGGCGTGACCTATCAGTCGTTGCACGATCAACTAAAGAAAGAGGGCTACGTGATCTATGCGGGCCAAGGACAACTCGGGAGCAAGATTTTTCGCGTGGCGAACATGGGCGCCCTCACGGAGGCGCAGTTGGTCGGATTCCTCGACGTATTTGAACGGATCTGCGGCACAGCATGAAAGCCATCATCCTCGCAGCCGGGGTCGGGAAGCGCTTGTGGCAGGTCACGCAACATCGTCCCAAGTGCCTCATCGAGATCGGCGGACAAACGCTCTTGCATCGCTACCTCACGTCGCTTCGGAGCGTCGGTATTCATTGTGCCGATGTGGTCGTGGGTTATAAGCAGGAGATGATTCGTGAGGCTGTGGCAGAGGACTCTTGTGGTGTGCGTGTGAATTTCCTCGTCAACGAGCAGTTCCACCGCGGCAGCATTTCCTCGCTCTGGATCGCGCGCGCCGCGTTGGATGACGACGCGATCGTCATGGATGCCGATGTGCTCTTCCATCAAGAGATCTTGCGTCGCTTGGTGCAATCTCCCTACGAGAACGCGCTGCTCATGGACGAAACCGTCAAGCAGACCGGGGAGGAGTGCATGGTCGTGGTCGAAGGTGGGCGCGTAATTGCGCTGACTAAGAAGATGCCGTTGCACTATGACTATGTCGGAGAAGGCGTGGGGTTCCTCAAGGTCCGGCAGGCCGATACGCCCCATGTGGTGGCGTCGCTCAGGACCTATGTGGATCGCGAGGCCTGGCAGATGGAATACGAGGATGCGCTTGTGGGATTTTTTCGTGACATTAAAGTCGGGCATGAGAAGATCGGTGGACTCCCCTGGACCGAAATCGATTTTGTGGAAGATGTGACGAAAGCGGAACGGGATGTGTTGCCGAGGCTGTAAAGGCGGGGGTAGTGGGATAATGGGGTAAACGGGATACCGGCTATTAGGATGTCGGGGTGATTGGTCGATCATGAGCGAGAGCGTAGTTCAGAAACAGGCAGGCCTCCAGGGATTGAGCACGGCGATTCTCTTGCCGTCGGTGAGCCTCTTCGGCGAGCTGGCCGGATTGTATGCCGATGAGGTCGGTCCGCTCACTAGCGTGGTGGGCATCGGCCTTTTTCAGCGGACGGTGCTGACGCTGCAGCGTGCCGGTATTCGACAGCTCATGGTGCTGGCCGGGCCGGAGGAGGATCAGCTCAAACAGGCGTTGGGCAAAGGGCCACGCGTGACGATCCCTGTGCGATGGATGCCGATTCGTGAGTTTCCACTGGATGATCCCCGTACCTGGGAATCGCTCGCTGCTGAAGTTCGCGGCTTCTGTCTCCTGTCCGGTGTGCAAGGGGTGTTTGCGAGCCCCTTGATCGAAAGCCTGCGCCAGGAGGTGCAGGAGGGACAGGCAATCGTCGTGGCACGGGCCGATCACGAGCAAGATCGACAGCCACGCCGACCAAGCGTACGGGTGAAGGTGCAGGCGGGACGGCTTCTCTCGATGACATCGAGACAGGACAATGCGGCGCTGGTGGCGACAGACCTGGTGGTGCTTCCCGCCAGTTTCATGAGCGCTGCCAGTCACACCGGCGTAGAAACCGGTACGGTGCCGATTCGTCGATGGCTCGAACGGGCCGCGGTGGACGGGCATGTGCGGGTGTGGTCCACGGAGACGAACCGGTCCCATTGGTATCAGGACGTGCGCGATGCCGCCGATGTGCAGGCCGCCGAAAAGAAACTCTTCAATTCTCTCAAGGGTGAGTTCGAAGGCTTCGTCGACCGGTTCTTCAATCGGAAGATCTCCCGCTGGTTCACGCGTATCTTTCTCGCCGGAGGCTTCTCGCCGAATGCCATTACGATTCTTGCCGCAGTGGTTGGGTTGGTCTCCGCCGCCGGTTTTGGCCTCGGGACCTACAGCGCCGGCATCATTGCCGCGCTGTTGTTCCAACTGGCCGCGATCATCGATTGCTGCGACGGGGAAGTGGCCAGGCTGACGTTCACCGAATCGCCGTTCGGGGCCTGGCTCGATATCGCCATGGACAACGTGGTGCACATGGCGATCTTTGCCGGTATTGCCGTGGGTTCGTATCTGCGCGCGGATGGGAGCGACGGTGCGTGGGTTCCTCTTGCCTTGGGTTCGGCAGCGGTCCTTGGAAATGGGCTCTCGTTCTGGCTCGTCACCCGGGCACAGAAGATTAAAGCCGCGAGTGGATGGAGGACACCGGTGCAGGCTGCCTGGTCGGACTTTATGCTCAAAAACGTCGCGAGCCGCGACTTCTCCGTCATCGTGCTGACGTTTGCGGTGTTGGGCAAGCTTGACTGGTTCCTCTGGATGGCCGCAATCGGATCCGTGGTGTTCTCGCTCCTGATGCTCTGGGTAATCAGACCTTCCGCCACGACTCGTGCTTAAGATCTTTCTCCTCTTTGTTGGCCTCCTCACCCTCGTTCTCATCGTATGGCATATCGGTCTCGGACGCATCTACGCCGCGGCGGCGCAACTTGGGCCGGTCGCGCTCCTTGTCCTGCTAATTCCTTCCGTCATCATGTACATCGTTGAGGCGTACGGATGGAAAGTCACGCTTGGCCCATCGGCAAAGGATATTCCTTTCTGGCGTGTGCTCGCGATCCGGACCGCCGGTGAAGTGGTGAACATGACTACGCCAGCCGCCTATGTTGGCGGTGAGCCGCTCAAGGCCTATCTGCTCAAGAAGCATCATGTGCCGATAGTGGAAGGGCTCGCCTCGGTCATCATTGCGAAAACAACGATGACGATTGCCGAAGTGCTTTTCATCCTCTTGGGCATCGCGCTCGCGTTCTGGACGGTCGGCGCCGACGGCTCATCCGGGCAGACAGTCGTAGCGGCGCTGCTCAGTGTTGGCCTGCTGCTGTTCGGGATTGCCGCCTTTGTGTTCGTGCAGCAGCGAGGCCTATTTACGTGGTTATTGGAACTTCTGCGGAAGATCGGACTGAAGATTGCCTATCTCGAAGCGCGCGAGGAAAAGTTACGCTCGCTGGATCGAACGATCTTGGAATTCTACCGCCACAAACGTCCGGCCTTCTATTCCTCCACCGGGCTGTATTTTCTTGGGTGGATGGCGGAAGCGTTGGAAGTGTACGTCATCATCTATTATCTTGGCGGCCCTGCCATGGCCCTCTCCGCCATCTCCATTGGCGCCCTCTCCGTCTTCATCAAAGGCGGCACCTTCTTCATTCCAGGCAGCCTCGGCGCCCAAGACGGCGGGAATGTGCTCTTGCTGAGTGCCTTTGGCTACTCCGACGTCACCGGCATTACCTTCGCGCTGCTGAGGCGATTTCGGGAACTGGTATGGATTGGACTAGGCTTGCTCTGCCTCGCTCTCGTCGGCGGCCGCGCGGCGGCAATTCAGGAAGGTCGCACGCACGACTCAGGAAATGGTTCCTGACCCCCCTCTCTCTCAGCTTTCTCCCTCCCACACACAGCGGTCACTCCCAAAGAAACGTAAGGGAAGGGTGCTTTACGATACGGAATGCCGGTGCTATTATGTTGTTACATTGTAGTACCAGTCATGGAGGTGTGAGCATGATCAAGAAATTGACGAAGCACGGCAACAGTCTCGCCCTCGTGCTTGATCGCGGAGTCCTCGATCTCCTGGAGATTGATGCAGACACTCCACTCAACATCAAGACAGACGGGAGATGTCTCATCGTGACACCGGCTCAGACTCCCGTGCGGCAGAGAAAGTTTCAGGGGGCGTTGGCAAAGGTGAATCGACAGTACGGTCCAGCGTTGAAGAAGCTGGCGGAGTAGACGATGAATCCGCAGTTTTTGACCCTGGACGAGGTCATGGATATCCATCGCGACCAGATCGAACGATACGGTGGCACGCTTGGGGTTCGCGATCTCGAGCTTTTGGAGTCTGCTATTGCGGCGCCTCAATCTGGGTTTGGCGATCAGTATCTTCACGGCGATCTCTTCGAGATGGCATCGGCCTATCTCTTTCACGTGGTGCGGAACCATCCGTTTCTCGACGGGAACAAACGCGTCGGGATAGCCGCGGCGCTCACGTTTCTGGAATTGAACGGGGTGGAGACCAAGATTCCCAACCAAGTTCTTGTGGCTAGGGTGCTCGCTGTCGCCCAGGGGAAGACAGAAAAAAGCGCCATCGCAGCATTCTTCAGACAACACGCCAAATCGTAGCCGCCCCGGCATCATCCTTCTTTCTCCCCTCCGCCTCTCCATCGGCCCGCTCTTGGTCTTTATCAAATGCGGCACCTTCTTCATCCCCGGCAGCCTCGGCGCCCAAGACAGCGGGAATGTGCTCTTGCTGAGACCCTTTGGTTACTCCGACGTCACCTTCGTGCTGCTCAGGCGGTTTCGCGAACTGGTCTGGATCGGAATCGGGCTGGCTGTTTTGGTCGTGGTCGGTAGGCGACTCAGTGCTCCTCGGGAAGACTCCGCAAGCTAATAAGCTAAGTGGTCGATTCGTTTTCACAGCCTGGCGAAACGGGNNCCGATCAGCCAGGAGGAGACGCGTTATGTGGCTGTCCCTCTTTTGTAGGGCCTTTCCCTGTTCACGGTGGGCTTGTTGTGCTGGGTCGCATGGCTTAATCTGTTCAGAGTTCATTGGCTTCATGCTCCTGGCATGCGGAAGCGTTGAAGAGACGACCTTCGACACCGGGTGACTCGCTCTGGCCCTGGGTGTGCGATACCCGAGAATGGGAAAAAGAACGTTGAATCTTTCACCCTTGACCGTCGCAGTGATTGTTCCCGTCTACAACGGTGGAGCGAAGTTCCGTTTGAGTCTGGATTCGGTACGGAGCGCCGTTCCTCCACCAGATGAACTCATCGTGGTTGGCGATGGCGATACTGACGGTTCCTCGCAGTATGCAGAAGCAGCTGGCATTACCGTGTATCGCTTTCCTGCACCAGGAGGACCTGGTCGCGCCAGAAACCTTGGAGCGTCGAGGGCGAACTCGGACATTCTCTTTTTCGTCGATGCCGATGTGACCGTTCCTGAGAATGTTATCCGTCTGGTGAAAGAGATCTTTGCTCAGCATGCTGAGGTAGCGGCGATTATCGGGTCGTATGACGATCAACCCAAAGAGTCAAACTTTCTCTCACAGTACAGGAACCTGCTCCATCATTATGTCCATCAGAACGGTCGCGAGGAGGCGTCCACATTTTGGGGAGCCTGCGGTGCGATCCGTCGAGATGTATTCCTTACGATGGGCGGATTCGATGAAACATACATCAAGCCCTCTATAGAGGACATTGAACTAGGGTACCGCCTCAAGAAGGCCGGTCATACGATTCGGCTGTGTAAATCGCTCCAGGTCAAGCATTGGAAACGCTGGACGGTTGCATCGATGTTACAGGCCGACTTCTTTCAGCGAGCCTTGCCATGGACTCAGCTTATACATAGGAATCGCAATTTTGTGAACGATCTGAACATTGGCATCTCCGGGCGTGCGAGCGTAATTATGACCTTTGGACTTCTCGGCGCACTGTTACTGTCTCCCTGGCAGCCGCTTCTCTTAGTCGGGGCTGCTGTCATGGGACTGATGCTCTTCATCCTCAATGTCCGGCTCTACCGGTTTTTTCTGGAGAAGCGAGGGCTCCGATTTGCCGTACAAGCCATTCCATGGCACTGGCTCTACTTCCTCTACAGCGGGGCTGCCTTTGCGATTGGGACGGTGCGCCACCTCGTTAAGGGTGATCAGGGCCTCGGAAGGCCCGCCTCACTTCTCACTCCGGAAGCACTGCGTTCAGGATCGCGGGGAGAGAAACGCTCATGAGCCGAGAATCTTCTATCATTATCGGTGCGGGACCAGCAGGGCTGACGGCAGCCTATGAGTTAGGGAAGCGTGGCTTAACCTCCACGGTGCTCGAAGCCAGCGATCAGGTGGGGGGTATATCTAAGACCGTTAGCTACCGTGGATATCGCTTCGATATCGGCGGACATCGATTCTTCTCCAAGGTCCCTCTGATTAATGAGTTGTGGCATGAAATCCTAGGAGAAGAGTTTCTGCTCCGCCCACGGATTTCACGCATCTACTACAACCAACATTTCTTCGACTATCCCTTGAAACCGCTGAATGCGCTGGCCGGTCTCGGTCCGCTCGAAACGTTTATTATCGGCCTCAGCTACGTCAAGGCCAAGTTTTTCCACATCCACGACGAAAAGACCTTTGAACAATGGGTGTCCAACCGTTTTGGGCGTCGGCTCTACAATATCTTCTTCAAGACCTATACAGAAAAGGTCTGGGGCATTCCCTGTTCGGAGATCTCGGCGGATTGGGCCGCCCAACGGATCAAGAATTTATCTCTCAAACAGGCTGTCCGGAATGCGTTGTTTGGAGCGAAGCACGGAATAGACGGGGCGACGCTGACCTCGCTGATCGAGCAATTTCACTATCCCCGCTTTGGTCCGGGGATGATGTGGGAACGATGTCGAAGCTTGATCGAAAGTCAGGGGTCTCAGACGGTGCAGGGGGTGAAGGTCGAGCGTATCCAGCACCGTCACGGCCGAGTCGACTGCGTATCCGGGCGGAGTGCAAGCGGTGAGCAGTTTGAGTATGACGGTCGGCACTTTGTGTCGACCATGCCGCTTCGTGACCTCATTCATGCGCTGGACCCATTGCCGCCGGACGAAGTGCTCAAGGCTGCACAAGGCCTCCGCTACCGGGATTATCTGACGGTGGTGCTGGTGGTGGATCGCGCGTCGGTTTTCCCTGACAACTGGCTCTATGTCCATTCGCCGGAGGTCAAGCTCGGGCGGATTCAGAATTACAAGAACTGGAGTCCCTACATGGTGCCGGATCCATCGCGGACCTCACTAGGATTGGAATACTTCTTGTGGGACAAGGACGAGGAATGGTCATGGCCGCAGGAGCGGCTCATCGAACTTGGCGTTCGAGAATGCGCGCAAATCGGGTTGATCGATCCGCGGGAAGTCAAAGATGGGACGGTGGTACGTATGGAGAAGGCCTATCCGGTCTACGACCAAACGTATCAAGAAAGTGTCGCCACCATCCGGCGGTATCTGGAGACGTTCTCGAATTTACAGACCATCGGGCGAAACGGGCTGCATCGGTACAACAACCAGGACCATTCAATGCTGACCGGAGTGTATGCGGCCGGCAACATCTTGGGGGAACGGCACGATGTCTGGGCGGTCAACACTGAGAAGGAATATCACGAGGAAGAACGAGTGGCCCAGCCGAACGCGGGCGATCGGCTTGTGCCAACACGAGTCAGCGTACCGGTCGGTGAGGCGATAGCGGAATTTGAAGACACTGTGATCGAAGTCGCCTTCGCGAAAATAGATCCACTCGCCTTAGGGGTGGCCGTAGGCGTTGTGAGCGGTCTTGGAATGTTCTTCGCGTCGGCCGTCCTGTTGCTCAAAGGTGGGCCTGTAGTCGGCCCGATGTTGTCTTTGCTCGGGAACTATTTCATCGGGTTTGAAGTCACCTGGGCTGGTGCGGTTATGGGCTTATTCGAAGGAGGGATGTTGGGGTTTGCGGTGGGGGCTCTTGCTGCCGGACTAAGAAACTGGGCGCTCAAGGCCTACGCAAAGATCGTACGGTGGCGCGAAGAGCGTGATGACCGTCGCCATCTGCTCGACAAGATGTAACCCATTAGCGAGAAAGTGAGTGAGACGATGACACCACAACCAAGACAGACAGACGAGGTTAGTCAAACCCTCGCAAGGATCAAGGCGGACGCGCTGGCTCTGGTCTGCGCGGTGATCGGGGGAGTGGGGCTATTCGCGATGACGGTTTGGCTCGTCATCAAAGATGGTCCACAGGCCGGGCAGCATCTTCAACTCCTCTCGAACTATTTTGCTGGATACTCCGTGACATGGCCAGGGGCGTTTGTAGGACTTCTGTACGGAACCATGACCGGCGGGGTGGTCGGATGGGCCATTGGACGAATCTACAACAGGGTAGTCAATGCCCGTCAGAGGTAAAGCGGAAGAGACTGTATCTGCCCCATTCAGCCTGTGTGACAAGGCATGATGAACCGAATTGATTCCAACGCTCAGGCGATCATCTCTGCCACGCAGGGTGGATCGTCTAACTCCACTAAGATGGCTGGTTAGGCGGTGACAGGAGCTTGTTCTTTTGAACAGGCTGAGAGGGAACAGTTTTGGGTGCGGTGATTGTCAAGAGTACAACGTGTGGAGTTAACTGAATGGGCCTTCTGACATCTTCAACAGGTCGTCGCATGATGGATGGGACCGCTCGGATCTTGCTGGCGGAGCTCCTGTTCCCGCTGACGGCCCTGATTACGACCGGGTTTTTGACGAGACAGCTTGGCCCGCAGGGCTATGGGTTACTGGCCCTCGCGCTGACCACGATCATCTGGATTGAGGGTGCCATCACATCATTCTTTGCCAAAGCCACCATCAAGTTCGTGGGGGAAACGAGCGATTGGAAACCAGTAGGTGCCATGGTTGTTCGTCTCAGTTTGAAGGTTGGGATCGCGGCCATGGTTCTTGTATGGCTTCTTGCCGCACCGATCAGCATTCTCTTTAACGAACCGGATTTGGCATTGTATCTTCGCGTGTGTGCCGTCGATATTCCCATCTTATGTCTAGGGCAAGCCTATCGAAACGTCTTGATTGGAACGGGCAATTACCAAGCCGGTGCCGTTGCAAGGGCCGGTCGCTGGCTGGCCAGGATGTGTCTCGTGGTGGTGCTTGTGGAGGCAGGTCTTTCCATCACTGGGGCATTGCTCGGTGTGATCGGGGCGTCAGTTGTCGAGCTCTGGCTCAGCCGGTGGTACCTCGGTTCCGGGATGTTCATCAAGCCACCGCGAATGCCCATCCCGATCCAGCGTTACGGGGCCCTGTTGTTCCTTTCCTCACTCTGTCTCATTTTCTACAACGGTATGGATCTGTTCATGCTGAAGATCCTCGGGGGTACCGCCACACAGGCCGGCATCTATAGCGCGGCTCAAAGTCTCTCACTTCTTCCTGGGTTGTTCTCCTGGACATTTTCGTCGTTGCTTCTAGCCACGTTGAGCCGCCAACTTGCCGACCGCCAAGGGGAGCGAGCCAGGGAGGTTGCTCGTGATGCTATGCGCGTCACGTTGTGGCTCGTCCCGGTCGCCGCCATCATTGCCGGCGCGGCGCCGGAGATCGTGCAAGTCGTGTTCGGCTCCGCCTTTATGCCGGCAGGACCTCTGCTGGCGCTGTTGATTGTCGGGGCCGTCGCAAATGTGGTGTTGATGGTGTCGTTAACGATTATGACGGCAGTTGGTTTACCAGCCAGAACGGTGATGTTCACGGCTCCATTGGTCCCGTTGGCCCTGGGTGGTCACCTCTTGCTGATCCCTCGATTAGGGGCGCAGGGAGCCGCACTCGTCACCGTTGGGGTCTCCTTACTTGGTGCGGCTGCCGCCGTCGCGAGTGTGTACGCCCTGTGGAAGGTGGGGCCACCGGTCGGGACCCTTCTTCGTAGTCTGGTGATCGGCATCGTCGTTGGTGCGGTGTCAATGTGGTGGCCGACTCCCGGGTTTTTCGTCTTTGCCAAGCTGATCGTGCTCGGGATGATCAGTTTGCTTGGCTATTGGTGGATCGGGGAGTTTCGCCAAGGTGAGATTGCAGTGGTCCGTTCGTTGTTGCTTCGGAAGACGGAACCTAGACAGGTCACCTGAGACCTTGCCTATCATGTGCCCAACCGCCGAGTCGGTCGACTCCCGCTGTTTGAGCAGCCCGCCGACTACGCCGCGGTTGAGAAGATTCTGGCCGAGGCCCACGACCGGACTCGGATACGCATTGCAGGCTATTGTCTCGTGCCGAATCACTGGCACCTCCTGCTCTGGCCTCGACGAGATGGGAAGCTCTCAGAGGTGCTGCGGGTGGATCACCGTCACGCAGCCTGGCCAGGATTCTTTATTCGGTGTGACGAGGACTTGGCATAGAGCCCTCACATTGCCCTGCTCCTAGAACTAGGATCTTGTCAGTCCTTAAGGGAGTGCGAGGCTTCCCTCACACCCTTAATAACGCCCCGGTGAGAACGGCGCCAGGCCCTCTACATTGGTAGGGTAGACGATGGTCCGCTGAACCGCTTATGGTGTATCGGTAGAGAAGGCCCGCCTTCCTGGCGTGCGCGCGTGAGGGTTTTCGGGCCAGGTATGGGTACTGACTTGAGCCGTTCTCAAGGGGAAGTAATAGGAGATCCAAGCATGTCCGGACCAGCACGAGTAGCATGCATCACGCTCGATTCGGCCGAGCAAAGCCTTCTTCGTCAATGGGTGAGCCATGGCCTGCTGCCGCACTTTGGAAAACTCCTCGAGGAGTCCGTCTCTTCTACGACGCGAAATCCCGAGATCATCTATAGCAGCACCCTTTGGCCCAGTTTCAACACCGGAGTTTGGCCTGGTCGGCATAATCACTACTGCTATCTGCAGCCCGACTCCCAAGGCTACGGCTTGCGGCGCTTTCTGCCGGAACATCTATCGGTCGATTCTGTCTGGAACGCCATTGCGCAACAGGGGCACCGTGTCGCACTGATCGACGTGCCCAATGCACGGCTCGCACGCACCTCACGAACACTTCAGGTGTCGTTCTGGGGCGAGCACGTAGTGCGGCACCCGCTCACCTGTTGGCCCCTCTCTCTGGAGCAGGAGGTTCAGGAGGTTGCCGGCGCAGATCCGGTGGGCGCGTGCGATCTTGTGCGCCAGCGCCCGCATGAGCTTCGCCGACTCAAAGACGGCTTGATCGAGCGGGCAACACGCCGCGCGGACCTTGCGCTCGCGGTGCTCGCACAGGGCCCCTGGGATCTGTTCGCGCTCAATTTCAGCGAAGCCCATTGCGCAGGGCATCAGCTGTGGGCCACTCGTGATCCGAAACATCCCCAGTACCGGACTGCATTCCGCGCGCTTCTTGGGGAAGACCCTCTGCTTGACGTGTACCAGGCCATCGATCGCAGCTTGGGCCGAATCGTCGACGCGCTGGGTCACGACACGTTTCTGTTGGTCCTCGCGACTCATGGGATGGGACCGCGCTACCACGCGACCGCAGCCCTTGATTCCGTGCTGCGCCGGCTTGATGGAGTCGACGTCCCGAAAGCCTCCGGGCCGATCGAGACAGTTCGAAAGATGTGGCTCCAATTGCCTGGTATGGTCCGGGGACCATTGCGCCGCGTGGCAGACCTGCTCTACGATGCCCCACGTCAGCGTGAACGTGCCACGCGGAGATTTTTTGCCATCCCCACCAGCGACAACTGCGGCGGAGTCCGGTTCAACCTCCGAGGGCGTGAGCCGAAGGGTCACGTAGAGCCAGGGCCGCCCTACCAAGGATTGTGCGATTGGCTCGAGCGAGAGCTCCTTTTACTCGTCAACGCGGCGACCGGGGCGCCGGCGGTGACACGCGTTCTCCGCGGTGATCTTCTTTTCGCAGGACCGTTTCGGAACCAGTTTCCGGATCTCGTGATCGAGTGGAACCACGAAGCCCCCATTTCGGCCGTCCGCTCACAACGGGTCGGTGAGCTTCGAGTAGAGTCTCTCAACCCCCGCACGGGGGATCACCGGCCGAAGGGCCTCGTCTTAGCGAGGAGCACAGATCTGGCGCCCCACGCACTCGAAGGTGCCATGGCGTTAGTCGATCTCGCTCCGACGTTGGCGGCACGCTTGGGGGTTGAGCTCTCTGGAATCGACGGGAAGCCGATTCCAGATTTTCTCCCGCAACATCATTACGTCTGAGTGTCTTCATGCATACACCCGCAATCGCAGTTGTGATCCCTGTGTACAATGCCGGCCGCTTCATAGACGAATCGATCGACAGTGTGCGCGCGCAGAAGACCTCGCAGTGGGAGTGCATGATCGTGGACGACGGGTCGACAGATGAGACACCAAGTCGGTTGGCGGCCTATCGCGATCCACACATTCGATGGATCCGGCAGGACAATATCGGGGAACGCGCAGCTCGTGCGCGAGGGGTCTCACTGACCCGCGCCCCCAAGATTGTGTGTCTCGACGCCCGATCGTCTGTACCCCGATGCGCTGGCCCGCTGCGTGAGTTTCTTGGACAAGCATCCTCAAGGCGATGTCTTGGAGTCGATCCTCCGCGCCCGTTTCTCTCCACACCCTCCCAGGCTTGTCTGCGTCGAGAGGTGGTGCCCCCCGCGGAGTGGTTAGGATACATAAACTATTCGGGAGACTGGCTCTTGCTTGCAGGCGCTGCGATAAACCACAAATTCGCCTTCACCTGGCGAGCCCCATTGGTCAAATATCGCGTGGGTCGGAGCAGCTTGATGCGGAGCATTGCAAGCGAGTATGGGGAAACCATTCGCACGGGGTCATGCCTGAGGAAGGCGGGAGCACTGCAGCTAAAGGAGGTTCACTCATGAATCAGCCGGAGATAAGCGTGGTCATTGTGTCTGACTATGCAGGTGGGGGAGAAAAGTCTTGGAAGGATTTGCGAAGCACTCTGACGGCACTCGCTCAGCAGGATGGGAAGGTGAATGCAGAATGGCTTCTTTGCGAAAACAAGGCGTCCGCGCGGTCGATGCCAGACGACATCCGTGGAATACTTCCGAACCTAAAGCTGGTGCTCTCTGACGAGGGGGGATCGTACGAACTGAAGAATGCGGGGTTTCGAGCGGCCACCTCGAACATTGTCGCAATGTTGGACGCCGATTGCGTACCAGCACGAGACTGGCTGAAGAACGCGGTGGCTGCCATGAAAGCGATGCCGAAGGTTGCCGTCATCAGTGGGAGAACGGTCTATCCGGCCGCTGGATTGACAGAACGGATCTTGTCGCTGCTGAGTCGATCGTACGTTGACCGTGGGGTATCCGGGCCGACCAGGTTTATTTCAAATAATAACTCGATATGGCGGCGCGATGTGTATCTTAAGAATCTTCTGCCGAGCAGGCTTGGCCCTTTCGCAGGACGTATGCAGTCGGAGAGCATCATGCGCACGGGGCACCAGTTGTGGTTCGATCCTTCCATACGGGTAATACATGACTTCGAAGGTTGGCCGATGGAGTCGGACATTCGACGTAATACCGGATACGGAACGATCATCGCACGACTTCAAGATCCGTTCATGCCGCAGGCCTGGCTGACTCACTTGGGCGTGGGCTCCATTCCCGTGTTTGTGGGAGGAAAAATATTCGACAGCTGGCGGGATTGTGTTCGCTGTGCCAGCGCCTTCGGGGTGAAGTGGTTCCAAATCCCGCTGGCCCTGCTCTGTTCCGTCGTGGTTCATTTGATGGAGATTCCCGGCATGTGGCAGGCGTTGAGACGGAGGGCCATCACAGACACGAGCTATCGTTGACCGTCGTCTGGGATAGGACACCACGGGCATCCAAATCGACTGCTCAGTCGTCTAGGCGTGCAGCAGGCATTCTTCATCTGAAGTCCACCGTGCATCCGTGGAGGGAAATCTCGAAGCCGATGCTATTGTGCATCGGCCAAGCTCATGAGACCCATCTAAAGAGGGGAGTGTGTTGTGGCGAAGAATCGGGCGATCGTGTTGGGGGCTGGTATCCAAGGTGTGTCCGTTGCGCTAGGTCTCCAACAACGAGGATTTGCCGTGGTTTTGGTAGACAAGGCTTCCGACTGCCTCCTACGCGCGAGTTTTCGGAACGAAGGCAAGATTCACATGGGCTTTGTCTATGCTAACGATCCCAGCTTCAAGACCTCCACGTTGATGCTGCGAGCCTCGCTGTCATTCTCACGATTACTCGATGAATGGACGGGGAGGGAGATCGACTGGCGGGCCCTAAGCTCCCATCCGTTCATGTACGTGATCGCGCGCACCTCTATGGTCGCGCCCGATCGTCTTTTGCAAAGTTATGAGAAGTTACAACATGAGTATAGGACGGTTTTGAAGCAGGAGGGTGGGAGTTACCTTGGCCAGCGTCCCGCCTCTATTTGGGAACCCCTGTCGGCCGATCACCTAAAGGCATGGATTAATGAGAAATTTTCCGTGTGTGGGGTTCAAACCGTGGAAACGTCGCTCGAACTCGAGGGCTTTCGTCGGATCATGCGCGCGGCCCTTGCCCGGTCCGGCGCGATTGAGCCCTGCTTCGGCTGCTCGGTCGAATCTGTGACGCGAACCGCACATGGGTTCCGCGTCGAAGGGTCTCGTGCGGACGGCATGACATGGGATCGGCATGCCGATATCGTCGTCAACTGTTTATGGGATGGACGGCTGAAGTTGGACGAGCACATGGGCATACGTCCGCAACGGAAATGGGTGTATCGATTGAAGTATCGTCTCTTAGGGACCCTTCCCCGGGAGCTTGAGGGCATGCCGTCATTGACCGTGGTGCTGGGCCCATACGGAGACGTAGTCAGGTACCCGCACGCCAAAACATACATTTCCTGGTATCCCGCCTGCATGCGAGGCTGGACCGACGGTGTAAGCGTGCCTCAAGAGTGGGAGCGCCACTGCGCCGGTTGGGTCGAGGATACAGAGGCGAGCCGTATTGCGCAGGACGCACTGGCAGGATTCGAGCAGGTGGTGACGGGGATTGCACAGGCCGACATCGATGTAGTGGATGCCGGCGTCATTTTCTCATGGGGGAAGACGGACATTGATGATCCGGGCAGCGAACTGCATGAACGGTTCCATGTCGGCGTGCATTGCTATGACGGCTATTTCTCAATCGATACCGGGAAGTTCACCTGCGCGCCCTTGTTTGCCAAGCAATTTCTGGACTGTGTCTGCTGACATATGGCATCCCACATCCGACCCCTGGTCTCAGTCATGGTTCCCTTGTTCCGCTCGAAGCGATTCGTCGCCGGAATTATCGCCAACGTGGAGGCGATCGACTACCCGAATATCGAGATCATCCTTTCAGATCGACATGGAGAGGACGACGCAGTCGATGTGCTGGCCAGGCACTACAAGACCGATTCCCGTGTCAGGGTCCTGGTCGCACACGATCGACTCAATTGGGTCGATCACTACAATCTCCTCATGCGGACTGCGTCTGGTAAGTATGTTATGTGGATGCCTCACGATGACTCGTATCCAGGCGAGTACGTCTCGCGACTGGTTTTGGCGCTGGAACGCGACCCCGACGCGGTCTTGGCCTACGGACGACTCGAAACCATCGTGGTGGACGGTTGTCCGGTTCCCGGACCGGTGCGATCCGAGCTTCCGGTCGATCCCGACGACGTCTGGTCGGTGCGAGTGGCCCTGCGCCTCCTGTTTTTCTGGAACATCTGGATTACGTTTCGGGGGTTGATGCGGAGAGAGATTGTGATGCAATCACGCCTGTTCATCCGTCCCACTCTGGATCTGGTCGAGGCGGATGTATACTGGGCGTTCGCCCTTGCTTTAAAGGGGCGGTTCTGCTTTGTGCCGGAATGTTCGTGCACCAAGCGGTTCCACTCGACGAGCGCGAGTGCTCCCTGGCAACACGGTCGGCTGCGATACCTCCTGAATGCAGCCAACGTCCTTCGGGCCTACATTGGCCAGATGCTGAGTCTCCGGTGGGAAATCTGGTACGCAACGACTATGGTTTGCTGCTGGACTCTGTTGCGGATCGCCGGCAGCTGGACCAGGAATTGGGAATGGATGGCGCGGAGACGCGGCCAGTTGCAGAGAATCGCGGAGGAGCTGTTGTTCCCTCGGGGGTCATAGCGCTCGTCATGGAGAACGCCTGCTCGCTTGTCTGCTCGGGCCCAAGGAGGCTCCGAATGAGGAGGTCGGCTTGAGTATCACCCCTATGGACTGTGGGATCGGGAAACAGAATCTTGGGGACGGTCCGGCGTTGCATAATGATGTGAATCGAACTGCCGCTGGATCGTACGTCCCATAGGCGCGGAGTTGGCTGGTCGGATGTGAAGGGACAGCATGAGAATCGCCATTGATATCACGGCTCTGCTCCCGCAGACGACCGGCGTCGACAATTACCTCATCCAACTGGTGTTGAATCTGGCGAAGATCGATCAGCGGAATGAATACAAGATTTTTCATAACCATGAGAATCGTGGGATCTTTGGCGGCCGGTTGCCACGAAACTTTTCGCTTACAGCGGTCAGTCTTCGACCGCGACCGATTCGACTCTTTGCCCAACAAGTGATCTTGCCGATCGCCACGTGCCGTTGGAAGGCGGACGTTGTGCACTCACCGTCGTTCATCATGCCCTACATACGAGGGCCGGCGCGACATGTGTTGACGGTTCATGACATGACGTCGTTCTCGCATCCGCATTGTCACATTGCATTGCGTCGAAGCCTGTTGTATCGGCGAATGGTGCTGGCGAGCCTTCGGCGGGCGGATGTGGTGGCGGTCCCCTCTAAGGCCACACGACAAGCTATCTTGGAGTTTCTCCCTGATCTTCAGCCGGATCGCATTCATGTGACCGTGCCGGGAATAGGTGAGGAGTTTCGGCTTTGTGATTCTACATCTGTCCAGGAGGTCGTGACGCGACTGACGCTCCCGCAACCCTACATCCTCTATGTCGGAACACTCGAGCCGCGCAAGAACCTTCCGGCTTTGGTCGAAAGTTATCGACGGCTTGTCGAGGCAGGAGCTATCAAAGAGCACCTTGTGCTTGCCGGCAAGTTGGGCTGGGGGTATGAGGCATTGTTGAAACAGGTGCACGCGCCGGCTTTGCGCGGGAAGGTGCACCTCGTCGGCTATGTGGATCAGCAGGATCTCCCTGCTGTCTATGCGGGTGCCAGACTCTTTGTCTACCCTTCTCTGCATGAAGGGTTCGGATTCCCGCCGCTCGAAGCCATGGCTTGCGGGGTGCCGGTGGTCAGCACACTGTCCTCATCGCTGGTTGAGAACCTGGAGGGAGCGGCTGAACTCGTCGCACCGGACGACATCGTGGCGCTGGCCGATGCGATACGACGTCTACTGACAAACGATGCGCTTCGGGCCAAACGGCGGATGCAAGGATTGGAACAGGCCAGTCACTATCGATGGGATCAGACCGCGAGGGAGACGTTGAAAAGCTATCAAACGGCCATGGAGATTGAACGCCGACGAGGCAACGGATGAGTACTGCGCATAAACCAACGATCGGTACGAGGGCGACATGGTGGGATGATGGTGCAACAGTCCCCCTGTCCGTCGTCATCGCGACAACCAAGGCTTGGCCAGAAATCGAACCGTGCCTCGAGTCGCTTCACGACCAGGCTCAGGCTGTCGGGGCCGAAGTGTTGGTGGGCGATGGACACGGCCAGGGGTTACCGCCTGATGTGGCTGATCGCTATCCGAAAGTGAAATGGATCAAATGGCCCGGTGGGTCGGTCTTCTTCTTGCGCGAACTCGCGATGACGAAAGCAAATGGAGCTGTGGTGGCGGTGACCGAGGACCATTGCACAGTTACGCACGGGTGGTGTGAACGAATATTGAAGGCACATCGAGATCACCCTGTAGCCGCAGCGATCGGCGGGGCAGTCGAAAACGGGGCGACCACCCGACTCATCGACTGGTCCAATTTCTTGATTGTATTCGGGCCATTCACCGCGCCGATTGAGAACGGCACACAACGAGCCATTTCACTGCAGGCCAACATCTCGTACAAACGGCGAGTTGTCCCAAAGAAGATGTCTCAGCTCGGCATGATGGAATTCTTGTTCAATCGCAAATTGCACGAACGGGGGGAGATCCTTATTGCGGACGATCGACTGATCGTATCGCATAACCAGACATGGGGATTCTGGGGAACGTTTGCGGCGCATTTCCACAATGGCCGGTCTATTGCGGGGTTTAGGCTCCAGCAGATCTCATGGGTTGAGCGATTCCTGCGACTTGGTGGATGCGTCATTCTGCCCGCCTACCTGTTATGGACCACTGTCGGCCCGGTGATTCGTAAGCGGCGATTGCTAAGGCCGGCCTTAGCGAGCTTGCCGCTTACAACCCTTGTCGTGACCTGTCACGCCGCAGGCGAGTTCGTCGGCTATATTTTCGGACCGGGTAACAGCCCGCGGCAGCTAGCATAGAAGATTAGTGTCATATATGCGAAAGCCTCTTACAGTTGTTGTCATCGGGTGCGGTGATATCGCCCAAACCGTTCACCTCAACATTTAGCACGCCTGTCGAGCGTCGAGGCCGTAGCCATTGCCGAGCCGGAGCTGCGGCGGTTGAACAAGGCCAATTGTCGGAGCCTGGCGTCCACCCGGTCAGGTAAATACGAAGGCCAGCCTGCACTATCCTCGTAGAACTCGATGCGATCCGTACAAAGACCGTTCCTGTCGGCCTGGCGCTGAACGGACGAATATCGAAGTGGAGGCTCCGGTGCGCATCGCCGCAGATGTTCTGATCGGTATCCTGGTGCTTTTCTCTGCGCGTCGGCTGTTGTGGGTCATGGCCTCGTGGCTGCGTCGTTGCGCCTCGACGGAGATGGACCGTTGGCCCGAGGTGCTCATAGCCGTGGCATTCCGCAACGAGCAGGACTCGCTGCCTCGTTTGTTGTCGAGCCTTGATGCCCTGAAATACGATGCCGAACGTCTCTCGATCTGTCTCGTTGACGATGCCTCAACGGATGCTAGTACCGATCTGGCTGTGACGTGGGCCCGTGAACGGGCACACGTCCTGCTCATTATCCTCGACGAGAATGTGGGCAAGGCCGAGGCGCTCAATCGTGCGCTCGCTTCAGCTGCCGGCAGGCCCGAGGTGCTGGTGGTTTACGACGCTGATCAGTGCCCCTGTCCCGATTCGCTGCGCCAGCTGATAGAGCCGTTCGCCGACTCGAGGACTGAGGCGGTGTGCGGCTATCGACGGCCTGTGTATCGCAAGTTAAACGCAATCGTGGCATACGCATGTTTGGAGGCGTGGACACACCAACTGGTCAACCTCGCGGCTAAAGAGGCCCTGGGCCTGGACCCGCCCACTATGGGCGGCAACTGCGCCTACCGGCGATCTGCCGTCGAACGCATCGGTGGCTTTCCCGCCGGTTCCTTCAGCGAGGACACCGAGGTATCGCTGGCGCTTGCCGGCAGCGGCGGAAGGACCCGTTTCGTCCGCGACGCCGTCGCCGATCACGCCGTCGCCGACTCGTTTCGACACTACCTCAATCAACGGTTCCGCTGGAGCCGGGGACTCATGGCGTCCCGTCGCCATGTGCGCGGCCTCGAGGCCGCGTTCGTGGCGGCCGGCTACCTCGACCGTGTGGTTCTGTTGCTGGTCGCCGCGTGCATCCTTGGCGGCTACCTCAGCCCCTGGTGGCTGTTGGTCTATGTCGTTCCGGCGCTCGCCGCAGTGGTCACCGCAGTGGTAAAGGCCCGCCCAGAGCTCCGGCTCGTGTGCACGATGTTCGCGATCCTCCCCCTCATGTTCGTCGTTGATGTGTCTGTCAGTGTGGTAGCCGCACTGCATGGTGTAACCGGGCGCCGCACCCGGTGGATGGACCGCCGCAGTGGTGGGAGCAGTACCCCTGACGTGAATGTGCAGCACGACCTCAGATCATGAAGGACCCTGGTACCAGGAGGATAAACATGCAGAGGAGTTCATTCTATGGATACACGAGCAACGGATGACAAGCCGGCCAGCCTATCGGTCATCGTAGTATCGGACTACGCGGCCGGCGAGGAGAAATCGTGGGAGGACCTGCGTCGCGCCTTCCGGGCATGGGTGAACCAAGAGGGGATGCCTGCCGAAGAGTTCATGCTCGTCGAGTCATCGCGATTCAAAGGCCAGATCCCGAGCGACGTGTCGGAGATGGTCCCCAACATGAGGATCCTCTACATCGACGCCGACTCGTCCTACGAATTAAAGAACCTGGCAGCGGAAGCAGCTACCGGCGACTGGCTGGCCATTGTCGATGCCGACTGCATCCCACAGCGGTCGTGGCTGCGGGTGCTACGCGCCGCCATGGCCGAACATCCCGACGTCGCAGCCGTCAGCGCCAAGACCATGTACCCCGGCCGGTCACGCATGGAGCGTGTGCTGGGTCTTTTGTCGCGGTCATATCTTGACCCAGGACGCCGTGGTCCAACTCGCTTCATTTCTGGCAACGCCGCCTGCTTTCGACGTGAGGTCTATTGTCGCCATCCACTTCCTGTAGGTTTCGGCGCTTTTGCGTCACGGATACAGTCTGAGGCGTTTCTTCGCGACGGTGCGACCTTGCTGTTCGACCCAGAGCTGGTGGTGGTGCACGATTTCGAAGGGTGGCCAATGGAGCGGGACATACGACGTAATCACGGTTATAGCACCGTCATCACTCGGCTGCGCGATGACCGGCTTCCGTATTCACGATTGGTCCGTGCCGGCGTCATTGCCATTCCGTTTATCGTGGGGGGCAAGACCCTCGACAGCGTTCGCGATTGCCTTCGTTGCTACCGCCAGTACAACGTGAAGACGTATGAACTCCCGCTGGCATTGGCGCTCACTGTTGTTACGCACCTCCTCGAAATACCAGGAATGCTGGCTGCATATCGTAATCAAACCATGGGAGCGACGGCATATCGCTGATGGCTGAAGGACGTCTGTGGTCGGCTCTCGAGGGAACGATATATAGGAAGTTCGTCGATGTCCGATTGGAGCAATGTGTCCGCGATGGGATGACCAAAGTGGCATAGTGCGGCACCTTGGTCATCCGGCGAAACGCCCTGAAGAGATATCTGATGCGTTTTTGCAAGTTTACGACACTTTATTTTCCCGGCCATTTTGGCGGCGATGGTGTCCTGGTTCAAACGCTTGCTCGTGCGGTCACGGTCAGCTTCCTTGTTGGGGATTACAGTCGGCCCTGTGATGTGTAAGCGGCGATTGCTGAGGCCGGCCTTAGCGAGCTTGCCGCGTACAGCCCTTGTCGTGACCTGCCACGCCGCAGGCGAGTTCGTCGGCTATATTTCCGGACCGGGTAACAGCCCGCAGCGGCTAGCCCAGAGGAGTAGTGTCATATATGCGAAAGCCTCTTAGAGTTGGTGTCATCGGCTGCGGAAGGGTGACAGCTCTGCGCCACCTTCCGGCATTGAGTCGGCTTGATGACGCAGAGGTTGTGGCGCTGGCCGATACCGATGCCGCTTGTCTCAAACATGTTGCCGATCAATTTCATATTCCGAATCGCTACCCCGACGTTCGTGCGCTCTTGAATGACGCCATGGTTGACTTCATCGCGGTCTGTGTGCCGGTTCAGTTTCATGCCGCGGTCGCACTAGCGGCCCTCGATGCAGGCAAGCACGTCTTCATTGAGAAGCCGCTGACGGTGACGATGGAGGCGGCGGACCAGGTGTGTGAACGAGCCAAGCAGGTCAATCGTAAGGTCCTGGTGGGTTTCAACTTTCGATGGCATCGTCTCATCCGACAAGCACGGGCCTTGCTCCGGCGAGGAGCCGTCGGGCAGGTGGAGACGATCCGCACCGTGTTCGCGAGTGCGCACGAAGCGCCTTCCGGCTGGCAAATGCATCGCGCCTCGGGCGGAGGTGCGCTCTTCGATCAGGCGATTCACGTCTTCGACCTCTGGCGATTCTTGTTGGAGAGTGAGGTCGAAGAAGTTTTTGCGACCAGCCGATCAGGGCCCTGGGAAGATGAAACGGTGACGGTCACCGCGCGGTTGACCAACGGCGTCTTGGCCACTGCCACCTGTTCAGAGCGAACAGGCGAGAACAATGAAGTGGAAGTCTATGGGCGGGGAGGCCGCCTAAAGGTGTCCTGTTATCGCTTCGATGGTCTTGAATATTTTCCCCAAGGCAGTATTCCGGGCAACGGAGGAGCCCGTGTAGAGGCATTCTTGCGAACCGTGAAGGAATTGCCAGGCAGTCTCGTGCGGCTGCGGCACGGCGGTGACGTGCTTGCGTCGTATCGTGAGCAGTGGCGGCATTTCCTTGGGGCGATTCGCCACGAGGGCCCTCTGGATTGCACGGTCGACGATGGGCGCCGGGCGTTAGAGATTGTTTTTGCGGCGATGGCGTCCGCGTCACGCGGACAACCCGTCATCGTGGCCCAGGCGCCGCGTCAGGTCACGCCGATTCCGGCGGTGCCCCTAACGGCCGGCATCCAGGTTGAAGTAATGAGGTGCAACATGCCCGAGGAAAGAACGATGTCTCGCGATGTAGATCCGTCGATGTCAATTATAATTGTCGCGGATCAGTACGAGACGATTCGTCAGACGATCAGACATTTGAAGGCGCAAACAGGGCGGGAGCAACTCGAGTTGGTGATTGTCACGCAATCGACAGACAGGCTCGGGCTCGACCGTGGGGAGACCGCCGACTTTTGTCACGTGCAAGTGGTCGAGGTTCCTGCAATCCTTCCATTAGCCCTTGCGACCTCGGCGGGAATTCGCCGGGCGAGTGCTCCGGTGGTGGTGCTCGCCGAGAGCCACGCGTTCCCCGGACCAGGCTGGGCACAGGCGCTGATCGCGGCGCACCGGCAGCCGTGGGCTGCCGTGGGGGCCGTAATGGGAAATGCCAACCCGGGGATGATCAGTTGGGCCAACCTCTTCGTGGATTATGGACGTTGCGTCGAGACGGCGGTCGCCGGGGTCGCGACATATTTACCAGGTCACCATACGGCCTACAAACGGGAGATCCTGTTGCAATACGACTCACAACTTGAAGCGGTGATGGATTCGGAAATTATCCTCCATTGGGACATGCAAGCCAAAGGGTATCAGCTGCATCTCGAGCCGGCAGCCCGGGTTTACCATGCGAACATCTCCTCGCTCGCGGCATGGCTGCCGGAACGTTTTTATACCGGTCGTCGGTTTGCCGCCACGCTTAGCCAGCACTGGTCGCTGGTGAAACGACTGCTCTATGCCGGAGGCTCTCCGCTGATCCCACTGGTGCGTGTCCCTCGCGTGTGGCGGGATCTGTGCCGGTCCACTTTCCCGCGTGCGCGATGGCCGTTCATTCTGCCGCCGCTGCTTGTTGGATTGGTGGTCAGCGCCGTAGGGGAAATGGTCGGCTATGTATTCGGCGCAGGCGATGCGACGGAGCAGTTGGCCAGGATGGAATTGTTCAAAATGGAGTATTTGACCGAACGAGACCGGCGCAAGCTTGAAGCCTGGTCGCTCGATGTGGCGCGGCAGGCCGATGCCATGAGTCGGCTCCGCGCCGGAGAGGCCTGATGCCGGACATGCAACCGGTCTTTTCGATCATCATCCCGACCTACAACCGGCCCCGGCAGCTTACAGCCTGCGTGGCCGCGCTGGCTCGTCTGGACTATCCCCGAGATCGATTTGAAGTGATCATCGTGGATGATGGGAGCGCCCTGTTGCCGGACGCTGTCATCGCTCCTTTCCGCGACCGACTCGATATCAGAGTGCTGCAACAAGCGAACGCTGGACCAGGGGCGGCGCGGAACAGGGGGGCGAGCCGAGCGAGAGGTCGGATATTTGCCTTTACCGACGATGATTGTACCCCTCATGCCGACTGGCTGCAGAAGCTGGCGATACGGTATGCGTCGGCGCCGGATCCCGTCATCATCGGAGGAACTGTGCTGAATGCACTACCGGACAACCGCTATGCCACAGCGAGCCAGCTGATCGTGGAGGTGGGGTATGCCTATCACAACAGCGATCCCAATCAGGCGCGCTTCTTTACCGCCAATAACCTTGCCATTCCGGCGGACCGCTTTCACGAACTCGGCGGGTTCGACGTGACGTTTGGAACGACGGCATCAGAGGATCGAGAATTGTGTGGTCGCTGGCAGCACCGTGGCTATCGCATGATCTACGCGCCTGAAGTGGTGGTGGACCACGCCCATACACTGAGGTGGCGCACCTTCTGTCGACAGCACTTCAATTACGGCCGCGGCGCGGTTCGTCTGCAGCAGGCGCGGGTACGGCAGGGTTGGCAATTGTTCTCACCCGACCCGCACTATTATCGCGTCTTGCTCCAGGCTCCGTTTGCTCGGTTCCCCTTCCGTCAGGCGGTGGGATTGGCTGCGTTGCTCTTCACGTCGCAGGCTATCACGGCTGGGGGAATGGTGTCGGAATGGATCCGCCAGCGTCGAGAGAAACTCATTTGCGCAGTCGAGGTTTGATGGGACAGTACCGACCGTTCTTCTCCATCGTGATTCCAACCTACCATCGTCCGCAGCAGCTGGCGGCGTGTCTTCAGACACTGACTCATCTGGACTATCCCCGCGACCGCTTCGAGGTGATCGTGGTAGACGATGGAGGCGAGATCTCACTCGATGGCGTCCTGGCTCTGTTCAAAGAGGTGCTTTGCATAACGCTGCTTCGACAACCGCATGCGGGGCCGGCAGGCGCGCGAAACGTTGGCGCGGCGACTGCGAAAGGGGATTTTATTGCGTTCACCGCCGACGACTGCGCACCGGCAGCCGATAGGTTAGACAGCCTTGCCACACGATTTACGACAAGACCTGATTGCGCCCTCGGCGGGAAAATCATCAACGCACTTCCCGGCAACATCTGCTCGACCGCCAGCCACCTGCTCATCACGTATCTGTACGCCTACTATAATGCTCTTCCCGCCGCGGCAGGGTTCTTCACGCCGAACAATCTGGCCATCACGACAGACCGCTTCCGAGCCATGGGCGGCTTTGATGTCTCCTTCGTGACGGCCACAGGAGAAGATCGTGAGTTTTGTGATCGATGGCTCCACACAGGCTATTGCATGGTGTACGCCTCTGAAGTCATGGTGGCGCATGCTCATCCCCTTACCTTCCGCGCCTTCTGTCGGCAGCATTTCAACTATGGCCGTGGGACATTCAGGTACCGGATGATGCAAGCTCAACGAGCAAACAGGCGCATGTCCCTGGAACCGGTGCGGTTCTATTTCAATTTGTTGCGGTATCCACTCACGATGTTTCAAGGGAAGAAGATTCGGCTGGCCATGTTGCTAGGGATATCGCAGGCTGCCAATGCGGCTGGCTTCTTCTGGGAGCGCATAAGGGAAAGCTTGGTATGACAACTCCACAGTACTCGGCCATATTGGTGGAGAGACCCTTCGTGACTAGGAAACCTTTCCGGAAGCTCCTCGTTGCCACGTGTGTCCTACTCATCACCCTTGTCGTGCTCGAAGCCGCGGTTAGGATATGGGGGTACTCTCAACGTAATATTTACGATCCTATTTACACGTCGTTTGATCGCACCGATGACATCCCATATATCCATAAGCCCAACCTCGCGCAAGCGAGGGCGCGCGGACTCGCCGTCATCAACACCGATAGCTTGGGACTCCGCGCTATGACAGCCGGGGCCACGAATGGAATCAAGCGGTCCAACGAATATCGTATTGCGATCGTGGGAGATTCCTGCACGTTTGGCGAAGGTGTCCAAAGGACCGAGGATACGTTCGCACAAGTGTTGGAAGACACGCTCAATCAGCGCCAACAGGCCGTGACCGTAAAGGTATTTAACTTTGGTGCATCGGCCTATAGCGTCAAAGAGATGGCCGCGACGCTTCAATACCGAACGTTGGCTATCCAGCCGGACCTTGTCGTGATGGCCATCATCCCTTCAGACTTCAACCTGGCCCGAACCCCCACGATTGATGAATCAGGTTATTTAATCGACCAGAAGCTCTCTCATTTTAGTCCTCCTGGTTCGATGGTACGGCAGGTTCTGCGTGGGATTCACTTGACGTATGTCCTGAAAGACATTGGCGCGCGCTGGTTCTTCAAGCCCCTCGAAATCACCCAAGTTCTTTCACGAGGCGAGATTCCTGAATCTTATCGGTACATCCAGGAATTCAAGGAGATATCAGAACAACGCGGGCTCTCGTATGTGATCGCGCTCCTTCCACGTATGCAGAGGAATACCTGGGGTCCTCTGCCGGACCAACTAGCACGTGACCGCATCACGCATATCGATCTGTCATTCTTGGGGAAGGAGTTTACAGAGGAGCAGTACATGGCGAGCCGGTTTGACCCACATCCGTCGCCGGCCGTCCACCATCGCATCGGCGAAGAACTAGCTGAATATCTTCTGCAGGACCGGTTGAAAAATTCGTTTGGTGAGACGCGGTAAAGGGGTGGACGATGCAATCGATCGTTAGATTCCTCAGGCCGAAACCTCCTTACATCGAGCATGCAGTGAATCTTTGCCTTTCCCTCGCTGCCGCGAACCTCTTCGTTGTGTTTTTTTGTCCAGGGTAGATACGACATTGCACTTGACTCTTTGCATCTCCATGCCTTTTCTCTGAGAAATTGGCTCGTGCCCTGCTTCGCGCTTGCGCTCAGCAAGGCCTGGCTGGAAGGACGATGAACGGGATTTCCGGCTTTCGAATGGACGCAGTCTCCTCTGTTGCTGTTCCTGGGGGTTGCGACCGTCTTTTATTTCAACGGACATACTTTCGAAACAGCCGATACGCTGCCTGCCCGTTTTCTTCCGGTGAGTCTCCTCATGGGCCACGATTTCTATCTTGAGGAGGGGGCCTCAACCATTGACCAATATGAGGGTCAGTACTTTGTACGGCCCGTCAATGGTCACCTGATATCAACCTATCCACCGTGGGGAGCCATCCTCGCATTACCGGTGTACCTTGTTCCCGTCCTCAGGGGAGGGATGAGGCATACTGCTGAGATGCTGTACGACTTGGAAAAGTGCGCGGCCGTCCTCATCATGGCGTTGTCGGTGCTCCACTGTTCGATGCGAAGGCACGCGGCACGAGAAGCCGTCATCATCGGTACGAAAGGCACGATGAGGATTCATGCTCCCGTCAAATATCCGTCGCGGTGGTCCATTACTCTACATAAAGAGATGGATAGGCATGGCGGGCATTGCGACTCCTCCCTCCGCGGCAGAATCAAAGAGTGGCTCGTCACCTATGGCAAGCGCAATCGCATGGTCCGCTGGGCGCGCGAGCGTTGTTGGGCATCGGGAGAATACCTGCTCTATGGGACTCGCATGCAGGAACTGTTCTTTCCGCCGATCGGGCATGGACTCCACTACCAGGTTGCGAAAGTCATCAAGTGGCTGCGCGTAGGACAACTCGAAAGCGACATCATGCCGTTGGATTAAACGTTGAGCATTATCTCTACGATGGATCAGATCCGTCCGCAGGGTGATTGACTAGGGTATGACGATGCTGTTGCTCGCGATCACCCGACAAGGCAACGGGGCTGGTTTTTCCTAAGAATGCTCGGAAGGAGTATGACTACGACCCACGGTTCGACCGCGCTCAAAGAAAAGCATGTCGTCACCAGAAATTTCGTCCCGGAGTGTCTTGTTGCCTGGTGGGTTCTCCTATTAACCCTTGGGGCGCTCGAAGTCGCGGTCAGAGCGTGGGGCTACTCGGAACCCCATATCTATGATTCCATCTATATCTCGCGACCGCACCGCTGATATTCCCTATGTGCATAAACCCAGTCTCACCCAAGCGCGGGCGCGTGGTCCTGCCGTGATCAATACCGATAGCTTGGGACTCCGAGCGAAAACTGCCGGGGCCACGTATGGAATCAAGCGGTCCAATGAATATCGTATTGCGATCGTGGGAAATTTCTGCACTTTTGGCGAAGGTATCGCAAGGACGGAGGATACGTTCGCGCAAGTATTGGAAGACACACTCAATCAGCAACAACAAGCCGTGACGATGAAGGTGTTTAACTATGGCGCATCGGCCTATAGCGTCAAAAAGATGGCGCGCCGCTCACGTTCCTGGAACCGAACGGGGTGGAGACCAAGATTTTCAACTACGCTCTTGTGGCTACGGTACTCGCTGTCGCCCTGGGGAAGACGGAAAAGTCGGCCATCGCGCCATTCTTCCGCAAGCACGCTAAATCATAGCCGTGACCGGCATCACCTTCGCGTTGCTCCGGCGATTTCTGGAGCTGGTCTGGATCGGAATGGGATTGCTCTGCCTGGCGATGATTGGGAAGAACGGGATTGAGCAGGAGCAAGTCTAAGAGGTCGCGTGCTTCTGTTGAAGCGCGCGGAACCGTTGGACCATCCCGTCCCATACCAAACCGTGTAGCCGGAGATTTGCGGTACATTCCACTTGGATGAATTCAATCCCAGCCAGATTGCCATGCACCCACCGCACTTGGGCTTCATCGATCGGCAGTGACTCGCGCTGATCGGGGAGCATCAGGCGCAATGCGACGTTCTGGTCTGCCAGCAGGGGCTGATCGGTTTCGATCGTGCATCCCACTGCCGAAAGATTCGTGATCGTCCCTTCGCCGACGGTCGACATCGCACAGTACATCGCCGGGCAGGTGACTGGCAGGCGGTAGAGGTTGCGTTGGTAGGGTCTGGCCTGTTCCATCGTGGAGCAGAGTCTACGGAGTCCTGAGTTTGGAGGGTATTCCCCATTAGAAGGGGGAAGAGGGGGCGGCCTGGTCGTCCTCCTGC
>PLBR01000048.1:0-34969 GCA_003135435.1 Nitrospira sp. | reverse complement strand
TGCCCTTCTTGCTCGCAGAACGCGCACGATAAAACTGTGCTCGTCCGATGCGCGCAGTAAAGGGCAGCCTCGGCCACTCCTCTTAAGAAAAGTTAGGGAAATAGAAGGGCCTCATTCGACGCGCGCAGTAGAGGACAATCGGAGGCCACCCACTGGCGAAAGAGTAACGAGCGAGCTTGGAAGGAACATTTATTTCCCACCGGCGATCCGAATTAGCCATCGCATGGTCAGCTATTTTATGCTTTCAAATAAACGGAATCAAACCTGGAGTTAGGTGTGGCAGGAGGAGTTGATTCCTGACACCATATCTTCATCATCATAGTTCGTTCAACGGCGCACATATCGGGCAAAGTACACTTCTATTAGGAGGTGGGCCACTTCTTGATGATTTCGATGATGTGATAGATGCTACTTACACAGGCGTGCAATAGTTGATGTCCCTGAAAGACATAAGGAGAGTTCCGTGTAACTCTCACCAAGCCCAATGCTTCCTCAATTTCCTTGCTTGGCAAGTGAGCGTCAGCATGGCGGAGTTCGTAGATGCCCACTAGGGGACCTATGATTTCTCTTGCTATGTGGGGATTGACTTGTGTTGCCAGCAGGTTCTCTAGGGACTTCAATGAGCCCCATTTCTCGCCCGTCGGCGGCTTCACAAACTTCTGAATTGCGCTAACATCAAATCTATCAGCGGTTAATCTCGCTAGGTCCTTTGCTAAATAAAATAATCCTTCCTTGTCGGTTGCTCGAAACCGATGTGCACGGGAAAGTAGGTGCGGAATTTCTTCATGTTGTCTCAGGATACGTACTCCAAGCCTTTCCTTGAATAGTTGATCCAGGGTCGCCAGTCCGTCGCTAAGAAAACCTTCTGGGGCATGTGTGTCAGCTGGTTCCGCTTTCATCTGAGAAGCGAGCAGTTCTTCAGAGACTTTCCCCTCAGGGCTAACGTTGTACCCAGACCATATTTGCTGCTGCCATTCTGGGAGTTGTCCAATGTCTTTGGCATATACATTCACGAGCCCAATAGAATTCAAGCCGAAGTGGACACCATAATCTGGAGAGCATCCGACTTCCCCCGTGTCCCGTGTATACCAACGCAGGAATCCACCTCTCCGATGAGCGAGCGCAGAGACAACCTCTGGCCGAAACCAGAGCCACCGACTGCCTTTAATAAGCGTTTCCTCGCTTTCTTTCTTGCCTCCCGAGTCGGTAATAAAGAAAACACTGGGAGGCAACTTATCCCTTCGAATGATAGGGCTCTTGGCTGAGGGCTCAATCCACTCGTTACGCCAAAGCTCACCGGCGACGCGATATAGCTTCCGTCCGGTGTGCTCCTTTGTCCATGCCTGAGTTTTTACTTGTCCATCTGTCGGAAGATCGAAAAAGGGGACATCCTCCTCCACGTCTACATCGGTTCGTGCGACGTGTAATACAGCAGTTTTTTCCCCGTAACCCATCCCCCCTTCATGTATTTCTGTGACTCGACCTTCCCACCGATCAGTGTCAGTAATCTCGCAAGATGGCTTCTGTGGCCATGTAATATGCTTGGCATCTTCAAATATTGAGACTCGACTTCTATATGAGGTTACATATAAGCCCATGCCTCGAGCGCAAAGGTAGTCTTTGAGATGTGATGCCCGAACTTCAAGAATACGTGGGTTGCCGCTTTCTGTTCTTCTCAGTTTCGCGATCTCTATATAACCCTCGTCAATGCGGACCCAGGTATCTTTTTCCCGTCTGAGTCCAAGTGTAATTACAAAATCCTGATGTAGGTGCCATTCATGGTGCTCTGTGCTATTGCCTCGTTGATCGAGCACTAAATGGAGGCCTGAAAACTTTCCGCTGTAGTCTTCGTAAACGTCGCAAGGGATGTACTTCTTATGTTCGACGCATCCAGAATGGTTGTGACTGATACCAACGTCCATCCATCCAAGCTTTTCTGTTGCGGGCTTCTTGTTCACGGGAACTGCTAGTGTACCGACGCCATAGAACTCAGACTTATATCCGAGGTGACCGAGTTGGCCGATTTCTTCAATCTTATCCATTGCCCGTAAAGGAATCCAAACCGCTCCTGTAAGCTTGCGGCGGCGTTTATCTGGCATTTCAAACCACTTCTGGTCCATGGGGCTGCACTCCATATTGTGGAATCAGCTGTGTATTCTACTTTGTTATGGTCCAGAAGGAGAAGTCGGAACTGTCGCTTAGGTCGCCGAATGCCGAATGCGGTGGGACACTACATGCAGCGACTCACATAGAGGTCATCTGGGGAGGGTGCTGGAACTGACCAAATGCGCGGCGACAATTCTTTTGGGCAGGTTACGCCAGCACGGAGGGTAGTCTGCGTCGTTCCCGGCTCTTCCGTTTGTGCTAGGATGCCTCGCATGTCGGCGTTAAAGCTGGTGCTTTGGGGATTTCTTGCCGTTCTTGGCTCGGTTGCGCTTGCCTTTGTTGTCGGTTTCATCAATCCACAGGAAAAAGTGAATGGTCTTTGGCTGGTCGTGGCGGCGGCCTGCATCTATGTGCTCGCGTTTCGCTTCTACGGCCGCTGGATTTCGCGGCGCGTGGTGGAGCTGAACGATCAGCGTGTGACGCCGGCGGTGCGGTTGAACGACGGCGTCAATTTTCATCCCACCAATAAATACGTCTTGTTCGGTCACCACTTCGCGGCGATTGCCGGAGCGGGGCCGTTGCTTGGGCCAGTGTTGGCGGCGCAGTTCGGATTCTTGCCCGGCTTCCTCTGGCTGGTGATCGGCGCGGTGCTGGCGGGGGCGGTGCAGGACTTCATCATCCTGGTTGCGTCGATGCGGCGGAATGGTCGGTCGCTTCCTGAAATTGCGCGCGATGAACTCGGCCTTGTTACCGGCACGGCGACGGCGGTGGCGGTGCTCTTCATCGTGGTGGTGGCGCTCGCCGGGCTGGGCTTTGCCGTTGTGAACGCGCTCTATCGCAATTCCTGGGGCACCTTCACGATTGCGATGACGATTCCCATCGGCTTCATCATGGGCTTCTACCTTCAAAAGTTTCGGCCTGGTCAGGTGGCGGAAGTCTCCCTGCTCGGTGTAGTGCTGTTGGTCGCGGCTGTGATTGTCGGGCGGGTGGTCGCTCAGTCTCCGGTGGCCAGGTGGTTCGAGTTCGAGCGTGCGACGTTGGTGTGGGGACTGGCCGGCTACGGGTTTCTTGCGTCTGTCTTGCCTGGTTGGATGTTGCTGGTGCCGCGCGGGTATCTCTCCACCTTTATGAAGCTTGGCGTGGTGGCGTTGCTGGGAGTGGGCGTGANNGAGATGCCGCGTGTCACCATATTTGCAAGCGGAGGCGGACCGGTTATTCCTGGCACGCTGTTCCCCTTTCTCTTTATCACCATTGCCTGCGGAGCCGTGTCGGGCTTTCACTCGCTGGTCTCTTCCGGGACCACGCCGAAGATGATCGAGCAGGAATCCCAAGCCACGGTTGGCTACGGGGCGATGTTGCTGGAAAGTTTTGTGGGTGTGATGGCATTGATTGCGGCCTCGGTGTTGATTCCCGGTGATTATCTGGCGATCAACACGATGCTCTCCCCCGATGCGCTGGTTTCGATGGGGTTTCCTGTCTCGCGGATTCAGGAGCTCTCGCAACTCGTCGAGGCGGATGTGGCGGGCCGGCCTGGCGGGGCCGTGTCGCTCGCGGTCGGCATGGCGTCCATTTTTTCCGCGCTCCCTGGTATGGCCGGATTGATGGCCTATTGGTATCAGTTTGCGCTGGTGTTCGAGGCATTGTTTATTCTGACGACGATCGATACAGGCACGCGTGTGGGGCGCTATCTCATCCAGGAGATGGGCGGGCGTTTCTACCCTCCGTTGCGGCGGATGAATTGGTGGCCTGGTGTGGTGATCAGTAGCGGGCTGATGGTGGGAGCCTGGGGCTATCTCATTGGCACGGGCAGCATCTCGACGCTCTGGCCGATGTTCGGTGCAGCGAATCAGTTGCTCGGCACCTTGGCACTCTGTATTGGGACGACGGTGCTAATCAAGATGCGGAAGGCGCAATATCTGTGGATCACAGCGTTACCGATGTTGTTTGTCGGGACCGTCACCTTGATGGGGTCCTACGAGATGTTCGGCATGTTTCTGACCAAGGCCTCATCCATCGCCGACAGCGGGCAGGCCTTTGTCTTGTACCTGGATGCAGGGCTGGTGGCTGTGGTGGCCTTGCTCGCGGTGATCGTCTTGGGCGATAGTATCGTGCAGTGGTATGGCTATGTGGTCTTGAAGCGTCCGTTCACCAGTAGCGAGGTCATGGTGATGGCCGGTGGCGGCTCGCCGGGAAGACTGCAGACGACGATTCGTCATGATGAGGAGAAGCGCTTGCAGTTGCCCGGTGGGGGATGTTGCTAGGGCGTGCGGGGTGGCCTGTTGATCTCCTGTGCTCGCGCAACGCGCGGTCTCGGAAGACCCTCGTTGGACGCGCGCAGTGGGAGATCAAACAGGCTACCCCTTGGAATATCGAAGAGGGTTTCCTGTAGAAAATATAATGAGTGAAGTGAGAAGAGGAGGGGATTGTGGCTGAGCAATTTTCGTTCGATGTGGTCTCGGAAGTGGACATGCAAGAGATGAAGAATGTCGTTGATCAGGCGACGAAGGAGGTCAAGCAGCGCTTCGACTTCAAAGACTCGAAGACGGAGATTACCTTGAAGGAGAAGGAAAAGGAACTGGTCCTGGTGTCCGACGATGAGTACAAGCTCAACGCGGTGAATGACATTATCAAGACCAAGTGTGTGAAGCGCGGGGTCTCGCTGAAGGCGTTCACCTATGGGAACGTGGAGCCTGCGCTGAGTGGGACGGTGCGCCAGATCTCGAAGATTCAAAGTGGTATCGCGGCGGACAAGGCGAAAGAGGTGACGAAGGCCATCAAGGAGTCCAAATTGAAAGTGCAAGCGCAGATTCAAGGCGAGCAAGTGCGCGTGCTGAGCAAGAGCAAGGATGACCTCCAAGCGGCCATGGCGTTTCTCAAGAGCAAAGATTTTGGAATTGATATACAGTTCACCAATTACCGCTAGCCCCGGATGCTGAAACAGGCCCCCAACCGCGTTCTCAGTCGATCGAGCACCTCAACGTGCATAGGGCAGCACGCCTCGGCGCTCGATTCTCCCTGCGGCCTTGTTGGATGACCTGTTTGAGCATCCTGGATAGATTCTGCAACGTTCAACGCATGACATACGCTCTTGCCCTTCTGCTTCTTTTTGCTACGGCTCTCGTCGGCTGCAATCGCAGCGATGCCATCGTCGTTATCCAGCTCCATCCGAAGAATCCTGACATCATCTATGTCGCGACGAACGACTACATCTATAAGACGCGCGATGGGGGCCAGACCTGGACGAATTTGTCACATGGCATGAGCCACTCGCGCGTAATTTCGATGGCGATTGATCCGGCCTACCCCGCCACGGTGTACGCCGGTACGAAAGGCGATGCGGTGTACAAGAGTTACGATGGAGGGCAGCGTTGGGTCTCGCAGCGCGCTGGGTTGGACGATGCGACGATCTCTTCCGTGGTCAATCAGTTCATCTTCGATCCGGCGGACAACACGCACCTGTTTGCCGCGACGACGATGGGCGTGTTTGAAACCACGAATGCGGGCGACAGTTGGACAAAGCGGATGGACGGCATGAAAGAAGTGCTGATGGTGGTGACACTCGGCCTGGACCCCACGAGGCCGGCGATCCTCTATGCGGGCACGAGTGGCGGTGCCTATAAATCAGTCGATCAAGCCGGGCATTGGGAAAAAGTGAATAACGGACTCGTGTCCCCGGCGATCATCAAATCGTCACGCGCGCTGAATGTCACGGCGATTCTGGTCGATTCCTATGAGCCGGACACGGTGTATGCCTCGACGCTCGAAGGACTCTATAAGTCGGCGGATGCGGCGACGTCCTGGGTGCGCATCGGCCAGTCCCTGCAGGACCAAATGGTATTTTCGATGGTTTTGGATCGGACGAGAAAGGGCGTGATTTATCTGGGTGGCCGGGAAGGCATTCATCGGAGCGAAGACGGCGGGAATACATGGACTACGCTGAATAAGGGGTTGGCGACCCTGAATGTGCGGTCTCTCGCGCAGAGCGCCACCAATCCGAAACTGTTTTATCTTGGGACGAACGGGAGCGGATTGTATTGCAGCAAGGATGCAGGCGAGACGTGGGAGCCGATGCCCGCAGTTGTTTCTATAAATTGATCGCGGGGCGGAGGGTTTAGCCCGCATTTTTCATGACCGCTTCTGCGGCAACCGCCGATCCATTGCTACGACGGGCCTTCGGCCGGCGGGCTTGCCCCTCGGACTCTCACCGTACTGCACGAGTACGCNNTCATGAATAATGCGGGCTAGGAGAAGCGCCTTATTGCTGCGGGCCTGTTGCACGGTCTTGCAGGCTGGAGCCAACCGATGAGCCGCCAAAGGAGGAGCCAACGGACGAGTCTTGGAGGCTGGACCCGACCGAGGAAGGTGCCATGCTTGAGCCGACCGAAGAGTCGGAGATGCTTGACCCCACGGTGGACCGTTGGAGCGATGAGTCCACGGATGAAGAGGTATTATTGTTGAGCGTGGACTCTCCGACGGATGGACCAGCCCTCCCCGTGGCACCGATGGCAAATCCCGTCGGCCCGCTCCCCCCAATGTCCGAACTGTTTCTCGGGGACATCCCAACATCCTGGCCCGTACGCCCTTCGACTCCGATTGCCGTCCCCGTTTTCGGCGTTTTCCCGATGCTTGGGCCTGCGGCCGGCGCGACGCCAATACCCACTCCGGTCTTGGCGCTCGCGGGCAGCTTGGGGGCACGAATGTCTTTGTCGATCGATTCTTCCATTTCCAGAATCGCGCCGGTCATACGCCCGGCTTCTTCAAATTCGGCCTGATTTCGCTGGTTGGATGTTTCGCGGATCTGTTCAGTTCGTGAGCGTAAGGTCCGGAGATCGGCCCTAGCCTTCGCAACCGGAGGGATCATTTCTCGAAGCATAATCCCTCGCGAGGCCATCGAATAATTGGAGAGTTGGCTTTGTGTGGATTCCAGGAGTTCTGAGACCTTCTCTCCCAGGTTTTCGACCCGCTGGAGTTCGTCGGGGTTGGTCTTGCAACAGTCGAGAAACTGACGGTACTCCCGTAGAAACGCCGACACGTCACCCTGCAGATTCTCGACTTTGAAGTCTCGAGGCAGTTTGTCGCTAGTGGGTGTTTCCCCTTCTTGCTCTGCTGCCTGGGTTTCTTTCTTCTCAGTAAGCGGCACGCACCCTGGCCCTTGCTTCGATGAATATTGGCGATCAGATTTTTGATCGGGGCACCAATAGAGCGGTGATGCGGCTGACGCAGTGGCGACGGTGATACCGCTGAACATGAGGGCGACTCCCCCCATGAGGACGGTCACGCAGAGGGCCTTGGTTATCGTGAGCGAACGCATAAAACCATTTTCAACCCGCCTTGAATCCTTGTCAATGAAACTCGCCAACTTCGTGCGCTTGACGGATTGTTCAATTGGCCAGTAGCCTACCCGACATTGCCGTTCGTCACGAGNNTGGAATACGGTGAGGATTTTTCGTGGCCGAGAACAAAGCAGATGCCTGCCATCGTACGCCGTAGTAGAAAGGTCAATGCCGGGCAGGCTCCTACGGCTGCGTCCCCGCCCATTCTTCTCCGCAAGAAGGATGTTCATGTCGATGATCACGAGTGATGCTGCGGCTCACTGTGTCGGTCAAGAGGTGATGTAGTTTAACTCTCCATGTTCCGGGTGGAGTGGGCATCAAGCGCTTGGCGGCCTGGGTCTGCGGGCTTAACCCATCCGGGGGGGCGATTCCCTTCCTCCAGATGCCTCATAAGCTTTCCCCGTAACGGCTCGAATTAACCAAAAAATGGGAATACTCCTTCCCCACAGGGGTGCCGACATTCCGCGTCAGCCTCTTTCTCTCTCTAAGATTTTAGAGAAAACAGAGGCCTTACTAGCTTCATAAGTCCATGAATTTCCTATTGACAAGTCTTTGAGTGAGTGTATACTGCGCGCCTGGGTGGGAGAAAGTGGGTGAGTTTGGCTATTAGTAAATTATGGAGGTTTCTCGACACATCCCGGTCATGGCAGAAGAGGTGCTATTTTGGCTCATTAGAGAGGATGGCCGAACCTATCTTGACTGTACGGTGGGGTATAGTGGGCATGCTGAGAAACTTCTTGAGGCGAGCGGTCCTGACAGCAGGCTTATCGGGCTTGATCGCGATGCGATGGCCATTGCAGCCAGTCGAGCGAGGCTCGCACGATTCGGCGCCCGCGTACTCCTTATCCATGGTCACTTTGTGGATCTGAAACAGCATCTTGCTGCCAGTAGCTATGGCCGGGTTGATGGAATCCTATTTGATCTTGGAGTTTCGTCCCCGCAGTTGGAAGAACCTACTCGCGGCTTTAGCTTTCAAGGAGATGGTCCCTTGGACATGCGTATGGATCAATCGATGAGCGGAACCGCATCTGACCTGATCAATCGATGGCCGGAAGCGCAGTTGGCCGACGCGATTTTTCAATTCGGCGAAGAGCGGTTTTCTCGACGAATCGCGCGTGCCATTGTCCGCGCGCGTGAACGCCATCCGTTGGCAACGACGAAAGAGTTGGTCTCCGTGATCGAGGGGGCTGTTCCGGCGAATTATCGGCATGGTCGTCTGCACTGTGCCACACGCACGTTCCAAGCCTTTCGCATTGCAGTGAATCAGGAGCTTGATTGTCTCGAACCGGCGTTGCGCGATGCGGTAGATGTGTTGTCTCCAGGCGGCCGCGTCTGTGTGATTTCATTCCATTCGCTGGAAGATCGGATTGTGAAGCACACGTTGCGGGCGCTTTCCGGCAAAGACGATCCTTCCTTGGTGGTGCTCACCAAGAAGCCACAGGTTCCCTCCAGGGAAGAATCGGACCGGAATCCTCGATCCCGCAGTGCCAAGCTGCGGGCTGCTCAGCGGGTATCCAAGGAGGATCATTCATGAAGACATTGACGATTGTAGCCGGTGTGATCTTGGTCTTCGTGTTTGTGTGGGAACGTGTTGATGTCGTTCGGTTGGGTTATCAGATCGAACGATTGAAGACCCAGAAAGTCTTGCTAGAGCGAGAGAGGGATCAATTGCAAGTGAAGTTTTCTGCGCTGTCGGCTCCGGAGCGGATCGCGAAGGTGGCGATGGAAAAGTTGGGGCTGGTTCCGCCGCAGCAGGGCCAAGTGCTGATGGTGCATCAGCCGGGAGAGGCTCCGAGCCTGCCACTCCCATCCGTGGAGCAAGTCCGTCTGGCGAGGCATGTCTCAACTGGGAGGGTGAGCGAGTGACTGCCGGCCCTTTTCGCAGTCGTCGCTATGTAATGCTGCTCCTGCTCCTCTGTGGGTTCAGCATCATTCTGTTTCGGCTGGTCACGCTCCAAGTGCTTCAAGCGGCAGAACTCACGGCTAAGGCCGATCGGCAACATCAAAAGACCGTGTCCTTCGAGGGAGCCAGGGGCATGGTGTCGGATCGGCACGGCAAAGTGCTTGCGATGAATGTGGAGGTGCCATCCGTGTTCGGCGTACCGACATTGCTGGAGAGCCCGTCGACCGTCGCGCGTCATCTTTCTCCGGTGCTCCATATTCGAAGCGGTGAGATTGAGAGAAAGCTTCGGCAAGACAAGAGCTTCGTGTGGTTGGCTCGAAAGGTCGAGCCTGAGCAAGGTCGTCGGTTGGAGCAGTTGTCGTTGGATGGCATCGGTGTGGTGATGGAGGGACGACGATTTTATCCCAAGGGCCCGTTGCTGGCCCATGTCCTCGGATTTTCCGGGATGGATGGGCAAGGACTCGAAGGGCTCGAGCGCCGATATGATTCACACCTGCATGGAGAGAAGCGCGTCACCGTATTGCAGCGCGATGCGTTAGGCCGCACGGTTTTTCCCAAGGGTTTGGCGGAGCAAGTGCCTACGTCGGGACATGCCCTCACACTGACCGTCGATGAGGTCATCCAATACATTGCAGAAAAAGAACTCGAAGAGGCCGTCACTCATACCCATGCCAAGTCCGGAACGATCATCGTCATGGAGCCACAATCGGGTGCGATTCTCGCGATGGCCGTCAGTCCACGGTTCGATCCGAATGTCGTCGCCGCGTTGACGCCCGATCGGTGGCGCAATCGTGCTCTGACGGATACGTACGAGCCTGGGTCGACCATGAAAGTGGTGGTTGCGGCCGCGGCGCTTGAGGAAAAAGTGATGACGCCCGGTTCCATGGTCTTCGGTGAAAACGGCCATATGGTGATCGCGAATACGACCATTCATGACCATGACAAGCTGGGGTGGATGACGTTTTCTGAAGTGATTCAAAAATCCAGCAACATCGGCGCCGCTAAAACCGGAATGGCTCTCGGCGAGCAGCGCCTCTATCGCTATCTCCAAGCGTTCGGATTCGGCCAACGTACGGAGATCGACCTGCCGGGCGAAGTGAACGGACTCTTGAAGGCTCCCAAAGATTGGGGCCGTCGGTCGCTGGCGTCAATTTCGATGGGACAGGAGGTCGGGGTAACGCCCCTTCAGATGGTGTCGGCGGTGGCAACCCTCGCCAATGGGGGCGTGATGATGAAGCCCTATGTGGTGTCCGAGGTTCGCGATCAGAAAGGTCGCGTGCTCAAGGAAGTACTACCACAAGTAAAGCGGCGAGTCGTGTCACCGGACACGGCCCGGACGATGACGACGATGTTGGAAGGTGTCGTGACGAGTGGGACGGGGGCAAAGGCGGCTATTCCTGGATTCCGCGTGGCGGGCAAAACCGGAACCGCACAAAAAATCGATCCTCGCACCGGCGCCTATTCTTCCACGGAGTTTGTCGGGTCATTTGTCGGGTATGTGCCGGCAGAATCTCCGCGGCTGGCAATGATCGTGGTCCTTGATGAACCTCAAGGCGAAGCCTGGGGCGGGGCCGTGGCGGCACCCGTCTTTCGGCAGGTCGGGGAGCAGGTGCTCAACTATCTTGGTGTGTCCAGGGAGGACACCGTGAAAATCGCACTGGCGATGAAGGACTACTAAGAGGCTATGGCGCGGGATCCCATCACCGTCACGCAGTTGCTCGCGGCGCTCCGTGGGCAGGTCGAGATTCTGGAGCAGCGAGGCGATGTGAGCCGTCGGGTGCATGCGATCACGGACGACTCGCGGGCCGTGACGGCCGGGAGCCTCTTTGTCGCCGTCAAGGGTGAGCGCGTTGATGGTCACGGATTTGTCGAGCAGGCCATCAAGGCCGGAGCGATTGCGGTGATCGCGCAGGCGCCTGTGGCATCAGGGCCGTTACCATTCGTGCTGGTGGCTGATTCGCGCAAGGCGCTCGGTCTTCTCGGCAGCCGGTTTCATGGAGATCCATCCGCCCGTCTCAAGATGATTGGCGTGACGGGCACGAATGGGAAGACGACGACCACGTATCTCTGTAAAGCGTTACTGGAAGGGGTTGGCCGACGGGTGGGGTTAATCGGCACGGTGGGGTACCAGATCGGGCAGGAGACGCTTCCTGCCTCTCACACGACGCCCGGCGCACTCGACCTTCAAGCACTCTTAGCAAAGATGGTCGAAAGCGGACTCACCGCCACAGTTATGGAAGTGTCGTCCCACGCTCTCGCGTTAGACCGGACCTCGGGCTGCGAGTATGACGTGGCGGTCTTCACGAACCTCACGCAGGATCATCTCGATTTTCATCACACGATGGATGAGTACTTTGAGGCGAAGTTGCGACTGTTTACCGGACTGGCCGGGGGGCAGAAAATCGGTAAGCGCGCCCTCGTCAATGTGGACGATCCCCGCGGGGACGCGATCCGGGCAGCCTGTCCTGTGCCAGTCTGGGGTTATGCCATTCAGAACCAGGCCGATCTCAAAGCGGAACGAGTGCGCCTCTCGCTTACCGGGACCACCTTTACTGCGGCGACTCCCGCAGGCTCGTTTACCGTCGAGAGCCGATTGGTCGGGGAGCACAACGTCTACAACTTGCTGGGGGCGATTGGGGTAGCGCTGCATGAAGGGGCGACGTCGGATCAGGTCTGCGAAGCGACCGCCCATATCGCCAATGTCCCAGGTCGCTTCGAGCGGGTCTCTTCCGGGCAAGATTTTTCCGTCGTCGTCGATTATGCCCACACGGAAGATGCACTCCTCCGTTTGCTGACGACAGCCCAAGCGTTGAAGACCGGGCGGATCATTACAGTGTTCGGCTGCGGTGGTGATCGGGATCGAGGGAAGCGGCCGAAGATGGGTAGCGCCGCCGTGGAATACAGTGACGTGGTGGTCCTGACCTCCGATAACCCTCGAACCGAGGACCCGATGACAATCCTGCGTGAGGTAGAGGTCGGCGTGCGCGATGCGCTAGCGCGCCGCAGTCATGTGCAGTATCACTTGGTGCCGGACCGTCGAGAGGCGATCGGCGCCGCCATCCGCGAGGCGCATTGCGACGATATGGTGCTCATTGCCGGCAAGGGGCATGAAGATTATCAAATCATCGGCACCAAGAAGTTTCATTTTGACGATCGTGAGGTGGCTCGCGAGGCGATTCAGCAATTGCGGAATTGCGCGTGAAAGTCCAGGCCACGGCTGGGATCGCGCAGGATGAGGAATTGATGGGACTCTTTACGGTCGAAGAGTTACGAGAAGTCATCAGCGTGAAAGTTCTCGCGGGACAGGATTCGTTATCGGGGAAGGATCGGATCAGACAGATCATCACGGATTCCCGATTGGTTCGCCGCGGTGATCTGTTTGTGGCACTCAGGGGCGATCGGTACGACGGGCATGAGTTTGTGCCGGCCATACTTGCTCAGGGCGCAGTGGGAGCCATCGTTCACGATGAATATCGCCTTCCTCCAAGCTCCGCAGCGGTACGCCGGATTGACAGCCGACCTGCACCCTTTCTCTTCGGAGTGCGTGATCCTCTGTTTGCCTACCAACAATTGGCGACCCATCATCGCAGTCGGTTCCATATCCCCGTCGTGGCGGTGACCGGGAGCAACGGCAAAACGACGACGAAAGATATGGTGGCGGCAGTGTTGGCTCAGCGTTGGCCGGTGTTGAAGACCGAGGGGAATTTCAACAATCGGGTCGGCGTGCCGTATACCCTGTTTCGGCTCACGGATCGACATCAAGCGGCCGTCATTGAGATGGGGGTGGATCAGCAGGGGCAGACGACCAGGCTCTGTGAGATTGTCAGGCCCACGATCGGGTTGATTACCAATATTGGCCCCGATCATCTCGAGTTCTTCGGCAGCATGGAAGGATCGGCGCAAGCCAAGGCGGAATTGTTGGATATGCTTCCGTCCGATGGCACGGCGATTTTGAACGCCGACGATCCCTACTTTGACTACCTCGCTGCGCGCGCACAATGCCGCGTCATGTCGTTCGGATTTTCTGAGATGGCCGATGTTCGCGCGAGCGGGGTCACGTCCGATGTGCGCCAAGGGACGACCTTTCGCTTGCACCTCCCTGGAAAGAGCCGCCCCACGATTGTTCGAATCAAGGTGCATGGTACCCACAACGTCACCAATGCGCTCGCCGCCGCGGCGGTGGGTGCTGCGTTGAACCTGTCCGGTTCGATGATTGCCCAAGGGCTGGGCCGATTCCGTCCTGCCGCGATGCGGTCGCAGGTGGTGACCCATCATGGCGTCCATATCGTTAACGATTGCTACAACGCCAACCCCGCTTCGATGAAAGCGGCGCTCCAATTGCTGGCACAGTGGAGTCCTGCACGCGAACGGATTGCTGTGTTGGGAGACATGCTTGAACTCGGCCCTGAGACAGGCCAGATGCACCGGGACGTTGGACAGTTTCTTGCCACGCAGGGGTTGTCGCGGCTGATCGTCTGCGGGACGTTGGGTCGGGACATTGCGGAAGGAGCCCGACAGGGCGGGATGGCGGGTTCGCGGATCGACGAAGTGGTCGATGCGGCTACTGCGGCTGATCACCTCAAGAGGATTGTGCGGCAGGGTGACGTGGTGTTGGTGAAGGCCTCTCGCGGCATGAAAATGGAGCAGGTTGTGCAGGCTCTGACGGGGATGAGGGCAGTCATCAAGCAGGCATCGTAAGGAGTCGGCACCACTCCAGGGCTAGGGACGGTCAGGCGGACAGGCTCATTTTTAAGGTAAAGACGGCATGCTCTACAACTGGCTATATCCGTTTCATACGGACTATTCGTTCCTGAACGTCTTTCGGTATTTGAGCTTCCGGATCATCTATGCGGCCGTAACGGCATTCTTGGTCGCCTTTGTGTTGGCCCCGCGGGTGATCAGGAAGTTACAAGCCATGAAGCTGGGGCAGCAGATTCGCGGCGACGGACCCAAAAGTCACCTGGCGAAGAGCGGCACGCCCACCATGGGCGGGATTCTCATCCTCTTCGCCGTGGTCCTCTCGACGCTCCTCTGGGCCGATATAGCGAAGCCCTATGTTTGGCTTGTTCTCGTCGCCATGGTGGGATTTGGGGCGATTGGATTTGCCGACGACTACCTTAAGTTCATCAAGGCCCAATCGAAGGGGTTGTCGGCGGGGCAGAAGTTCACGGCGCAAGTGGCGCTGGCCTTGGCGATTGCGTTAGTCCTTTATTTCCTGCCTGGTTATACGACCAAGCTCAGCATCCCGTTTTTCAAGAACGTCGTTCCGGATCTCGGTTGGTTGTATGTCGCCTTTGCCGTACTGGTTATTGTCGGGAGTTCCAATGCCGTCAATCTGACCGATGGGCTCGATGGGCTCGCGATCGGACCGGTCATGATCGCGGCATTGGCCTATACGATTGTGGCTTATGTCGCCGGCCATCGACTCATGTCGGACTATCTGCTCATTCAGCACATCGAAGGCGCGGGTGAGCTCGCGGTGTTCACTGCCGCCATCTTGGGAGCGAGTCTGGGATTTTTGTGGTTCAACACCTATCCAGCTTCCGTGTTCATGGGGGACGTGGGCTCGCTTCCGCTGGGAGCGGCGCTGGGCACGGTCGCGGTGATCAGCAAGCACGAGCTGCTGCTCCTGATGGTTGGCGGAGTTTTTGTGATTGAAGCAGTCTCGGTCATTTTTCAGGTGATCTCGTTCAAGGCGCGCGGGAAACGCATTTTTCTCATGGCGCCCATCCATCATCATTTTGAGATGAAAGGGTGGGAGGAGCCTAAAGTTGTGGTGCGCTTGTGGATCATCGCCATCCTATTGGCCTTGTTGAGTCTGAGCACCTTAAAGCTTCGGTGATGGCATGGTGGGAGAAGCGGCTGTGGAACTTGCGGGAGCACGTGTCACGGTAATGGGACTTGCTAGAAGTGGCGTGGCGGCTTGCCGGTTGCTTCAGGCGGCGGGAGCACGTGTCACGGTAGCCGATCGCAAAGAACCGGCGGAACTGACGGCGGTCTTGGGCGCCATCGACCGCGATCACGTCGGTGTGACCGTCGGGGCGCGGTACGAATCGTCGCTCGACGAAACGGACCTAGTGGTAATCAGCCCCGGAGTGCCCTATCGACTGGCCTCGCTCGAAGTGGTGCGTCGGCGCGGGGTGAAGGTGATCGGCGAATTGGAGTTGGCCTCGCAGTTTCTCCAGAGCCCGCTCCTTGCGATTACCGGTACCAACGGCAAGAGCACNNGAGCACCACCGTGACTTTGATCGGCAAGTTTCTCGCCGAGAGCGGCAAGCGGGCGTTTGTCGGCGGCAATTTGGGCACCGCCTTGAGCGAAGCGGCGGTGGAAGACCTTCGCGCCAGCCAGGCAGGGGAGCCGAGTCCGTATGACTATCTCGTCGTGGAGGTCTCTAGTTTTCAGCTTGAAACGATCGATCGGTTCCATCCCTGGATCGCCGCCTTGCTCAATGTGACGGTCGATCACCAGGATCGATATGAGTCGCTGGATGAATACGTCGGGGCTAAACAGCGGATCTTTGAGAATCAAACCGCGTCTGATTTTGCCCTGTTCAACCTTGACGATGACCGTGTGGCCACCCTGCGACATCGTGTTTGTGCGAAACGCCTGGGGTTTACGACCGCGTCGACGATCGGCGCTAATTTGTCTGGGGGAACCTACCTCGAGGGCGACCGGATCGTGACGACGGTGACCGGTGTACGGCAGGAGATTTGTCGTCGAAGCGAGATCCGCATCATCGGCAACCACAATGTGGAGAACGTCATGGCGGCCGCGACCTATGCCGTACTGTGCGGCTGTCCTCTCGATGCGATTCGTCGCGTCCTCGCGACGTTCCCCGGACTCGAGCATGCCCTTGAAATTGTCCGCGAGCGTCGAGGGGTCCGATTTGTGAACGATTCGAAGGGTACGAATGTCGACGCCACGCTCAAAGCGCTGGAGAGCATCGATCAACCGATTTGGCTCATTGCCGGCGGACGGGATAAGGGTGGCGACTTTTCGCGACTCGCTCAGGTGGTCAGTCGGCGGGTCACGCGTGTGATTCTGATCGGAGAAGCGGCGCCGCTTCTCCGACAGGCTTGGGAGGGTGTCGCCAGGATGACCGAGGCGGCCACCTTGCGGGACGCCGTGGATCTTGCGGCGCAGGAGGCCTCGCAAGGAGATGTCGTGTTGTTGTCCCCGGCCTGTGCCAGCTTCGACATGTTTGCGGACTATCAAGACCGTGGCCGTCAATTCAAGGCATTGGTTCATGCCTTACCGGCGTAACGTGCAAGGCGAGGGAGGGGCGGTTCTGAGCAATGGCGCATCGATCAGCGGGAACTCTGGCGCTCCCATGGTCCCAGGCCAGCCAACGAGCGGGCAAGCAACGAGTGGCGGCGGACCACACGCTCCTGGCGGTCACCATGATCCTGGCGTTAGTGGGCCTCGTCATGGTGTTCAGCGCGAGCGCTATTGTGGCGGGCAATCGGTTTCAGGATTCCGGGTTTTTTCTGAAGCGACAGATCGCCTGGCTCGCGTTCGGCTTTCTATTGATGCATCTCACGTCGCGACTCGATTACACATTCTGGAAGAAGCTCTCCATCCCGATGTTGGCCTGCATGTTGTTGCTGCTCGTCATGGTGCTGGTGCCGTCGCTCGGTGTGGCGGCCAAGGGGGCGCGGCGCTGGTTGCGGTGGGGGCCCATCTCGGTTCAGCCGGCGGAAATGGTCAAGCTCGTGGCGGTCATCTATATGGCGGCGTATTTGGCGAAAAAAGGGGACAAGATCACGTTGTTTCGCGATGGTCTTCTGCCGGCCCTGATTGTGATTGGACTGCTGAGCGGACTGGTGCTGCTCGAGCCGGATCTTGGGACGGTTGTGGTGCTCGGACTGGTGACGGTCGGGATGTGTTTCCTCGCTGGGGCGCGCGTTTCCCATCTCTTGGCCTTAGGCCTCTGCGCGATTCCGGTCGTGCTGGTGCTGGTCCTTGGTTCCAGTTATCGACGCCAACGGCTCATGACGTTTCTTGCTCCATGGAAGGATGCCTCGGACGCCGGGTTCCAAATCACGCAATCCTTCTTGTCCTTCGGCAGCGGCGGTCCGTTCGGGGTGGGATTGGGCGAGGGCAAACAGAAGCTCTACTTCCTCCCGGAGGCGCATACAGATTTTGTCTTGGCGCTGGTCGGCGAAGAACTGGGGCTCATCGGGACCGCCACCGTGACCCTGCTGTTTGCATTTTTTGTGTNNTTTCAGATCGCCGCGCGCGCGCGGATGCCGTTCGGCCGTTACCTGGGCATGGGCATTACCTTGTTGATCGGCGGCCAGGCATTGGTGAATGCGGCGGTGGTGACCGGGCTCTTACCGACGAAAGGGCTCACCTTGCCGTTCGTCAGCTACGGAGGGTCGTCGCTGGTAGTCAGTCTGATCGGTGTGGGGATCCTGCTCAGCATTTCTCGCGACCGGCATGCCGGTGGGTCTCGGGGTGGACGTGGTGGGTCGGAGCACGAATGACGATCGTCATTGCAGCGGGAGGAACCGGTGGCCATCTCTATCCGGCTGTGGCATTGGCGCGAGAGTTTCTCCGGCGCGATCCCACGACCAAGGTGCTCTTCGTGGGCACGGCGCGTGGACTTGAATCGAACGTGCTTGCCCACGAGGGATTCGACCTGGCTTTGATCAGCGCCAAGCCGGTGATGGGCAAGGGGCTGTTCGGGGCGGTGAAAGGGTTGTGCGCGCTGCCGGTCAGTTTGTGGCAGTGCCGGAGGATACTACGAACCAGACGGGCGGATCTGGTGATCGGGGTCGGCGGGTATACGAGTCCCATGATGCTTCTTGCTGCAGCATTGACCGGGGTGACGCGCGTGATTCTTGAGCCGAATGCGAATCCCGGCATGGCCAACAAAGCGGTGGGGCCGTTCGCCCAACGCGTGTTTCTCGCATTCGAGTCGGCGGCTGACTCGTTCAATCGTTCAAAGGTGCGTGTGGTGGGGACCCCGATCCGCAAGGCGTTCCTGGAGGGTATTCAGCAGAGCCAGAAGAAGTCAGGACCGTTCCATCTCCTGATTTTCGGCGGGAGCCAGGGTGCGAAGGTGATGAATACAGCGGTGATGGAAGGATTGCCAGAACTGACGACGCAGCTGCCAGATCTCACGGTGACCCATCAGACCGGCGAGTCTGACTATGCTCGGGTAGCCGAGGCTTATCGTCGTGCCGACATCGAGTCGCAAGTCATGCCGTTTCTCTATGACATGCCTGCGGCATTACGGCAGGCGGATCTCGTGGTGGCGAGAGCCGGTGCCATGACGGTGGCGGAGCTCACGACATGCGGAAAGCCGGCCATCCTCATCCCGCTACCGTCCGCCATCTACGACCATCAGATGCGGAATGCCAAGGTGATGGAAGCAGCCGGGGCTGCCGTGGTGCTTCCGCAATCAGCACTCACAGGACCCATGTTGGTTCGCACGGTGGCAACCATTCTCAGGGATCCGGAGCGGTTGCGGGTGATGGGTGAGGCAAGCCTAGCGATGAGGCGAACCGATGCGGCCGAGGTGATTGTCCGCGAATGCTACGCACTCATGGAGGGCCATCATGATGTCAACCGGTCTGTTGGAGCGGCAGGAGCCTAATAGTGCAGGGCAACGCGGACAGAAATCACATTCGTATCCACCGGTCGGTGGAGTAAGGCGAGCGCCGATGTTTCGCAAGACGCAACAGATTCATTTAGTCGGAATCGGGGGATCAGGGATGAGCGGCATCGCCGAGGTGCTGTTGACGCTGGGGTACAAAGTGACGGGCTCAGACTTGCAGGCTTCCGATACCACGCGGAGATTGGAAGAGCTCGGCGGACGCATCTTTGTCGGCCATCAGGAATCGAATGTGGGGGAGGCCCAAGTGGTCGTCATCTCTTCCGCCGTGTCGGCACAGAACCCCGAGGTTGTGGCAGCCAAGGCCAAGCAGATTCCCGTGATTCCTCGGGCCGAGATGTTAGCGGAGCTGATGCGACTGAAATTCGGGGTCGCCATTGCCGGCGCTCATGGAAAAACCACGACGACATCGATGGTGGCCAATGTGCTGGCGCAGGGGGGGTTGGATCCGACGATGGTGATCGGGGGCAAAGTGAATGCGCTGGGGAGTCATGCCCGTCTTGGTCGAGGCGATCTCCTCGTGGCGGAAGCCGATGAGAGCGACGGGTCGTTTCTCCGTCTGTCTCCGACCATCGCTGCGGTCACGAATCTCGATCGGGAACATCTCGATCACTACGGCAGCATGGAGCGCATCAACGAGTGCTTCCTCGAGTTTATCAATAAGGTGCCGTTCTATGGATTGGCTGTGTTGTGTGCCGACGATGATCGGCTCAGGGCGCTGTTCCCGAGCATCGTGAAACGCTATCAGACCTACGGGCTCCGTGAGCGCGAGGGTGTCATGCCGGACTTCTTTGCGACAGAGATCAGCTTGAACCAATGGGGCGCCGAGTTTCGGGCGCAGTTCCGTGGGCGCAGTCTGGGCCCGTTCCGTCTGGCGGTGCCCGGCCGACACAATGTCTCCAACGCGCTCGTGGCGATTGCGATCGGCATCGAATTGGATGTGCCGGTGGACCTCATCAGGAAAGCGCTAGCGGCCTACACGGGAGTCGAGCGTCGTTTTCATCTGCGAGGGGAAGCCAATGGGATCATGGTCGTGGACGATTACGGGCATCATCCGACCGAGATCAAGGCCACCCTGGCCGCGGCGAAGCAAGGCTGGGGGGACAGGCGGTTGGTGGTGCTGTTTCAGCCGCATCGCTATACCAGGACGCGGGACGTGTTGGAGGATTTTGCGAAGGCGTTCGACCAATCAGACCTGCTGTTCTTGACGGAAATCTATGCGGCAGGCGAGCAGCCGATTCCCGGGGTGTCCGGAGCCAAGTTGGCCGACATTGTTCGTGCGGCGGGCCATCCGTCTGTGACCTTTGTGGAACAAAAAGACATGTTGGTGGATCAGGTGCTGCCCCTTCTGAAATCGGGTGATCTCGTCATCACATTAGGGGCGGGGGATATTTGGAAGACGGGGATTGGATTGTTGGCCCGATTGACCCCCACCGCATGATGCCATGAAACGAGGAGGTCGGCGTGTCACGACAGCGGCGAGAGTGCATGCGGGATTTACGCAGGCAGACGTGCGGGCTGCGGTGGCAGGTCTCCGGGGATCCGTGTCCTTCCAGGCTCCGTTGCGAGAGTACACCTCGTTCAAGATCGGAGGGCCGGCGGATGTCGTGGTTGAACCGGCTGATATTGAGGATGTCTGTCTGGTGGTCCAGCAGGCGCGTGCACGCAAGGTTCCGTTGTTCATCCTGGGTGGGACGAATCTGCTCATCCGGGATGGGGGAATCCGCGGCATCGTGGTCAGTCTGGTGCGGTTGCGGGCCATCAAAGAGGAACCGGGGGCAGTTCTGTATGCCGAAGGGGGAGTCGGGATGCCGACGTTGATTGGGTACGCCATCCGTCACTCCCTTGCAGGATTGGAATGGGCGGCGGGAATTCCCGGGACGGTGGCCGGCTGTGTGGTGATGAACGCCGGTACGAAGCTCGGAGAAATGAAGGATTCGATCAAGGCCGTTCGCATGGTGAATATGAAAGGCCAGGTCGTGGACGTGGAGGCAGCCCAGGTGAGGTTCGAGTATCGACGGGCTTTGCTGCCACGCGGCATCGTCGTGGGGGTGTGGGTTCAGTTGAAGCAAGGGGTCCGATCGGAGATTGAGCGGGTGGTCAAGGACTACCTCCACTATCGACGGGACACGCAGCCGCTCGCGATGCCGAGCGCAGGTTGTGTATTCAAGAACCCTCCGAACGAGTCCGCTGGCCAATTGATTGAGGCGTCCGGCCTCAAGGGGACACGCGTCGGCGATGCGGAAGTATCGATGAAGCATGCCAACTTCATAGTGAACCGGGGGCAGGCGCGCGCGGCGGATGTGATGGCGCTGATTGGGAAGGTCCGCAGCGCGCTTCGTCGTCGGGCGGGTGTGGGGTTAGATCTTGAACTCAAAATCGTAGGAGAGCCGTAGCGGTATGAGTCAGCCTCGTCAGACAGAGCGACCCCTTCTGACCCGTGCCCGCATCGGGGTGTTGATGGGTGGACAATCGGCTGAGCGCGATGTGTCGCTCCGGACGGGCGCCGCGGTCCATCGGTCGCTGGTTCGCCGCGGCTACAACGCTGTGGCCATCGATGTCGGGCCAACGCTCTCTCAGGATTTGCACGATCAGAAGATCGCCCTGGCGTTTCTCGCGTTGCACGGACCAGGCGGGGAAGACGGCGCGATTCAAGGATTTCTGGAAACCCTGGGCATTCCTTACACCGGATCCGGCATCCAAGCCAGTGCGGTCGGCATGCATAAAGTCACCACGAAAACGCTCTTGGCCTCAGCGCACATTCCTGTGCCGGCCGGCACGGTCGTGAAGCGCGGGGAGAAGGTCTTACGCGCCGCCGTGATGCGGGCGGCGAAATTGTGCTGGCCCGTCGTAGTGAAGCCTGCGTCGCAAGGGTCCACCATCGGCGTCACCATCGTGCGAAAGCCTGCGCAATGGCGTGACGCCCTAGCCCTGGCCCATCGCTATGACGTGGTGGCGCTGGTCGAGGCCTACATTCCGGGGCATGAGGTCACGGTGTCGATCATCGGGAGGTGCAATGTTTCTCCATTGGTGCTCCCTGCCGTGGAAATTGTTGCGCCGGACGGCTTTTACGATTTTGCGGCGAAGTATGAAAAGGGGAAAACGCAGTATCTCTGTCCTGCGCCCTTGACCGCTGGAGTGACCCAGCAGATCCGGACGTTGGCGCTACGCACCTATGAGGTGCTGGGCTGTGAAGGTGCGGCCCGAGTCGATTTCCGTATCACCCCGCGTGGCCGTCCTGTTGTGTTGGAGATTAATACGGCGCCGGGCATGACCGAAACAAGTTTACTGCCGATGGCGGCGGCGCAGGCTGAGATTGACTATGACGAGCTGACCGAACGGATTCTCGAGTCCGCACTCGTTCGCGCAGCCCGCCCCGACCGTCCCTCGGCGGATGGGAGCATACCATGAAGGCGTTGTTGCGAAAGCGAGCGGTGCGTGCAGTCGGCCCTCGGCTGAATCAATGGAAGGGCGCGCGTGCCAGTCAGGTCTCGGATCAGTGGCAACAGGCGCGTCGAGAGAGACTCTTTTCGCGGGGACGACGTGCGCTGCGCGTGGGGCAATGGATCGTCGGTCTTGCGGTGTTGGTTTGGGGGTTGACCATGGTCACGCGAGAGATGGGGCCGGTCCTTCAGGGCTGGCTGGAAATCCGCGAGGTAGAGGTTGAGGGTCTTCATCACGTGACGGAGCCGGAAGTGTTGGAGCGGCTCGTCTTGAAGCCCGGCATGGGGATCCATCAAGTCAGTACAGCGTTTCTTGCCGAGCGAGTGAGGACGCATGCCTGGATCAAGGAGGCGACGGTCGAACGTAGGCCACCGCATCTGCTGCGTATCACCGTATTAGAACGCACGCCGGCTGCCATTATTCGGACGGGCGTGGACCATTGGTTGAGTGATGAGAGCGGATACCTCCTTGCCAAGTTGGGCAGGCAGGATGACCAGACCCTGCCATTGTTGACTGGGCTGGAGCCTCAGCCCCTTCAGCACGGCGAGGCACGTATCCGCAACGCGGTTCAGTCCGGGGTCGTGCTGGCCAAGCTCATCGCCAATACCCTCGACGGGCGGGTTGAAGTGGATCTCGCGAATCCCGCAAATGTGGTGGCGTCAGCCAATGGGGTGCGATTCCAGTTTGGTGACGATTCCCTGGTTGACCAGTGGGAGCGGTTCCAGAAAGTGAAACCGTCATTCAAAGCTGCCTCATTCGATGGTCGGAAGCGCGAAGTGACCGAGATCGATCTGCGCTACGACAACCGTGTCATTGTGCGAGAAAGGATGTGAGGGCTGTGCCGAAGCGTGATCAGATTCTTGTGGGGTTGGACATCGGGACCACGAAGATCTGCGCCATAGTTTCGGAAGTCACCGATGAGGGGACGCTCAACATCATCGGGGTCGGATCCAGCCCGTCGCGAGGGCTCCGTAAAGGCGTCGTGGTTGATATCGAGAGTACCGTGGAATCGATCAAAAAGGCGGTCGAGGAAGCCGAGCTGATGGCGGCGGTCCAGATCAATTCCGTCTATACCGGCATCGCCGGCAGTCACATCTCCGCGGAGAACTGCAAGGGGGTCGTGGCGCTCAAAAAGGCAGAAGTTACGCGGGAAGACATCCAGCGTGCGATCGAGAGCGCGCGGACTCTGGCGGTCATCCCCCATGAACGAAGGATTCTTCATGTGCTGCCTCGGGAATTCATGGTGGACGGGCAAGAGGGGGTTCGGGAGCCGTTGGGTCTGTCCGGAAACCGTCTCGAAGTCAACGTACATGTGATTACCGGCGCCGTGACTTCAGCGCAGAACATCATCAAGTGTGTCAATCGCGCGGGGCTCGATGTCGTGGATATCGTGCTGCAGCCCTTGGCTTCCAGTGAGGCCGTCCTCAGCCAGGAAGAGCGCGAGCTGGGGGTTGTCATGGTCGATCTCGGTGGTGGGACGACCGATCTTGCGATTTTCCTCGATGGGAGTATCCGGCACTCCGCGGTCTTGCCGATCGGCGGGNNTCCTGACGAAGGATCTTGCAATCGGGTTACTGACCTCTCAGACCGAAGCCGAGAAGATCAAACTGCAGCGCGGGATCGCTCGCACAGGATTGGTGCAGGGCCATGAAACGGTGGAGGTCCCGTCGGTTGGGGACCGTCCCGCACGGACGTTTTCGCGCCGTGACATTGCCGAGATTCTTGAGCCGAGGGTCGAAGAAATATTCGAGCTGGTTCGTCGGGAAATCACGCGCGCCGGCTATGAGGGCATGTTGGGGGCGGGGGCGGTGATTACAGGCGGAACGTCGTTGTTGGAAGGGATGCCTGACGCGGCAGAGCAGGTCTTGAATCTCCCGGCTCGCCGCGGCGCGCCCAGTGGGCTTGGAGGGCTTCGTGACATCGTCAGTAATCCCATGCATGCCACGGGTGTTGGCCTGTTGCTCCATGCCCGGCACCATGCCGAGGAGATGGCCACGGCTGGTCTGCGCAGCGGACGGCCGTTGCATAAGGTGTTCGATCGTATGAAGTCCTGGATGTTCGAGTTCTTTTAACCATTACGCGAGGCGGACGACCGCCCGCGGATTCTACCAAGGGAGGTGTCTTGATGTTTTCATTTGANNATTCGGATCAAAGTGATCGGTGTTGGTGGCGCCGGGTGCAACGCCATTAACACTATGATCACGTCCGGATTGGCACGGGTCGATTTCATCGCGGCCAATACTGATTTGCAGGCATTGGATCGGTCGCGGGCGTCGTATAAGGTGCAACTGGGTCCTGAGCGGACCAGGGGGCTCGGTGCTGGGGCGAAGCCGGAAGTCGGAAAAGACTCGGCGTTAGAAAGCAAAGATCAGATTCGGGAGTGTCTTGAAGGCGCGGACATGGTGTNNGCCGCGCTCGAAGATTCCGACAAGATCATCGAAGCTCTTGAAGGCGCGGACATGGTGTTTGTGACCGCGGGCCTGGGCGGCGGAACCGGGACGGGTGCCGCGCCGATCGTGGCGAGCATCGCGCGCGAACTCGGCATCTTGACGGTCGGGGTCGTGACGAAGCCTTTTTCATACGAAGGTCATCGCCGGATGATTTATGCGGATGAAGGGATTCGCGATCTCCGTCGTCATGTAGATACCTTGCTCGTGATCCCGAATCAGCGATTGCTTGGCATCGTCGACAAGGCGACGCCTCTGCTCGAAGCCTTCAAGGTGGCCGATGACGTCCTCCGACAGGCCATTCAAGGGATTGCGGATGTGATTACGACCACCGGCCATGTGAACGTGGATTTTGCCGATGTCCGCACCGTGATGTCGCATACGGGTCGCGCTGTGATGGGGATGGGCGTGGCGCGCGGGACGAATCGGGCGATCGAAGCGGCGCAGAAGGCAATTTGTAGTCCGTTGTTGGAGGAAGGCAGCGTGGAGGGCGCGCGCGGTGTGTTGTTGAATATTACCGGCGGACCCAACATGTCGCTGCACGAGATCGAGGAAGCGGCTACGATTGTCCAGCAGACAGCCGATCCTGAAGCGAATATCATTGTCGGACAGGTGATCAACCCAGATATGGGCGACGACATGGTCGTGACGGTGATTGCCACAGGGTTTGAACGGGAGGAGCAGCATGCTACGATACCCGTGGCTGCGGCTCGGACTTCACGCACCGGGCAACCGGCGACGGCCGGTGCCGGTCAGACGATGGGAGAACGATCGTATGCGGAGCGGCCCTTCAAAGATCTCGACCGTCCGACCTTCTTGCGGCGTATGGGAGAGGGAAGAGAGTCGATGGAGCGAGTTGCGGCGGCCGCTGATGATGAGTGGGATGTGCCCACGTTCCTGCGCAAGCAGGTCGACTGAGCCGACAGGTCTGTGGGGGTGAGTAGTCTCAGCGGAGTATGGCCATGAGGGCAGCGGTCATCACGGTTCCTGCCTTCGCGTCCGCGCGCGACGGCGTTCGACATTTTTTCGGCACGCGCCGTCATGCAGACTCGCTGGCGCTCGATGTAGGAGTGCCTGCTCGTCAGTCTGGGGCGCAAGGGCGTGGTTGGCTGCTGTCCGTCAAGCAAGTGCATGGGACCGATGCCTTGGTGGTGGATCGTCCACTCACCAAGGCGGATCAGTTCTCCGGCGGGTGGGACGCGCTGGTAACCGATCAACCCGGTGTGACGGTGGCGGTGCGCACGGCGGATTGTGTCCCCGTGCTCGTGCATGATCCGGGTCGGCGTGTCGTGGCGGCGATTCATGCTGGTTGGCGGGGCGCTGTCGCCGGGATTATTCCGAAGACCATCACGCTGATGGCGACAAGATTTGGATCGACGCGCTCGGATCTGCGAGTCAGTATTGGACCTTCGGCCGGTCCTTGCTGCTATGAAGTGGACGACCCGGTGCTCGACCGCCTTCGAGTGGGTTTACCCGATTGGCAGTCGGTTGTGCGGGACTATCGAGGGCACAAGGCTCGACTGGATCTCAAGGCCTTGATACGTCGGCAAGTGGAGGAGCAGGGTGTGTCTGCACCATCTGTTTCGGCGGTGAATCTCTGCACGATCTGCCACGATCAACTCTTTTATTCATATCGACGGGAAGGTCGCGTGAACGGGACGATGGTCAGTGGGATCACCCTACTCTCTGACAGATAGGAGCTGGTCTGGATGTGCGCGCTGACATTTGCTAGGCGGTTTCGGTACAATGCTTTCGAATTTCCGAGAGACGGGGCTTCAGCCGTGGCTGATCAGATGAGATGGATCTACGGGCTGGTGGTCAGTCGGTGAGAATATTCGGTTCGTGTTCGAGCGGATCCGGCACGCGACTAGCTATTGAGACGGCTGGAGAGGAGTGGTCGCCTCGTCGCGTGGGGGGGCTTCGACCTGATCCATTCGGTCGATAGCCTCGAACTTGCCGAGGAGACAGACCGACGGGCGCAGGAAGCTGGGCTGACCGAATCGGTATTATTTAGCAGACTGCGGGAAAACTATTTGGATACGTTAGAACTTCGATGGTCTGCATGTGTGGCACAATGACAGGATGCTCAAAAATGCCGTCCAGCAAAGCCGCAGTGAGTGAGGGGCCGAGGCGTACCCTCTGGGGTACGTTGAGGGTCTGAACGAGGCGAGAACGCTGCCGGCGGACTTTTTCAGCATCCTGTTGGAAGTGAATCTCGAAGGAGAGGCCACGGAGGCCGGGTTTCTTCCGGATGAGCATGATGGAGTGATGCCGAGCTTGGGGACCTTTCCCCATGTGGTAGAAAAATGGCTCATGGCGATTTCACCTCCTGCCAGCGATCCGGACAGGCTCGTCACTACTTCGTCGTCAGCGTGAGTTGGCGCTACGCCTCTTAGGCCAACCGATCAGTACGATCTCTTTGAAGGAACTCTCGATGGGTAAGTCGAACGATTATCACGTTGCTGTCGAAGTGGGGGCCACGATGGTGCGAGTCGACAAGGCTTTTGGGGGAGCGCGGCGTGCCTAGTCCAACGATCACGAGCAAGATCACGTTCATCGGTGGTGGCCAGATGGCTGAGGCCATGATCGGCGGTCTCCTCTTGGGACAGGTGTGTCCTGCTGAGTCGATATGGGCGACGGATCCCGTCGCTGAACGCCGGGATCGCTTAAAAAGTCAGTTCGGCATACGGATTGGTCCCGCCAACCGTGAGGCGGTCGCCTGGGCGGATGTGGTCGTCTTGGCAGTGAAGCCTCAGACGATTCCTGCTGTGCTCAGTGAGCTTGGCCCGATCCTCGCCCATGCTCTTGTGATTTCTATTGTGGCAGGGGTGACGATTCGGACAATCTCGGAACAGATGGCCGGGGCGATGCGGGTCGTTCGTGCGATGCCGAATACTCCGGCATTGGTCCGGGAGGGTATGACCTCTCTTGCGGTGGGTGCCGGGGTTTCCGACGATGACGTCCGGCTGGTTCGAACAATATTCGAAGCTGTCGGCCTGGTGGTGCTGGTTGAGGAACGATTGATGGATGCCGTGACCGGACTGAGCGGCAGCGGGCCGGCCTATGTATTTCAGGCCATTGAAGCGCTGGCGGATGGGGGTGTTATGATGGGCTTGCCGCGACAGACCGCCGAACTTCTTGCCGCCCAGACGGTGCTCGGGGCGGCTCGCTTGGTACTGGAATCAGGGGTGCACCCCGCTCAATTAAAAGATCGGGTGGCGTCTCCCGGAGGCACGACCATCGCCGGGCTTCATCAGCTTGAACAGGGGGGATTCCGTGCCGCTCTGATGGCGGCGGTCGAAGCGGCCACCATACGATCGAAGGAGTTGGGACGCTGATGTTTATCATAGGCAATGCCCTGAGCGCATTGGCAACGGTCATCCACTATGTTTTAGAAATCTATATATATGTTGTCGTTGCTCGCGCGCTCATCTCGTGGGTCAATCCTGACCCATGGAACCCTATTGTGCAGTTTCTGGAAAAGGTTACTGAGCCAGTATTGGCTCCAATTCGCCGAATAGTCGGTACGCGTTTAGGATTTGATCTCTCTACTTTTGTTCTCATACTGATTCTGGTATTTCTTCAGAGGGCCATCGTACCTTCGCTACTTCAGATCGCAGTAGCCATGGACGGACATAGTATTGGGGAGGTGCCATGAAAATTACACCGCTCGATATCCAGCAAATGGTGTTCAAGGTCGGTTTTCGCGGGTACGACAAGGAAGAAGTCAATCGTTTCCTCGAAGAACTGGCCCAGACAGTCGAATCGTTGAATCGAGACAACGCGGTCCAGCGAGAGAAGATCATATTTCTGGAACAGCAGCTCGCTGAACTGAAGCGAACGGAAGCGACATTGTCGAGCACCCTCCTGTCGGCGCAGTCGCTGGCAGAGGATGTGAAACGGAATGCTCAACGGGAGGCGGATCTCGTCATCAAGGAGGCTGAACTGAAGGCCGGCGAATTGATCCGTCAGGCCAGGGTCGAGCTGACCGATACGCAGCGCGATCTCTCGTCGCTCCAGAAACAGCGACTGCTGATGGTTGAGCGGTTGCGCGCGTCGTTGCGGATGTTCGAGCGGATGTTGGAAGTGGAAGAACAGGAAGCGTTCCATGACGCCGCGACTGCATCGGAGGAGAAGCTCGAAGGAGAATCGAGCCCGGCGTTATAACTCGTCCGAAGTGGCTGCTTCTCGTCCACTCATGCGTTCCTGAGATTGCTTCAGGCAGCTCACCCACGGCAGCGTATTCCCCGACCAATGACAGGTGTCGCGCCTATGGCTACCCATCAGGTCATTCAGGCGGCACTGCAATCGGCTGTTGACGACGGTGTTTTTCCCGGTGCCCAGTTGGCGGTGCGCCTGCGCGGCGCGCTGCAATGTGTGGCTGTGGCTGGACGACTGTCGTCAGAGCCCCCAGGCCTTCCCGTACAACCCTCCACCATTTATGATCTCGCCTCCCTCACGAAACCGCTGGCGACGGTTACATCTGTATTGCTCCTAATTCAGCACGCCAAGGTTGGTCTCGAGGATTCCATGCAACAGGTATTAGCCGAACTTGAAGGGATGCCGATCGGGCAGGCAACAGTGCGGGATCTCTTGACCCACCGCTCAGGCTTGCCTGGGTGGCGGCCAATCTACAAACAGCTCGAAGCACGAGACATTGTCCCGGGATGTTCCGGTGGGAATCAGTCCCTCGGACAGGCGGTACTGAACATGATTCGTGACGAACCGTTGATCTACACACGGGGGGAGCGAAGCGTATACAGCGACCTTGGATTCATGTTGCTAGGATTTCTGGTGGAGCGTCTCAGTGGAATGGCGTTGGATCTCTGGTGCGAAGAAGCCATCATTCGGCCGCTACGGGCCGATCCACTGATGTTTTGTCCTACGGCAGGGCGAGCGCAATCACCCATTGATATATCAAGAATAGCCCCGACTGAACAGGACGAGTGTCGCAAACGACTCTTACGTGGTGAGGTGCACGACGAGAATGCCGCGGCGATGGCTGGCGTCGCAGGCCATGCAGGGTTATTCGGGAATACCGAGTCGGTGCTGGCTGTCTCCGGAGCCTGGCTCCGCGGCTATCATGGGGGAGAGTCGATTTTGGACGGGGAACTTGTCAGGCAGTTTACGACCCGCCAAGAATCTGCCGCTCGATCGAGTTGGGCGTTGGGATGGGACACTCCGTCGGCGCCGTCCTCATCGGGGTCCCATTTTTCCGAGCGGTCGTTCGGGCATCTCGGTTACACCGGGACGTCGCTGTGGATCGATCCGCTGTGCGAATTGGAGGTCGTGTTGTTATCCAACCGGGTACATCCGAGCCGGAGGAACGAAAAGATTAAGGTCTTCCGCCCACGCATTCACGACCTAGTATATCGGGAGTTTGTTTCCACAAGATAAGATAATCAGAGGCTACGCAGGGTCCTGGTAATCAACCCAAGTTTCTTTTTCGGCGAGATNNGATACTTCGTGCCTTTGAAATTGGCGCGTGTTCTCATTCTGCTGAAGCCGAATCCCTGCATCGCTTCGATAAGTTCTTGTACCGCAGCGGCTATGGTTGGTTGCGAGTGCCCTTCGACAGTCAGGGCTTCATACATGACCTTGGCGATATAGCCTGAGGCGGTTCGATTGACGAGGACTGCGCGATTGAAATACCGATCGCTCGGGTCGACTCCTTCAACCTGGTGCTTTTCAATCAGGCCTTCTTTTTTGAAGAGCAGCGGAAGCGAACTCATCACGACCTCCATAACACTCAGCATTCAAATGGAATGGCTCAGGGTCCCGATTATAGGGAGGGCCCGTGCCGACTGCAAGCCGTTGACAACCTCTTAACGCCCTCCTATTATTTCCCTCCGCTGTGGTAGGCGCTGTATTCCGGAAGATATGAATATCCCTAACAGCTTGACCATCCTTCGTATTCTCCTGATTCCCTGCTACATTGGGTTACTTATCTACGGCAGATTTGGTCAATCGCTCATCGTTCTCATTGTGGCTGGACTCACTGATGCGCTTGATGGGCTGATCGCCCGTGTGACGAATCAGCATACCCGTCTGGGGGCCGTGTTGGACCCTCTGGCCGATAAGTTGCTCCTCACCTCCGGATTCATCACACTCTCGATGATTCATTTGATTCCGTCGTGGGTCACCATCCTCGTGGTCAGCCGAGACTTGATACTGTTGCTGGGAACGGCTGTGGCGCACTTCACAGATTCTCGCGTGGATCTTACCCCCACCTTCTTGGGCAAGGGCACCACGTTTCTCCAGCTGTCCTATGTCGTGTTGGTGATATTCCTGAGTTCCCGTCACATCGATCTCACCGTCATACTGCCGCTCTTGTTCGGCATGGTCTCCTTCACGCTATTGTCCGGATTGCATTATCTCTACCGAGGCTATCGGTACACGAATGCGATCAGCAGCTAAGGCTCTGTATCTCTTGAGCCTGCGTGCCTCATCGCCTGCGCGGAGATTGTGCATTTGTTTGACAGGTCTGGGGGTGGCCAGTAGACTCGCCTGGTAGGTATTCTCCTCAGTCTACAACCGGCCAGGGCGATGGCCATATCGAAGGGTGAGTGTTGCGTATGGCTACCTTTGCGTATGTCGGGCGAACCAGATCGGGTGCCGTCAAGAAGGGCGAGCTAAGCGCTAAGACCCGAGATGAGGCGGTGGATCAACTCCGCAAGCAAAGCGTCGTCGTCACGAGCCTCGAGGAAAAGAAGAGTGGCAAGGGCGGATTCAAAATAAGTTTTGGGTCCGGTCTCACCGAAAAAGACCTGATCGTATTTACGCGACAATTTGGCACGATGATCAATGCGGGTCTGCCCTTGGTGCAGTGTCTCGAAATCCTCTCGACCCAGTCCGAGAATAAAGTGCTGCGAGAGACAATTGGGGAAGTAAAGGCCCAGGTGGAATCCGGCTCGACCTTTTCGGAAGCATTGCGGCGCCATCCCAAAGTCTTCGACGATCTCTACGTCAACTTGGTGCATGCGGGTGAGGTGGGTGGCTTGCTCGATACGATCTTGACGCGTCTCGCCGTATACATCGAGAAAGCGGCGAAACTCAAAGGGGCGATCAAGTCTGCCATGATCTATCCTGCTGCGATCGGGGGAGTTGCCGTTATTGTTATCGCTGTTCTCATGCTTTTTGTCATTCCAATCTTTGCAAAGATGTTTCTTGAACTGTCAGGCGGGAAGGTGGGATTGCCAGGCCCTACGCAAGTGGTCATCGACGCCAGTAACTTCTTTATAGCGTACTGGTATGTCATTTTTGGGAGTATTGTGGGGACTATCGTTGGTATTAAAAAATACTATGCGACTGTTCGAGGGCGGATGGTCATTGATAAGTTGCTTCTCAAGTTACCAGTGGTTGGAGACTTAATCAGAAAATCCTCGGTTGCCAAGTTTACCCGTACGCTTGGGACGTTGCTTTCCAGCGGGGTCCCATTACTCGATGGGTTGACTATCTGTGCAAAGACCTCGGGTAATAAGGTTGTTGAAGAAACGTTAATCAATGCGCGCGTCAGTATCAGTGGCGGAAAGACCATCGCCGATCCCTTGGCAGCAAGCGGGGTCTTTCCGAAGATGGTTACGCATATGATCGCCGTCGGTGAGTCAACTGGCGCGCTGGACGCTATGTTGGGGAAAATCGCAGACTTTTACGAAGACGAAGTTGATCAGGCAGTTGCCTCGTTGACGGCATTACTTGAGCCGGCGATGATGGTGTTCCTGGGGATTGTGATTGGGTTTATCGTGATTGCGATGTACCTCCCGATCTTCAAAATGGCGTCCGCAATCGGGTAGAGGTTGGCGCTCAGTCCGTTCCTCTCACAGAGGTGGGGCCTAGTTTCCAGCATGAAGATTCTAAGCCTTCATAGCTAAACCACTCGGCGCCTCATCACATGTGCGATGACACGGTTCTTGGCCCCTTATCCGAGGAGAAGGAACGAGGCAGATCTCTCTTCATGCCCCGCAGGTCTCCTTCTCGTCCAGTGGTCTTCCACTCATGAATGATATGCGCACGAGATTGCATTGGATCATGGGGCTTCGCATAGCCCTCGTGACCCTGATGCTCGGCCTGTCTCTCGCCTTCCAAGTCACGAAGGGCGGGCGGATCGAAACATTCTACACCCTGATTATTGTCACCTACGCACTGACGATCCCTTCCGCCATTTTGCTCCGTGCGCTCACCTCACCACCCGCTCTCACAATATTTTTCTGGGGTCAGGTCGGGATCGACTTCCTCCTTGAAACGGTGTTGGTGGCTAGGACAGGAGGGATTGAGAGCCCCTTCGCGGTGCTGTATGTCATGACGGTGGCGGTCGCCAGCCTGGTTCCCCGTCGGCGAGTGGGGCTCCTTACCGCCTGTTTCTGCATTATTGTGTTTGGTCTCTTAACGAACATTCAGTTGTATGGGCTGATTGAGGGGTGGGGATGGCTGCCGCCGAGTCGGCTCACTGTGCCTGAAACATTTCAAACATTCGGCGTCTATGCCCTTGCCCTTCTTGTCGTTGGGATCCTGGGCGGAACCTTAGCGGAACAGCTTCAGCAGGCGGATCAATCGTTGCGCGAGAAGGAGCAGGGACTGACGCGCCTCCAAGTCTTTCACGAGAATATCATCCACAGCATCAGCAGCGGCGTGTTTACAGCAGATGCTATGGGGTGCATCACTTCGTTCAACCCAGCGGCACAGGAAGCGACCGGGTATACGATCGCTCACGTGGCCGGGCGTCCCTGGCGTGAGGTCTTCAACTGGCATCCTAACCAACAATCAGACGAGCAACTCAATGGCGCCGTGTCTACGACGACGCGATTCGAAGTGGAATGTAAACGTGCTGATGGTAATCGCCTGATCCTCGGCATGACCCTCTCCCCATTGCACGAGCAGGGGAAGCAGACAGGNNCATCTGACACAGATTCGGGATCTCGAAGAGGAGATGCGTCGCAAGGATTGGCTGGCGAGCTTGGGTGAAATGTCTGCCGGGATGGCCCATGAGATTCGGAATCCACTTGGCGCATTGGCCGGCGCGATGCAAATGCTCAGGAAAGATGCAACGGGAGACGAAACCAATTGCCGATTGATGGACATTGCGATTCGTGAGGCGACTCGGCTCGTCAATATCATCACCGAATTTCTCCAGTATGCGCGTCCGCCGGCGCTCAATCTCGCAGAGCACGACCTCAACAAAGTACTTGCTGAGACGCTCGATCTCGTTCAACATGAAGCGCGAACCCGTTCTAACATTAGAATTGTTACGTCCCTGGCAACCGGGGCGCTCGCGGCCCTGGTCGATCAAGATCAGTTCCGGCAAGTCTTCTGGAATATGGCGACAAACGCGTTTGAAGCGATGCCCGAGGGAGGGCAGTTGACGATCTCGACGAGCTGCCGCCACGTCGATGCCGGCGGCCGCAAAGGCGACGTCATCGAAATTGCGTTTCAAGATACCGGGGAAGGTATTCCGAAACAGAACCTCGACAAGATCTTTCTTCCGTTTTTCACGACGAAGAAGGAAGGCTCAGGCCTTGGCCTTGCAGCCGTGCATCGCATCGTCGATCTGCACGGGGGCTGGATTAAGGTTGAAAGTCAGGCGCGTCATGGCTCGCGGTTTGTCGTATGTATGCCGCGTTCCGGAGATGCCGGAGTGCGGTTGTGGCATGAGGGACGGACGCCGTGGAAAAGATCCTAGTTGTTGATGACGAGAGGGGTCTGCGCGAAGTCCTGAGCATTATGCTCAAACGCGCGGGCTATGCTGTGACCGAAGCGTCGGATGGCGAAGAGGCCATCGGTCATATAAACAAGGAAATCTTCGATCTCGTCATCACCGACCTCCGAATGCCGAAAGCCGATGGCATGGCGGTCTTGAAGGCGGTGAAATCTACTTCCCCTGAAACCGTGGTCCTCGTCATTACGGCGTTTGCGACCGCGGACTCGGCGGTCGATGCGATGAAACAGGGCGCGTACGACTACCTGACCAAGCCGTTCCAGGTCGATGAAGTGCAGTTGATCATCCGCAACGCCCTGGAGAAGCGGCGTCTCTCGACGGAAAATATTCTATTAAAGCGAGAAATGGCGAGCCAATCGTCGTTTGCGCAGATCGTCGGCCAGAGCGAGAGTATGCAGAAAGTG
>PLBR01000025.1 GCA_003135435.1 Nitrospira sp. | reverse complement strand
ACGAAACGTCTTGTCGGACATGAATTCGAGTTCGGAGATCTTGGCGCCGTGTCGCTGAAAGGGTTCGACACCCCCGTCCAAGCCTGGCAGGTGCTAAGTCTCCGGGTGTCGGCCAGCCGGTTTGAGTCCTATCGAGCCAGCCACTTAACCAATTTCGTGGGCCGAGAACAGGAGATCGCGCTCCTGCTGGGTCGCTGGCGCGAAGCCGTCGACGGCGAAGGACAGGTTGTGCTCCTGTCTGGTGAGGCCGGCATTGGCAAATCAAGAATGACCCGGAGTCTGTGTGACCGCCTCGCCGGGGAGCGGTACCAGACGATTCAATTGCAATGTTCACCGTACCACACCAATACGGCACTTTATCCGGCGATCACATATCTGCGGCAGGCCGCGGGACTGGCTAGTCAGGACAGTGCCCAGGCGCAACTGGATAAGCTCAACGTCATGGCGCGCGAACGCGGCATCGAGAACCAGGACACGGTGTTTTTGTTCGCGGATCTGCTTTCGATCCAAGGCGAGCACCGGGACCCGCCGCTCACGGTGTCAGCCGAAACACGCAAGCACATGACGCTGGAAGCCCTCGTGCAGTATCTAGCACGGCTGGCCGAGCGCAGCCCCGTATTGTTCATTGTGGAAGATGCCCATTGGCTGGATCCCACCACGCTGGACCTCATGACGCGAATCATTGATCGCATCCGGCAGATGCGCGTGTTGGTGGTGATCACATTTCGCCCCGACTTCAAGCCGGTGTGGGCGGAGTATAGTCACGTGACGTCCCTGACGCTCAGTCGGCTTCCACGTCGGCAGAGCGCCGAACTTGTGGCGGCGATGACCGGAGGCAAAGCGCTGCCGCCCGAAGTGCAGCAGGCGATTCTGGCGAAGACCGATGGCGTGCCCCTCTATCTCGAAGCGTTGACGGAAAATGTACTGGAATCCGGGCTGCTGACGGAGGGCAACGAGGCATTTAGCTTAAAGGCCCCCTTACAGGAATTGCCCATTCCGGACAGTCTGCAGGCGTTGCTCATGGAACGGGTGGACCGCTTGGGGCCGGCCAAGGACATTGTTCAAACCGGAGCCGCGATCGGACGTGAATTCACCTATGAGCTGGTACGGGCCACGGTCGACGCGACGGACAGTCAATTAAAGAATGCACTCGACCTGTTCGTTGCGTCCGGGCTCGTGTTTCAAGAGGGCGAGATCCCCCTTGCGACCTACCACTTTAAGCATGCGCTCGTCCAAGAAGCCGCCTACAGCACCCTACCCAAGAAACCCCGGCGCGTCCTTCATGCTCGCATTGCCAAAATACTGGAGAGTGGGTTCGCCGAGCGTGTCACAAGGGAACCGGAGCTCCTGGCGTATCACTATGAACAGGCAGGATTGGCCGGGCCGGCGGTGGAGTATTGGTTTCGTGCGGCTCGGAGAGATGCGGAACGATCGGCGAATATCGAAGCGCTCAATCATTTTAGCCGTGCACTCGACGTGCTCAAGGAGCTGCCGCCAGGCCCGGAACGTGATGCCATGGAGTTGGAACTCCTCATCACACGCGGAGCCCCTCTGCTGTCTGTCAAAGGCTATGCATCCGACGATATGGAACACAATTATAGTCGGGCGAAAGATTTGTCACAGGGGATCGTCGATTGTGTGCATGAGTTTCGTGCCAATTGGGGACTATGGGTATTCCATCTGGTCAGAGGGCAACTCGCCACGGCTCGCGACCTAGCCGAACATCTCCTCGCTCTGGCTGCCCGCAAACAAAGCTCGGACCTACTGATTGAAGCTCACCGGAGTTTAGGTACGACCTATCTTCCCCTTGGCCGGTTCAATGAAGCAAAAACCCATCTGCTCACCACCACATCTCTTTATGATCCGACTCAACACCGCACACATGCCTTTCTCTATGGCCAAGATCCCGGCATAGCCGCGAGGCTTCACCTGGCCAGGACATTATGGTTCTTAGGTGAGGTTGAGCACGTAGAACCGCTGGCGCTTGAGGCCATCGGTAGGGCGAGGGAGTTGGAACACCCATTCAATCGGGTGTATACGTTATGTCTCCTTTCCTGGGTCTATTCCACTATCCGCAATGCACAGAGAACGCTGGATCTGACCGGCGAAGCCATTGCGCTTTCCACACAATACGGATTTGAATTGGGTTTGGCATGGTCGACGACCTTTCACGGCTGGGCGTTGGCCGAACAGGGGCGAGAGGACGGTCTCGGCATGTTAATCAACGGCCTTTCCGCAACTCGGGTCACAGGTGCAAATATCAACAACACGTTGTCATTGGCGTTGCTTGCAGAACTCTATCTACGAAAGAACCGCATTGACGAAGGCTTGAGTGCTATTGAGGAAGCGCGGAAGCTCGCCGTACCTGGGGGAGAACTGTTTTGGCAAGCGGAACTGCTTCGACTGAAAGGCGAACTGCTGCTCGGACAATCCGACCCATCCGTCCAGGCTGCAGAACAGTGTTTGTGTGAAGCCCTGAAGGTTGCGCAAGATCAGCAGGCGAAAATGCTTGAGCTTCGAGCCGCTACGAGCCTGGCGAAGCTCTGGAGGAAACTCAATAAAGTGGATGAGGCCAGACGCATCTTGAATTCTGTATGCTCCAAATTTAACGAAAGCGTCAACAACCTCGACTTGATTGAGGCGAAAACCGTCCTTGAACAGCTGAGTGTGTGAAGTCGCGGCTTTTGTGATCTACCCCCTTAAACGAGTCCAGGTCCCATGTGAGGGAAAGGAAACTCCGCGCAAGAATTCAGATTGAACGATTATGGCGTCTATTCGCGAATGAAAGAGGTGACTATTCTGCTGCAATACGACTACTGACAATATGTCTCTATTCCGTACCAGAGAGCTATTCGGACAGACTCATTTAACTCTTAACCTAATCTTCCAGGCTGATGGAAAGTGGACAGAACTCGCGATGAAACATGCCAGAGCTGTTATCTTCTTCGCGGGTACTGCTGCCAGAGACAGACTTAAAGTATGTTTGCTCAACACTGCTTCGAAAGATGAACTGCTTAGCGTTATGGAAAACACTCTTCTTCCCCAAGTAAAGGAGGAATGGGTTGCGTGGAGAAAACGGAGGCAAGAAGTGCTAAAACCACAAACATTTGGAGATGTACTGCATGTGGAGTATCGACTTTGAGATAATCTCACGCATGACAATGGTTGAAAGGCGTTCGACTTAGCGTCAATGCAGCAACAAACTGCTCTAGAGAAGTTGAACACTTCCGGCCTCTTTCCATCTCAGGCATTTCTGTGCGAAACACTTATCAGAGCGGAAATGGACGCCGAAGACTTGCTGCGTCCGATTAACGTATGCGTTAGCCATGGAGAGCAAAGGCTGAAATGTTTGGTAAGGTACCAGGTGCTTGGCTCTACTACGCTGATAGTAGCTACGTCGCCACCCGTCTCTTGTGGTTTACAGGCCTGAAGATCGATTCAGCGGTTTACGGCCACCGGACGCTGGAACTTTACTTGAAAGCCTTTCTCGTCAGCCGCGGAGTTGAGGTGAAGCCCGGGTCTCCGGCCTGGGGACATGATCTCGCGATGCTCGGTGAAGAGGCGAAGATCTACGATCGGACGTTTGCCCAAGATGACGTTCAGAGGCGCCTCTGCTTCTTCGACCGCTACTTCGGCCACGTCCGTTACCCAGGTGATATTGTTGCCCCGAAAGATGGCAGTCTCACGTGGTTTGCATTCACCGCCAATATTGCGCCGCTCGATGAGCTGGTGGCGTTTGTGAGACCACGCATACGTTTGAGCGATGTAGACTGGCGCAGCGGCCTGGTACATGAGCTTCTCCACCGTGGAGATGCTAGGGGATTTCAGCGCGACGTGCTGATCGACGGGAATCGCCAAGTCAACATCATCGATTGTGTGACACCAGGAGATCCCGACATAACCTTCGACGTGTCGTTTCGTTATGACAGGCCTGGATGCTGAGGCCTGTACTAACTATGGGCTGCACGTTTTCTTTGTGTGCGCCTCCACATGGCGCGCACACAGTCTCGCACCGACCTCGACATCCGCTAATTGAAATTCAAGGAGCTTTCGCTGTGAAAATGTATGATCGTCTTCGCGCCTCCGAAAGGAGCGGCCCTATTGAAGCGGTCAAAATTCACGGAACAACAGATCGTGTACGCGATCAGACAGGTCGAAGCCGGCACAGCCAAAGACTATAGATTCGATCTCATCTCATCATTTCAATCTCAATCATTTACAGCGGAGTCAGAGACAAGGGAGGGACCGATCAAACCAGATCGGATACGATAGTTCTGCCACAGTTGAGCCACAGGGATTCTACGCGCAGGA
>PLBR01000079.1 GCA_003135435.1 Nitrospira sp. | reverse complement strand
GCGATTTTCTTCACCTGGTGCGGCTCGGCATCCGTGCGGCGGACGATCCCCTCGTGCGGGACTCGATCGCAGTCGTTGATCGCCTCCTCAAGCGCGATCTGCCGCAAGGTCCATGCTGGCGCCGTTATAATCACGATGGCTATGGGCAGAAGGATGACGGCAGTGCGTTCGATGGAACGGGCGTTGGCCGCGCGTGGCCGATTTTGACGGGCGAGCGAGGCCATTACGAACTTGCTGCAGGACACGATCCCATGCCGTTTATTGTCGCGATGGAACAGTTCGCCAATGAAGGAGGCATGCTCAGCGAGCAGTTGTGGGACGCCGGTGATCTGCCGGAGAAAGGCATGAGGCGCGGACGGTCCACGGGTGCAGCCATGCCGCTGTGCTGGTCGCATGCGGAATATGTCTCTCTCGTGCGCAGCGCTCACGACGGCGTATGTTTTGATCGAGTCGAACCGGCCTTCCAGCGCTACGTCGTCGACCCGCTGGCGAGCCGGCATGAAATCTGGACGTTTCGCCACCCGCTTTGTCGTATCCCACCTGGACAGACCTTGCGTCTCATCGTGGCGGCAGACACAACTATCGTCTGGTCCGCCAATGACTGGGCCACTATCAACACAGCGGACGCCACTCCTCTCAGCGCGCTGAATGTGTGGTTCGCCGATCTTCCCACGAAGGGCTGCCCTGACGGTTCAGTGATCGAGTTCACGTTCTTCTGGAAAGACGCGCAACGCTGGGAAGGCAGGAATTATTCAGTCGCGGTCAATGGGCCAAAATAATAGGACGCCGGTATTGCGGAGATTTATCACACATGAACATGCCTGGAATAAATGCCAAGCCCGTTGGTCCTGGAAGCAAAAGAAAACCAAGACCAACACCTTCGCCCATCGTGCTGACGGTCGGGCATTCGACACGCACGCTCGAGGCATTTATCGCGCTGCTTCAGGTTTACGGTGCGACTCGTGTCGTGGATGTGCGGACGGTGCCGCGGTCCCGGCACAACCCGCAGTTCAACTCGACGTCGCTGCCAGGCGCATTGAAGAAAGCCGGATTGCACTACGTTCACCTTCCAGGACTCGGCGGGCTGCGTCATACTCGGCGCGATTCGATCAACGTGGGCTGGCGCAATGCGTCCTTTCGCGGTTATGCGGATTACATGCAGACGCCGGAATTTGAGGACAGCCTCGCCGAATTCATCCAATTGGCGAACGAGGAGCACAGCGTATTGATGTGCGCCGAAGCGGTGCCGTGGCGCTGTCATCGTTCGCTCATCGCCGATGCCTTGCTGGTTCGTGGAGTCCGCACCGAGGACATCATGAGTCTAACTCGCTGCCAGGTTCATACGCTTACTCCGTTCGCTAGAATTCGGGGCACCACGATCACTTATCCGGCTGAGGCCTCACGAAGCATTCCCAAAAAACCGTCGGCCACACGCTCTCGGTTGCAGCCTGTCGGTAAAAACCGACACACCAAAGCAACGGCCTCCACCCCATGAGTCACGACGTTAACGTGTTCGACACGAATCGTATGAATGCTCCTGATCGTGCGCCTAATGCTCGGCTCCGACGAAACGCCCGACTTGAGAAGTCCCGCCCTCGCGCGCTCGAATGACGGGCGCGATTAGCCGGGGCGGTCGCCTTCGGGTTACGTGTGAAGATCGCGAAGGTCACGCGTTTAGGGTCGGATCGTCCGCGACCGCCGGAATCCGCGCCGGAGAGTCCCGCTTGCTCGCCTCCTTCCGTTGTGTGAGTAATAGTGAGCAGCCCTGGATACCTCGACTCCGGTATATTCGCGTCATCGAACAAGCCATTGGTGAAGAGCCTTCCCACCTGCTGGCACTGAAGGTGGGATGCACTGATAGCGCATCATGGCTCGGGGACGTATCCACTGATTTAGACGAGACAGGGGAACGGGACGACGATCAGACCCCATCATGTGAAAGAGAAACGGGAAGGATCACGAGGCGTGAGGTGTTCCACTGTAGCGTGGGATCAATCAGTTCATCAATCTGTTTTGTATGGTCCTGCACAGCGCATGCAGATTCTATCCGATCACCCCAACACACTATGGGAATGATCACTCCGGTGGGACCGCCGACCATACACACGATGATCGTTCAGAGTGACGCCGAGAAAGTCCCCGGGTTTCTCGCCTTACCTCGTGATCCGGGCCGCCATCGCGCCGTCATCGCGATGCATGAATGGTGGGGGCTGAATGACTGGGTGAAGGAACAAGCCACGAACTTAGCGTCGAATGGATACGTGGTGCTCGCCGTGGATCTCTACCAAGGGACAGTGACCGTCAGCCCCGTTGAAGCCCGCAAGCTGAAGCGCGGACTCCGGCAAGATCTCGTGATCCGCGCGATGAGAGCCGCATTTGATTATCTCGCAGGTCGGCCTGATGTGGACCCACAGCACATTGGTTCGATAGGATGGTCTATGGGCGGGGGTTATGCGCTCCAACTCGCCATTCATGAGCCGCGGCTGGCTGCGTGTGTCGTGAATTACGGCGCGTTGCCGACGGACCCCGTGGACCTTCAGAGCATCAATGCTCAGGTGCTCGGAACGTTTGGCGCTCTCGATCGCAGGATTCCGCCCGAGAAAGTTCGAGCGTTCGAACAGGGCATGAACGCGGTCAACAAATCGGTCGATATGAAAATCTATCACGACGCCGACCACGCCTTTGAGAATCCTGCTAACACACCTGGGTACCGACCAGAACTCACTGCCGACGCGTGGTCCCGCACCGTGACGTTCCTCGCGCAAGCTCAGGCCGCACCAGTCCCGCGGACGGTGGTGGCGGAACGTGATGTGCGAAACTCCTCAACGTGACCACCTTTGGTCTCAGAGGAGAGCAGGTGTCATGGCTGTTCGCACCGTTCTTTGGCGGTAAAATAAGACTGGGTCAATAACACCGTTTTGAGAAGCCCTTGGGAAGTCTTTAAAGGAGGAATCATGGGAGATCATTATCAGAAAAGGATTGAAGAGATCGCGGCTGAGATAACCGGGCCTATTGTGGAGGCGATCGTCACAGCCGGAGGCAATGGCAGCGAGGGGCGTCTTTCCGAAAACCCGCAAGCAAAAGCAGCAGGAGAGGCCGCCAAAGTCATATATGAAGCGGTCTTTACGGGGGTTCTGGACAGTCTGAAGGCGGATACATCGTGTGCGCTGCCAAAACCGGGTGCTCTGCTTGATCGGGTCACTGGGAAGCCAGTCCTGCCAAGTCAAACGTGAGCGCGGGAGGATCTTGGGGCGATCTCAAGAAACGGAAATGTATGCAGGTGAAGAGGTTGTTTAACGAATGGCGAACCGCTACCTCTACGAGAGGAGAGGGGTTCCTACAATGGGTTCTCGTCGGAGGTGAGAAAAGAAGTCGGCCTGACCGTCCAAAGTCCGACCCAGGGAGTAGGATCTTGTATGGTCTCCAATGTCCTCAAGTGCGCGCCCCTGCCTCTGCCGTGTTGCGATCAGTTCCAAATGGATGTGTCCTACGGTACCGGACGCCTAGGGGGTACAGTCAATGCCGTGTGGATTCTGTAAACGGGAGTGTAACGATCCCTATGGGAGACAACCAACATGAGGAACGCTCAAAAGGACGGGCCTGTAAGGCTCCTCCTCAAGTACTCCGAGTTCGAGGAGCGTGCTCGACCGGAGAGGGCGTACTTGGGCATGCTCGGTTCTTGCTGCACCCAGTACTTCCCTTTCGATTGGACCTGACAGCCTGGGCCATCCGGCGTCGTGCGAACAATATGATCGATCGCTGGGACGGAGCGACCTACAGCCGCGTACTCGTCGTGGGCGATCACCCCATCCTGGTCGCGGTGACGCAACAGGGGCCAGCCCTAGAGGTGACTCTCACCGGGGCGCACGTGTCCACCACGGTCCAGTCGTGCGTCACCGCCGCGCTCGAGCGCCTGCTGGGCCTCCGTCAGGGCCTCCACGAGTTTTATGCGACTGCGGCACACGATCGGCGCTTGAACGGGCTTATGCGGCGCTTCTCTGGACTCAAACCGCCGCGATTGCCGACCGTGTTCGAAGCCCTGCTCAATGGGATTACCTGTCAGCAACTCAGTCTGACCGTGGGCATGCTGTTGCTCAGCAGGCTGGCTCAGTGCTGCGGTCTCGCGGTGTTGGGCTTTCACGCCTGTCCTCGTCCAGAAGACCTGGTAGGGGTCTCTCCAGAGCAACTGCGCCACTTAGGATACAGTCGCCAGAAGAGCCGAGCGATCCTTGATCTCGCTCACGCGTGTGTGGAGCGCGCGATTGATGTGGAGGCGTGGGCAGAACTCAACGACACCGATGCCGTGACGCGGCTATTGGAACTTCGTGGGGTGGGGCGTTGGACTGCGGAATACGTTCTGCTCCGCGGCCTGGGGAGAACCCATATCTTTCCGGGCGACGACGTCGGCGCCAGGAACAATCTGCAGCGATGGCTGCACCGGTCCAAGTCGATGGATTACCAGGCGGTGCACCGCGCCCTCGCCCGCTGGAAGCCCTATAGCGGGCTGATCTACTTTCACTTGCTGCTCGACCGTCTCGAAGAGGCGGGGGTGGTGTCATGACCACGGCTCGAGGCATACGTGGTCGACGAGCCATGCGGACGGTCGGGCATTCGACTCGGCCCATGGACACATTGTTGGATCTCCTTCGAGCACAAGAAATCAAGCGGGTGATGGACGGTGCGCCGTGGCACGTATGAGGCCTCAATGGAGAGGAATCGGTAGGGAGCGTGCGCCGCGTGGCGGATCGTCCGCCAATGGCTTCGTGAACACCCAACGGAAACCGGAGATGCGCCAGAAGTTCGTCGTGGGGAACTGGAAGATGTATACGACTGCCGCCAGCGCCAGGCAATTGGTCAAGGCAGTCGTGGATGGCATGGCCAGTGAGGACCGAGTCGCCGTCGCCGTCTGTCCGCCCTTTCCCTATCTAGCCCTTGTCGGGGATGCTCAAGGGTAGCCGCGTCGCGCTCGGGGCGCAGAACCTCTTTTCCGAGAAGGAAGGCGCCTTTACCGGTGAGGTCAGCCCGACGATGCTCCTCGATCTCGGCTGCACGTATGTGATCCTCTGACACAGCGAGCGTCGGCACACGCTGGGCGAATCCGATATGTTCATCAACCACAAAGTACGAGTAGCCCTGGCCACCGGCCTCAGCGTGATTTTCTGCGTCGGCGAGACGCTGGACCAACGTGAGGCCGACCAGACCGAAGCCGTGCTCGACCGGCAACTCCGCCAGGGATTGGCTGGCCTGTCGGCGGATACCGTGCCCCGCCTGAGCATCGCGTATGAACCGGTTTGGGCCATCGGCGGTCACGGCCACCACGCCACCCCCCAGCAGGTTCAGGAGGCCCACGTCGTCATTCGGCGCGGCTTCGGTCAGATGTTCGAGGAGACATCGGCTCAGACGCTTACCATCCAGTACGGCGGCAGCGTCAAGCCGGAGAACGCCGCTGGGTTGCTCAGCCAGCACGGCGTGGACGGCGCCCTCATCGGCGCCGCCAGCCTGAATGCCGACCAGTTTCTGGCCATCGTTCGGGCTGGGATCAGTGAGCCGCAAACCGAAGGGGAACCTGCATGACAGCAATCGCACAGCTCACCACAGCCGCGGCGCAGAAGACCCTCAAAGCTCATTACTCACAGGTCCGGTATGACGCCCCCCGCGTGAAGTGCATGACAGCCGAGACCGTCGGTATCAACGCGCTTGTTGTGCCGCTGAAAACGCACTATGGAGTCAAAGCGATCGA
>PLBR01000101.1 GCA_003135435.1 Nitrospira sp. | reverse complement strand
GAGCGTGCGCGGCTGCTGGGCGGATTTTCCAGGATCCGTTCCTGCTCAGAGCACGGCACCAAGGTCGGTATCTGGATTCCTTTTTCTCAGGAGGGTGCATGAAGAAACCGCGTGTCCTGATGGCCGATGACCACTCGCTGATCCTCGCCGGCTTGCGAAAGCTGGTGGAGGGAGAGTGTGACGTAGTGGGCGCCGTGGAAGACGGGCGGGCGCTGGTGGAGGCGGCGCAGAAGTTGCGGCCGGATCTAATTCTCATGGACATCTCCATGCCGCTCCTGAACGGTCTCGAGGCAGCCAGGCAGCTGGCCAAGCTCGTGCCGGAGAGCAAACTGATCATGCTCACCATGCATGCCAGTCCGACCTATGCGACGGAAGCCTTTCAGGCCGGGGCCTCGGGGTATCTCCTCAAACGATCCGCCGCGTCGGAACTCAGCCAGGCGATCAAGTCCGTCCTGCAAGGCCAACAATATCTCACACCGCTGATCACAAAAGATGTGCTGGACTCGGTCTTCAAGCCATCAACCGGGGAGCGAGGCACGCCTGCGTCCACGGCGCTCACCCCGCGCCAGCGGGAAGTCCTGCAGCTCGTCGCCGAGGGTCGCGGCACGAAAGAGATCGCTACGATCCTCAGCGTGTCTGTGAAAACGGTGGAGTTCCATCGGTCCCGTATCATGCAGCAACTGGGCATTCACACCACGGCCGACTTGACGAAGTATGCGATCTCCCACGGCATCACCAGCCTCTAGCTGAACACGTGAGACGTAGCTCGTTTCCGGACTAGAACGTTTCACCTTTTACGTTTCACTTTTCACGAGGGACGCTCCACCTTTTACGTCTCACGTTTAGCCCCTGCCAACCTCTCATAGAATTGTCCCTCAGCACTAGGGTTCTTCCCAGTTTCGCAGTCTCTCCAATGTAACCTACAATACAGAGTCTTTCCTGAGCAGGATGCTGAAAAAGTGCGCCAGCGCCACAGACCGTGGCGCGTGAAGCGCGAGAGCCGGATGGTTACTCTTGTTTATCTGGTCTATTTGGTTTGTTTGGTTGAACGAGACAAACCAGATGAACGAAACAGACCAGATGAACCAGATGGACCAGACAGACCGGGCTTGTCCTAGACGTGCGGATCATCGAACACTTGGAGTGCCCAGAATGGTTTGCCTGGTGCCTGTCGGTTAGAGAAGGGAAGCAATTACATGGCGAAGCCACGAATCTTGCTCGCCGACGACCACCCAGAGGTGCTGGATGGTTTGCGAAGCCTCTTGGACGAACTGGGTGAGGTGCTGGGCATCATGGAGGACGGCCAGGCGCTCGTGGAAGCGGCACAACGGCTGGAGCCGGACATTATTATCTCGGATATCTCGATGCCCAGGATGAACGGCCTCGACGCCACTCGTGCGCTACGGTCCTGTGCGCCGCAGAGCAAGGTGATCATTCTGACGGTCCATCGGGAGGCGGTCTACCTGTCCTTGGCTTTCAATGCGGGAGCCCGCGGTTATCTACTCAAACGATCTGCTGTGGCAGAACTGCCGCACGCCGTCCTGCACGTGCTCGCAGGCGATCGTTATATCGGGCAGGGTGTGGGTGGGAGAAAGGAGTGGGTGGCTGCCGACGGAGACGAGGCCACGACATGGCGATCGGAGCTGTAGCAGACTGTCGGAAAATCATGCTGGCATACCTGAAATCCTATAATCTGCACATCCGGGACAACAGGACACGACTTCACAGGAAAGCCGCCCATCTCCTCAGTGAAACGCCAGCACCCAGCATAGCACCTTATGAGACACGCTACCGAGCACGAAGCGGGTGATGCCCTGCCGGCCCCTTGTGCCCATCAAAATCAGATCCGATCGCAGAGTGGTCGCTTCTTGCAGAATCATGGTAGACGGTGTCCCGACCACGGCAACTCCGTGCGCCTGATAACCTAAATTACCCATCCACCCTCTCGTCTCGTTCCTGCCCCTTGGGACTCCTCTGCAAAAGACTAGGAAAGTTCATAGGTCCTTAATCTCTCCGAGGAGCGTATAGGTACATCGTATGTTGTTCACACCTAATCCATAGAGGCTCCCATGGTATCAATTCGCAAAGTCGTCGGACTCATGTGTTGTGGGTGCCTGCTGTGCCTGGGCCTGTCCAGCGCGGCACAGGCCGGTAATGCGGCGCGGGCCGGTGATCCGGCGTCGCTGGCAGATCCAGCGGTGAGGAAAGGCGGTCAAGCTGGTGTGAGGGGCGAACAAGGTAAGCTGAAAGGCGGCCACAGAGTCGAGGGCGACTTGTTGCGCGTTGAAGGCGAGCACTATTTCGTTATGGGGCAGGACGGGAAGGAAGTGCGTTTGAATATCGACCGCTCCACCAAGAAGACCGGAAACATTAGCCAAGGAGATCGTATCGTTGCGGTCGTGAACGATCAGAATCACGCGCGGTCGATTCGAGCGGCCGACATGGCCGACATGACTGATCACCGGCATGACAACGCCGATCGTACGACGGACTCCACTGTTGAATCCGGTAAGACGGGCACGTTGGGGCAATAGTAGCCGCGCCAGGTGTTACTCGTTGGAGGAGAATCACGTTGCCACAGGTGTACGACACAGAGCCACCCGGTTTACCCACCGTTGTGGTCGGACTCCTGAAAGATGTTGGCACGCTCGTGAGACAGGAAATGGCGTTGGCGCGACACGAGGTGCAATACGAAATCGGGAAGACTCTAAGGAGAAGAAACCACTGACGAGTTAATTCTTGGACACTACCCTAGCGCCATTCGACGGCACCGAACCCGGTGCTTCCGAGGAAGGTGTAGGCGAGGTAGAAGGTTTCGACCGATTGGTACGTTCTTGGCAGATCGGAATAGTGGGCATCCCGTTGCGACGTGACGTACTTAAGCGCGATGGCATGGCGGTCGTACACGCGCACGGTGAACGATGCCGTCCCGCGGGCGATGTTCTCTGATCCTCGATGCTCGGTGGATCCCAGGCCGCTGACGTAGTACTCGTGCGCTGTTACGTTGAGCATGGCCCTGTCGCCAAGGATGAGACGGAGCTCGAGGAGTCCCTGCGGGGTGGCGCCGTAGTGATAGTCGCGTTCACCCGAGCCGTGGATGGTGCCCGCCGCGCCGTAGCCGACGCCGCCGAGGGCCGTGCCTTGGAGCGCCACCGCGCGCGAAAGCCACCACTGGGCGGTGGTACCGAGGTTGAGGGCCGTGCTCGAGACACGGAAGACCTGCGGCGCGATGTAGTCGTAGGTCCCGAAGAGGCCCCACACCCCGCGATAGGATTCGCCTGCTGCGTACGGTGCTCCTAACAGGAGGCCCCGGGTGATGATGTTCTCGAAGGTGTTGGCGGTGGAGGCGGTGAATTGGAAATTGAAATAATCGAACGGGCGTGTGTAGCTATAGCCGGGCTTCCCGGGCAACCCATAGGCCAGTTGGAAGTCTGCGGTCGCCTCATTTTGTTTGAAGTGCGAAGTGGCTGGGCCGGCCAAGTGCGTGTTCAGGGCCGCGCCGAGCTGAAATCGCATAGAGATGGCCGGATCGTGGCTCGGAAAGACGGCGTCGAACCGGTTGCCAAAGACGAGGCGGTTGAAGCCGGTGGGCGGCGAGAGCGCCGCCGCGCCCAGCTCTCGCCAGAACCCGGGCCTGCCGCCGTCGCTCTCGAGCAACAGGCTGGCCATCCTGAAGAGCGGTTCCCCCAAGAAACTTCCCGCGATAGGAGTCGTGATCTGGTCGTTGATGGAGGGTGCCCCGGTCTCGCCCCCCAGCTCCCAGAGAACGCTGCCGGCGGTGGCATACCCGAACGATTCCCAGAAGTTGAGGCCGGTCGATCGCGCTAATCCATAGTAGATCGACCCCCCATACGGATGCAGGAACTGATTCGTGCCGAACGGGTCACTGTCGACCACCCACTTGGAATCGGTCAAGTTCTTCCAGGACGACTTGGTGCCGGTACGGTATATGTCCTCCGGGTCGGTGAAGTGCCGGTCATACTGATTCAACAGCAAAAGGTACCCGGTGAGCTCGATGGCCGGGATGATGTAGCTCTTGCCGTCCCCCGTCTCCCAGTTCAAAAACTGTTTCGGCCCCTCGGGGGCGGGCGGCCCGATGGGAGTGGCCTGCGGCGGTGCCGGCGATGTAAGCGCGTCGGAGGAGGTGCGCTCCTCCTGTGCGAAGCCCGCACCCGGTGCCACGAGGGCGAGGATGAGGAGCGCCCCAAGGAGCTTGCCTGCATGCTGGGATCCGCTCACCCCCGGCTCGTTGCCGAACCGGCACTCGGGGACCGCCTGTGTCTCGACTACTGGATGCGGCTGACCAATTGAATAGCGCCACGGAATAGCACCGGACGAGACAGGCTCACGTTCAGGCGGACCTGTTCGCCCAATAGACAGAGTCTGCACCGATGTTTCTGAGCAAGGCCTTGATATGCGTGAGGCTGGATCATGTGTGACCGCTTGTGACGGATAGTCAGACTCAACCTGGCCTACCGCGAGAGGTGTATCCGAGTCTTGCATGTATCTGGCCATCTGTTCCCCAATCTCAACGTCCCTCAATGGCACCGTGATCTCTTGCTTCCGTCAGAAATGAAGGTCTCGAGCGCAAGGTCACGATGCAGGGGTATATCCATCACCACGCTAATGAGATCTTTCTTCAAGATCCACTGATAGCCCTCGCGTACACCTCACTGAGCCCGTCTTTCGAGTCGTCCAGTCAGGACTAGCTGGCACGGTATGGGCTATTCGTATGATTATGCCTTTAGATGGATAGTAATCTGGTCAAAAGTGCTCAGGTTGGAAGAATTGATAAGCCTGCCCCTGCGCGAAGATCGTGCAGATGACGATGGAGAAGGCGGCTGTGGACGTGCTTCTCCGCATATCAGCCGCGATCGACCGACTCGATGGCAGCTTGGATCTCGGCAAAGACGCTCAATTTTTGTGTCATGTCGAGAGATCAGATTATCGGCATGAGGGAGCTGAAACGGTGGCCTAACAACGGGGGGCTAGTCATGCTAACGCGGGCGGTTATCCGCGCTGGACCTGGTGGGCCTACCGGCGAAAAAAATAATGAAGTGCTCCTTCACAGGCCGCACAGATAGCCGCACGAGACACGCGAGACTGGCGAGGGGTCAAGGTTCGGTGTTCGAGGTTTCGGAACTTCGAAACTCGAACTTCGGATCGCGCCTTTCGCGCACGTCTCGCGCCACGGTCTGTTGCGCTGGCGGACTGTTTCAGCATCCTACTAATCGTGCAGGACAATACTAAGGAGGGAGCTGTGCACGTGGACGCCACCGTTGTACTCCAAGAAGCCCAGCTTCCGGAACTTATTCATGAAGAAACTTACCCGTGACCTCGTGGTACCGACCATTTCGGCCAGCACTTCCTGACTGATCTTCGGAATGATTGCCTCCGACTTGCCTTCTTTCCCAAAATGGGCCATTAACAGCAGCACCCGCGCCAGCCGCTTCTCACTGGAATTAAAGAGTTGATCCACCAAGTCCTCTTGGATGCGAATGTTGTGCGCCAGCAGGTAGGTCATGAACAGCTCGGCGAAGGTTGGCTGGTCGTGGAGCAGGCGGATCATCACGTTTTTGTCAAGACGCACGAGCGTGGTGTCGCCGAAGGCGGTCGCGGTAGCTAGGCGCGACAGGTGCCCGGCAAGGCAGGACTCCCCAAAGAAGCTGCCCCGCTCCAGAATGGCCACGACGGCTTCTTTGCCCTGCTGCGAGACCACGGTGAGCTTGACCTGGCCGGCCTGAATGTAGAACACGGCATCCGCTGCATCCCCTTGCGAAAAGATCAGTTGATGCTTGCGAGCCTGCAGCAGCGTTTTGCCGAGGCGAACTTTTGCGAGAAAGGTTTGGGGATTAAACGGCGTGGTTCGTTTAGATGCCACAGGCTTCCTCTCCATCAACGCACTCCGCGCGAACACGACACTCCGTGCGCCAAAAGCACGCCTACACCAGTACTCGCGCAAATTCTTGTTTGATGAACCGATAGCAATCGCAGGAAGACGCTTCAAGTCCCTTCCAGTCGAGTACAGTGATCTGGTTGCGACTGTTCTTGATCCGGCCGGCTTTTTCGAGGGCTTTCGTGACAATGTTCACTCTGGCACGGCTCACGCCTAACATTCTCGATAGGAACTCCTGCGTGAAGGCAAACACATCCACATTCGTTCGGTCATGCATCATGAGCAGCCATCGGGTATATCGCTCTTCTACTGAATGTAAGCTGTTGCAACCCCCTGAACGAGCGATTTGCATGAGAAGCGCGTGTGTGTAGCGACGCAGGATTGTGTCGAAAAGTTCGTCACTCTTCGCCGCCTGTTTAAAATCTTCGACGCTCATCCGCCGGGCTTCACCGGAGACCTGCGTGATCCCAAGGGCTACCGCCTCATCTATTCCCAAATAGGATGCGATCTCATGCACACCTTCATTCCCCACGGTGGCAATTTCGATGGTCGCTCCATTCTTCATCTCCGTCATCATGGAAATGACACAGGTCAGCGGAAAATACACCGCGGTGATGGAGTCCCCTGGGTGATACAGAACGTCTTTCACTGTAAGCGAGACGAGTTGCGTGTTGGCTAAGAGCCGTTCCCTGCTTGCCCCTGGTAACGCAGCGAGCAGCCCATTGGCTGGTGCGTCGTCCACCCCACCCTTACCCAAAACCACCTCCGTTGTGGAATACGTATAAGGCATTTCGCAACTACTCGCAATCAGATGCGCGGAAATCGGGAAGGTATCCACTCCCACATGAGCCGGTTCCCTGCACGACGCGCAGACTACAAGAACAATCGCTCGTCTGTCTGTCATCAACATTACACTCCAGGAAGCGACTAGCGGACTTCTCTTGAGAACGAACGGATGCAGTGCGCGAACCTTACGTTCTCATCTCACGGACCCGTTATTTCTCCTGTGGGAGGACGTCATTTCTATTCGTATTCTTGGCTCTTTCAATCTCGCATTCACCCTTCTCGCAGACCTTCGCTTGTGCCTCTTGTCTCTCAGCACAAGACTTCTTATCCTCTTGGCTAATGGCACTATCGAGGCATTGTTTCAGCTGGTTCTCTGAATAGATGGCAGTCTGGTAAAAATCCTCAGTTTGGGAGGATTGATGAGACCGCACGCCGTGCCCCCTGCCTCTGCGCGAAGATCATGCAGATGACAATGGAGAAGGATCCTGTGATCATGTCTCTATGCCTATCAGCCGCGATCAACCAACTTGATGGCGGCCTGGATCTCGGCGAGGACGCTCAATTTTTTTTTCATGTCGAGGCCCTGAGATTCCGCAAGATCGTGGGCACAGAACTGCAGGAAGGGGATCAGCGCGAGGCACTCATCCCGCAGATGTCGATCGAAGGTGAAGCGCCGCAGGGTGGGCTCGACCATCTTGCGGGCTTCGCTCTCATACAGGGGATCGGCATGATCGAGCCGGCGCAGCGTCTCCACTTCCTGCTCCAACGAGATCCCAAGCTTTTTGATCAGTGCCAGAAGGAAGTCCAACCGCAGGCGGCCTTCAGTCCATTGGGTGGCGATGTGCCCATCGAGAGACGAATCGGGCACGACCGCCCTGCGGATCGTGCCGTTGGTGGCACGATCCCGTTGTCCCAACCATTGACGGACGAACCCGAATGAATAATAGATCGCGGCGACGCCGGCGACAGCGCTCAACAACAAGAAAACGGATGTCATGTCCGGATTCTGCATCATAATGGCTGGCTCGTGACCGCTACAGTTCGCTTATGAGAGTGTCCGGTCATATTCCTGCGTACAGCACAATCTCGACGCGTCGATTCAGTTGCCGCCCGTCTTCAGTCTCATTGCTCGCGATCGGCCGGATGTCTCCATACCATTCGACAATAAAGCTCTGCGAATCCACTCCGTCCCCCTTCAGCACACGTTCCGTTTGAGTCGCTCGTGCTTTGGATAAGGCCAACTTCTCGAAATACTGGTTGGAGCCATCAGAGGCCGAGGCCTTGTCAGCGTGCCCAACCACTCGAATTTCCTTGAAAGAAGCCGTCTTCAAGAGCACGCCCATCTGCTTCAACACTTCGATGCCATTCGGCTTGAGCTCATGGCTCCCGGCATCGAAGAGCAGCCGTTCAGCAATCACGACGGTAAGATGGTCGCTGGCCCGTTGCATCCGGACGTCACCATCGTGCAATGCCGTTCGAAGCACCTGCTCCAACTCATTCTGCACCTGCCTCAGCCGTTGCTCAGTCGGGTCTGCACAGTCGATCACCAGAGCCAGGCTCAGCAGAACGCTTGCAAGGAACGTCACGGTCTTCACAGTCTCTCTCCTGTTTTCTCACCGCTTGTCACCGAACTGATCGTTCACCTCCACATTCATGACGAAACCCAGACACATCCCGCTACAATGCCTCGCGTATAAAGACTGATCCCATGATGTGAAGCATGCCTGACGAGAAGAACGTCGCCTTGCTACACTCTCCTGGTTCCAACGACCAGCAACGCGATGCCGCCGACCAGTGCCAATCCCCCGACAAGGGGCGTAAGCGGAATGGTCTGCTTTGTGTCGACCGTGGCTTGGAGAGGGCCGAGGTCGATTACCTTTTCACGGGTCGTGTAGGTGATGCCTTGGTAGGCGAACGCCACGACGCCGAGCATGAGGAGCGCGATGCCGAGAATCGTTGCTGTCTTCATGGTCATGTCCTTTCGCGTGGGGTCACACAGCCTGCTTCTTCCGCGCGACGCCAGTCCCGGGCCACCGAACTGGGGCACCGCGCGAGGGCTCGAAGAGTCGTCACCAGTCGCTCAGCGCGCCAGCTGGCCGGCCAGCCGAGCCGACCGGTCAGGGCCAGGATGACCAGAATCAGGAAGATTAAACTCAACCCCCACTTGGGCAATATCTCCAGCCCGCGTTGTGCGGCCAGGTGGGCAGTACGCCAGCGAGCAACAACACCAGCAGGACGATCACAATGGGGCTCATTTCGTGTCTCCTTTTTTCGCGCGTTCAGCCTGCTGCCTATCAACTGTGACGATGCACTCCGCCGTCACGCCCTCTTCTCGCCAGACAGCCGCTCACGCTCCCGCTGCATGGCCGCGCGCCCGGCCTCGACCGCCTCGGTCAGGACCGCTTTATTCTCCTGGACGAACTCGCGTCCCTTGTCCACCGCCTGGTCCATGACCTGGCTGGCCTTATTGACCAGCTCATGAACATCCCCTTCGGCTCGCCGCGCATATCCTCGCAACTGCTCCCGTGACTCACGACCGGACTGCGGCGCCAGCAACAACGCCACAGCGGCCCCCGCCAACCCACCGGTCACAAAAGCCAATCCCACCGCTCCCAGTGAACACCCTCTGTCATCTGCCATTGTTCGTCCCTCCTTCTCGGTGAATGTGTGCCTTGACGACGCCCGTCGTAGCCCTAAACCCTGCCACCATGCCGGCCAGGTTGACCAGGAACGATCGGCTCGTACCCTGCACCGTCTCATGGACCCGTTGCACGGTGTCGCCCAGTGCCCCTGCCGCATGCAGTAGCACCGCCGCATGCTCGACCCCACCCCGCGCATGCTCGATGAGCGCGTTCAGATTCTCCGTCGTTGCCCGCATCTCCTTGAGCAACAACGGCAGCTCGGCGTTCATGCGGATCAGGAGGTACTCCGATTCCGCCACCGGTTTCCTGAGTTGTATCAACAGAGGAATCAGCAAGCCGACCAACACCGCCAACGCCCCTGCCCCCACACACAGGGCAATCTCGACAATCATAATACTCCTCCTTCGCTATCAGGTATCAGGCCCTCCACATGCCGTCTTATCGAAGGACACCGAATGCCCAGAGGACGACGAGCAACGTGAGCGGAACTCCCAACAGCCAAAGAATAAACGCTTTTCCCATGGTGGCACCTCCTAATCCTGCCCGGCTAACGACCTGGATCATGAGCATGGGCTTGCGGGCCTAGCTCCTTCAGGAGGCTGGCCAGGTCCTCTGCATGCTCTTCTTCTTGCGCAAGGATCCCCTCCAATACCTTACGAGTCGTGGGATCATCAGTGCCGACATAAGCGACCATCTCACGATAGCTGTCGATCGCGATCCGTTCGGCAATCAGGTCTTCCGTGATCATCTCTACCAATGACTCTCCTTCGACATATTCCGAGTGGCTCCGGCTCAGCATCCCTTCAGGGGACAGATTCGGCTCACCCCCCAGTTGGACAATGCGTTCGGCTAATTGATCGGCATGGGCTTGTTCCTCAATGGCATGCTGGAGAAACTCGCCCTTCACGCTGAGGGAACTGATCCCGGTGGCCATGAAGTAATGGCGCTTATAGCGAAGGACGCACACGATTTCTGTGGCGAGGGCTTCATTCAGCAGCTTGATCACCGTCCCCGCTTTGGCCTTGTACCCCGCTGTCATGGCACCGTCTTCAATCCCTTGTCGCGCCCGAGCCCGGAGCGTCTTCACATCGGTCAGACCGATGGCTTCTTTTATGATTTCTTCCTTTCGGGGGGTGCGAGGCGCAGTTGTTCCAGGTTGCACCGTTATCGATGTGGCTTCTTTCACGATTTCCTCCTGTCGGGGAGTGCCCCGTTTCTATTGTGTCGATCACGAATCGCCCAAGGCTTTCCGGTCATCCTCGGGCTGCTTCCAGAAAAGCCGGCTCGCAGAGCTGCAGTCGCTTCTCCACTGACTTCCAATCGATGTTGGCGAAGAACGCCTCAATGTAGGAGGCCCTCTCTGAAGGCTTGTAATCGAGGAGATACGCGTGTTCCCACACATCCATAACGAGGATCGGAATGAACCCCGCCACATGCCCATGTTCATGAAGACTGATCCAGTGAGTGGAGAGTCGGCCGCTGTGCGGATTCAAATAACAAATGGCCCAGCCCACTCCTCGCATCTTCCCCACGCTGGAAAAGTCCAATTTCCACATGTCATAGGTGCCGAAACTGTCTTCTGCAGCTTTCACAAAAGCAGAGCCTTGGTCGGGCTTCTTGGCCCCTCCTTTGGTCAAATTCTCAAAGTAATATTCGTGCAAGACCATCCCGTTATATTCAAACCCTAAGCGTCGTGTCAGCTCCGAATAGGCCGGCATTTCCTCGTGATCAATCCGTCCATCTTTGAGCATCTCTCCAATCTGGGTCGTGAGCTGGTTCGCGGCCTTCACATATCCCTCATACAGCTTGACATGCATCTCGAGCGTTCGATCAGAAATCCCGACCAGCCCATGTAAGTTGAACGGCTTGACGTCGTAGGAACTTCCCAGTTTCATAAGCCATCTCCTATGTGCTTTTGATTGTTCAGAAGGTCTAAGGCCGTTTCTATATGTGCTTCCCGCTGTAGCCAGAATGTGTATACCGCTTCTCCCTCATGACATTAAAGAACGCGTAGAAATGCCACCAGGTCCTGTTTCTCTTCAGTCGTCAACTGGGTTCCTAACACCATGTTGAAGAACTCCACGGTATCCTCTAACGTCAGCAACCTCCCATCGTGCAAGTAAGGAGACGAGTCCTTGATGCCCCGCAAGGGAAACGTCTTGATGGGGCCATCGGCGCTTGCCATGCGTCCATTGATCATCCGCGGCTTGTAAAAGCGCTCCACCTTCAGGTTGTGCATGGAATTGTCCGTGTAATAGGGCGCCTGATGGCAACCAGCGCATGTCGCTTTGCCGAAGAACAGGTCCTGCCCTCGCTTCTCAGACGCGGTGGCTTTTTTGGGATTCAACTTGCCGTCAATGTCCAGCTTGGGTGCTGGCGGGAAGTCCAGGAGTTCCTGAAACTCTGCCATGAAGTGCACCTGGCTACCACGTTCGAGAATGTTGGCCCCTTTTTTTGCCGCGATCACGTGATCGCCGTCGAAATAGGCACCGCGCTGCTCAAACTCCGTGAAATCCTCCACGCTCTTCAGCGCCCGCTGCGAGCCGAACAGCCTCTGGATGTACAAGCCGCGCAATGTTGGAGTATCGATTCGATGACGGAACTCCTGCGGGCGGATGTCTCCGGCCAGATGAGTACTGGCGTTCGTGTGGCCGTTCGCATGACACTCGAAGCAGGTGACGCCACGGCTTGGACGTACGGTACGACGGTCTTCCGTCTGGTTGAACTGCTGCTGCGGGAACGTCGTGACGAGCAGCCGCAAGCCCTCGAGCTGTTTCGGATTCAGAATTCCGTTGAAGAATTCATAATAGTTGTCGATGGTCACCAATTTGCCCTGGGACACGTCACCGAGATCGGGCCGTGTCGTCAGGTAGATGGGGGGTGGGAACTCAGGTAAAAAATGGGCCGGTAGGTCGAATTCCAGGTCGAAGCGAGTGAGATCACGGCCCTCCTGCTTCTGAATCTCCTCGATGTGGAACTTGGGGAACACCATCCCTCCTTCAGGGTGGTTGGGATGCGGAAGAGGAAAGAATCCAGCCGGAAACGAATCCTTCTCCCGGATCTCTTCGGGGCTCATTGCCTGAAGTTTTTCCCAGGTCATCCCCTGCGGAAGTGTGACTCGTATCCCTTCCTGGATAGGCTTACCGCCGGACATCGTGACATCTTTGGCCGGACGGTTTGCGAGGTCGTACCGCTCCTTCAGCAAATCCATCTGCCGCTTCATGACCTCAGGCTTTGCGGCTTTCATGCGAGCCATGACTACGGCAAAGTCCTCCTTGAGATCGACGGGAGCATAGCTCGTCCCCTTCTGTTGTATATCTTGCACGTTCGGGGTCTTCTCTGTGGCCTTGCCCAAAACGGTCACCGGTGCCGCGATGAGCGTGGCTCCGACAATCAGAGCGGCGCAGAGTGTTATTAGATACTGAGTCTTCATGATTCCCTTCTTCCGTCGTTTACAGCCGCAACATGCGAGTCTATGCCCAAGCTAACAATTTCATCGTGTGTAGTCTGGTCACAATTGCTCAGATGCTCGGGATCTTTTGTCCAAATCCCAGCCGTCTGGTCAGTTGGGAATAGGCCGGCATTTCCTTCACGATCCACCTTGCCATCCTTTACGAGATCGAAAATATATTCATTCAACTCATTGGTGGCGTTGACATACCCTTCATACAGGGCCATATGTTTGTCGACGGTCCGGTCGGAGATCCCTCTCAGTCCATGCAAATTAAACATGTGGGGTATCTTCGTTTCTGGGGCCTTGATCATGATGTCTCCCTTGTCATAGCCTTTTGGCCATGCCTGCACCTCTTGGATCCGATCGTCGGTCGCAGGATGCATGGCGAAGAACCCTCCGGTCTTCGCCCCTTCGGCCTGCATCAGCCACGTCAGCGTGGCCGCCATGATCCGTGTGCCATCGCGCCCGATGACCTGGGCGGCGCCTGCGAGCTGTGCTTCGGATAGCCTGCCAGCACAAGGGCCAGGCAAAGCGCAGGGGCAACGGGATGCCATGAGATGGAGGGTCGGTTCAGAGGCATGGTCGTGTTTTTCCCCATGGCTTAGGCTTTCTCCTTCACCGTGAGATCGTTCTTCACAGACTTCACGCCGGGGACTTGCCAGGTCGTCCAGGACGCTTGGGCACTGGTCGTGATGTCTGGAACTTCACCGGTCAGCGTGACAACCCCCGCATTGGTCTGAACATTAATATCGGCGTCCTTGAGACGCGAGTCCTTCATCAGATGCGAATCCTTCGAGATGTGTTCTTTCACGCGTGCCGTGATGGCCTCATCCTTCTCCTCCACCGCGTCGCGTGTAGACGGGGCGACTATCTGCAATTCGTTTTTTACCGTCTTGACACCATCGAGCCCTGCGGCGATTCCCTCCGCCGCACGCTTCGCCGTGTCGGAGTCGACCTTCCCGCGGAGCATCACCTGGCCCTCTGTGGTCTCGACCTCGATCTGTCTCCCTTTGACCCGGGAGTCGGCAGCGAGGGCGATCTTGGTTTTCGCCGTCAACCACGAGTCGTTGACCAGCGCCTTCTCTTTGGATACGTCAAGGGCAGTGGCCGGCACTGCGATGAGTGCTGCTCCGACAACCAGAGCGGTGCAGAGCGTGACCAAATAGCGTGTCTTCATGATCTTCTCCTTAGTTGAAATGGGAACGTACGCAGAGATCCATCCCTTCTTGACGATTTCCTCTCTGTGCGTCTTTTCCTTCATGGCTTCCGACTGAGACCGCTGCTGCCACTGGTCCGCCCACTTCATGAGTTCCTCTTTCCTCTCGCCGTACTGCTCCCGGACCAAGCTGACACAGTTGCCACCGTACCGTTCCTGAAGCATGCCGACAATCTTGTCGAAGCTCCCTTCGATTTGCTGCAAGTCATTATCGACAAACTTGCCCCATCGCTGTTTCAGTTCGCCTTTGAACTGCATCCATTTCCCTTTGAGTTGATCAGCGTTCATGGATTCCCCCTTTTGTGTGAGATGGCCCTGTCCTCCCCAATCTCACCGCTACTGACGATTATGGCTAGAAGACCGGCAGCGGACTGGTCAGAATTGCTCAGGTTGGGAGAATTAATGAGGGATGAGCCGGACAAGCGGTGTCATATCTACCGGCTCTATTTCAACGAAGAGAACCCGTTGGACATTGCGCTCCGGCGGTGGATCTGGTCACTGCCGAGTCGCAATCGATGTCATACTCATCAAAAACATCTCGAGGAAGCAGCTCACAGACTGGGGCAGAATGAGGAGCCACTGTGCGAAACTGTTGGTCCGACAGGTCCAGCGTCGGGTCTCACCCTATAATACTCTTGCCGCACCGGAACCCGCGAAACCAATCGGCACCACCGACCAGATTCAATCCATGATCGACCGAGCCTTCGCCCCGAAGACCTCCGCATCATAGTTGCTATGCATGTCGACAAATTGGTCCGTACAGGTCTGCGGATTCCACGCATTCTGAACAATCTCCGGAAGCCAAACTCGGCGACGACATTTCTCCAGGCGTACAAACCCTAATCCGTGGGGAATCCGCGACATCCTCGATAAGATTGGAATCTGCAGCGACAGGAACACTGCCCCCAAATGAGAGAATTTCCAGGTCAATCACGTAGGTCTCGCGTTGGAGTAGCAGGGGCTAGGGCGAGATGCTCTATTGGGAGGATGTTCTTGGGCAAGCCCACAGTGCCTCTGTCAATGAGCAGCTCACTCTCAATAAGATTCGGCAGCGAGTCGCCCAACTTCGTGTCCAACTCACGCCGCAGGACCGAGGGGTCAGTGTGGCGCCGGTTTCCTCAAGCGCACAATCCTCCGTTCCCAAAGACGCCTACTAAATTCCACCTCATCCGCCTCGTCTCGTGCCTAGCCTAGGAACTCCTCGCCAAAAAAACTAGGAAATTTCCGCGATCTGGTCAAAATTGCTCAGATGGCAAGGCTCCGAAGATCGTACAGTTACGTATCCGCGTTTTTTACATCTAACCGAGGAGGCTCCCATGGTACCTATTCCCAAAGTCGTCGGTCTCATGTCGTGTGGTTTCTTGCTGTGCCTTGGTCTGTCCAATGCCGCGCAGGCAGGGAATGTGCCTGGGGCCTCAGACGTTATGAAAACGGACTCTCAAACTGATCGGCAAGGCTTTCAATCTGATGATGACAAGCAAAAGAACGTAGACGATAAGAAGGGAAGTACCCGCGCAGAAGATGCCAAGACGATCACGGGCGAACTGTTCCGCGTCGAAGACGGGAACTATTTCGTCAAGGTGAAGGATGGTAAGGAAGTACGTTTGCATACAGATAAAACGACCAAAATGACGGGAGAAATCAAGAAGGGTGATCGTATTGAGGCGCAGGTGAACGATCAGAATCACGCACTATCGATCCGCTCGGCGAAATAAAGAACTGATGCCGGTCACGGAAATGAAGCCGGTCGTACGACTGACTCCACTCTCGAATCAGGCAAGAAGGCTCATTGGGGTGGTAGCAGGTAACTGTCTCAGGGGGAATCGGCAGACAGTACTGCATTGGACCATTCTGCCGACGCCAAGGGCAGGTGCCGTTCTGAATCACACGAGTCAAAGGCCAGCGCCGCCAGCGTGCCGGAGAGGAACAAGCGGCGAGAGGGCATCATCCATTCACAACAACCTAAGGAGAGAATCATGTCCTTTACTGACCAAGACAAACATGTCTTATCTGACATCGTAACGGCCTTTTCACTTGCTATCGTAGGAGTGTGTCGTGCTCTGGAACAGCAACAGAATGTTAGCCCCGGACCAATCGCTGAGGCAATACATACTGAAATGGGCAAATTGCCGATTGGTTCAAGTGGTCAAACAGTAACAGTAAAAGACATTCTCACGAATATCTCCAAAGGATTGAAGGGGGAACCGATCGCTAAGGTTCGCTTTCCGTAACAGGCCACGAAATGCTTCCTGTACGTAGAGGGCAGTGTCACGCATCGCGGTAAGCCGCGATGCGGACAACTCAGGCCCGGGCAAACCCATATAAAGAGTTTTCACTCGTCCTGGCTTGCGTTGCTCTTGATAACAGCTGTTGCCAAGAGCAACGGCGCGCCAGGACGACGAGCAACCTCCGAGCACCCGTCACCGGACTGTCATGTCTTTGGGTAACGACCCGCCGACTTATTTGAGCAATGCCGTGGGAACGGATCACACAACAAGTCTCTATTCTCCCATTACAATACAAGGAGAGCGGAGTACCCATGACCGGTCAAACGAATGGCCCTGACCGCTTATGGTCGATCGTCTCGGCAGGGAGTAAGGGATATACCCCTCTCCTTCTCGCCTGCGCATTGCTCGCAGCAGCTTGCGCCAAGCCGGCGGTTCATCGAGATGTGTCCATGGATTCCCTCCCTTTATCGATGACGTCTCAGGCCAGTGACCGCCATGTCCTCGCCGGTGAATGGGAATATGTTGACGGCGCCGTCGTCCGGCTGACACTCGACGAGCAGGGCAACGGTCACTACAAGTGGAAAGGCTGGCGATTCCAGCCACACACACGCTCATCGGTCATACCTGGCACGGCATGTGGTTCCAGAAAGAGAATGACTGAGATGGTAGATTTACGGTCGAATTCTCGCCAGATTTCTCAGAAGGGGAAGGGCGCTGGTGGATCAGCCGCATCGGAGCCGACCATGTACCCACGCAAAATGGCGGAACGTTTCATCTCTCCAAGAAGACTGCTCTTATGAACCTCAGCAATACTTCACCGGCACCGTAAGAAGCTTCTCACGCCATAACCGATGCTCGGCAGGGAGCCTCTGACCCGACCATCGGCAGCGATGGCGATCTTGGTTTTCGCCGTGAGCCACGTGTCGTTGATCGGGGTCTTCTCGTCGGCCGTGCCAAGCGCGTGCGCCGATCCGGTGAGGAGTGCCCCACCGACAACCAGCGCGGTGCAGAGTGTCAGGACATAGCGTGTGTTCATGATCGTCTCCTTCAACTGAAATGTAAAAGCGTGTCGTCAGATGTCTTCGTGAGCTGCATCCATTCAGTGGGGCTTTTTATCCACGGCTTTCGGCGCCAACTGCTGATACCACTGGTCCGCCCATTTCATGAGCTCATCCTTTTTCTCGCCATACCGTTCCTGAACTTTGCCGATAAACTTCTCATAGTTTCCTCCGATCTGCTGCAGGTCATCATCGGTGAACTTGCCATACTGCTGTTTCAGTTCGCCTTTGAACCGCATCCATTTCCCCTTGAGTTGATTCACATTCATGGTTTCCTCCTCCTGTGTGAGATGGCGCTGCCTCACTCCTGGTACCGATCTGGCCCCGTCATTCAAAATTTCCCCTACAGCCAGTAGGCCGGGAGGACCGGCAGCGGTCTGGTCAAAATTGCTCAGGTGAGAGAATTGATCCGGCAGCAGCTTGGCGCGGCCTACCCGATTATGCGACTGGAATTGGATTCCGGGATTCACTCTTTCAGAAATGTTGGCGGATCTTCTGCCGGAGAGGGTGGGTTATGCGTGACGCTAGACTCTGCGCGGCCGCTTGTGCCGAATAGTCAGTCTTGACCGCCATACCGATGGGGCTCAGGGTTTCGGGCGTATCTGGCGTGGTGTTCCCAATCTCAACGTCGCGTAATGACAACGCGATCAATCTCCCTGCGCCTGGGTGCTCGGGGATACGCATCTCAACCGACATGATGATAGCCACCAAGGCATGGCTGAGTTTCGCTATCGCCTCAAGCTTCCGACGAGCCTCTCGGCGTCCTTCCAACGGTCTCAGCGAAGCTCTGCGGTGGTGACGCGAGATTTCAACAACACGATTTACTCAATCGGCGCTCAATACGAGTTCTGACTGTGAGATGAGCGTGAGGCACGTCCATTACCCTCAACAGAGGTAGAACGTCAGCCGAGCCCTGTTCATGGATATCGATCGAGTACATGAGACGTCTTCACAATCGACGACAACCGTTTCCCTGGATCATTAAGAAACTGGATTCTCCTCTAAATCGTCCTGGGCAGGTACTCTCAAATACTTGGAAACAATGGACACTTTTATTTCGCTTTGATAGTGTGCAAAATTAATGGCGCTATTGATTCACACAGCGCGTACCGCGGACCCTCTTCTTCTCAAAGGTAAGGCTCTCCGTCGCGTAGCCATTGCTCACCTAGCCCCAGTGTCTCTCTTGGTGTCGCTCCTGCTGCTGATCTCAACTCCCGACATGGCGTGTTCGTTTACCCAGGGCGATCTCTATCGCCAGGCCAAGGCTGCGACCGTTCTGATCGTGGGTATTAACGATGAATCCAATGCCCTCTCGTTCGGCAGCGGTGTGTTCATCTCGGAGCAGGGCCTGGTCCTGACCAATGCCCACGTGGTGGAAGACTCCACCCGACTCTTTGTCTATATCCGCAATCAAGCCATCGATCCTGCGGCGCAGGTGCTCGCGATCGACGCCGACCTCGATATCGCCGCGCTACGCGTCCAAACGGACCTTCCGGTTCCGTTCCTTCCGTTGGCGGCGGAGGCTCCGGACGAAGGCACGCCGACGATCGCTGTCGGATATCCGCGTGTGTCAGATGTCTTACAAATGGGATTGACGCTGCATGCGTCGGTCATTCCTATGACGATTACCGGCGCGGCCATGGGACGCTCCAGAACGGCAGGGCTGCCGATTCCCTTCGTGCAAACCGTGGGGATGCTGAACGCCGGGAGTAGTGGAGGGCCCCTAGTGGACAGCGAGACCGGTGAGCTCGTGGGGCTGGTCGTTCATACCGTACCCTATTTGGAGCAGGTCAAGAATGCTGGAGGTGAACGGCTGGGCACGGTCATGATGCGAGCCGGCCTCAGTTACTCCATCCCCGTGTCTCGGCTGCGCGACTGGTTACAGAAGAATCGCATTCCCTTTCCGTCGAAACAGACACGTGGGGTTCCTCTCGCCCCACAAGAGAAGGAACTCCCAACTCGTGCATTCCTCACGACCGCGCATCTCCTTCATCTGATGGCGGCGGTCCTGCACCAGGATCCCGATCTCCTGGCTCTCGCCATTCAGCATTATGAATCGGCCCTGCAACTCGAACCGGAACGGCCTGACGTGTTACGGAATCTCGGCCTCGCCTTTGCGGCGAAGGGAGAGCTGGACCGGGCACGAGCGACTTACGAGCAGGCCTTCGCCCACACACCGAGCGATCCCGTGCTCTTAAAGAATATGGGCGAACTCATGTATCTCATGCGAGACTCCCAGGGCGCGGCGGAACTATATCGATCGGCCATTCGACAAGACGCCTGTTTGGTGGGCGCGTCCTTAGGGCTGAGCACGGTCCTACAGGCACAAGGTCAAGTAGATGAAGCGAAGCAGGTCCTCAGGCGTGCGGCGGCCTGCCCGTCGTCTTCTTCCTATGCGGCCTATCACGTAGGCCTCGCGTTGGAGCAACAGGGCCTAAGAGGAGATGCACTGCAGGTGTGGGAGGATTTTCTTGAGCAAGCCCCTAGTGCCTCTGTCAACGAGCGGCCCATTCTCAATAAGATTCAGCAGCGAGTCGCCCAACTTCGTGTCCAACTCACGCCGCAAGACCGAGGGTTCAGCGTGGCGCCGGTTGCCTCACGCGCACAATCCTCCGCTCCCAAAGACGCCTACTAAATTCCAGCTCATCCTCTCGTCTCGTTCCTGGCCTAGGGACCCGTCATCAAAAAACTAGGAAATTTCCGCGGTCTGGTCAAAATTGCTCAGATTGCAAGACTCCGGAGAGCGTATCGTTATATGCATGCGTGTTGTACATCTAACCGAGGAGGCTCCCATGATATCTATTTCCAAAGTCGTCGGTATCCTGTCGTGTGGTTTCTTGCTGTGCCTGGGTCTGTCCCATTCCGCGCAGGCAGGTAATGCGGCTCCGACTACAGACGAAATGAAGGCTGACCAATCTGATCGTAGGCAAGGCGGTCAGGAAGCTGGTGAAAAACAAATGAGCGACGAGATGAAGGGTGACCAGTCAAAAGACGGTAAGATGATCCAGGGCGAAGTGTTGCGCGTCGAAGGGGATAACTATTTCGTCAAGGGGCAGGACGGGAAAGAGGTGCGTTTGCATACCGACCAAACCACCCAGAAAATCGGAAGCTTTAAGCAGGGTGATCGTATCGAGGCGAAGGTGAACGACGAGAATCACGCGCTATCGATTCGCTCGGCCCGAGGAACTGATGCCGGTAACGGAAAGGAAACCGGCCGCGATTCGCTCCACGAAACTGACGCCAATCACGGGAAATGACGCCAGCCGTATGGCTGACTCCACTCTTGAATCAGGCAAGACTGGTTCGATGGGGCAGTAGTTATTGTCTCAGTGAACGCGGGCAGGTCGCTACTTCATAGGGTAGCGACCTGCCGACTCTTCGAGCCATGCCACGGGAAACACGCAAATAGTCTCTATCCTGCCATTACAAGACAAAGAGAGAGTGGAGTATCCATGACCAGTCAAACGAATGCTTCTGACCACTTATGGTCGATCGTCTTGGCAGGGGGTGAAGAGAACGTGTTAGGCCGTTTATTCAGCGCTGGTGGTCCGCCCTAGGCCAACACAGGTTTGTACATTCGTGGGCAGCCGATCGATGCTCCAGCATACGCTTGACTGAGCGGATTCGGCTGACTCAGCCGGAGCGTGAAGCCACCGCAATCGTCCGATCGCACTCATGGGAAGCATGGCCGCAGTTCGGGAACAGACCGACCGGGGATGGTGGTTGTTAGAAGTGGCCCCATTCCTTT
>PLBR01000126.1 GCA_003135435.1 Nitrospira sp. | reverse complement strand
CCACGTCGGTGATCGCGTTGAGCAGTCCCGGGGTATAGGAGCCGACGACGATGCCAAGCGCACGAGCCCGCAGTCGGGATTCTTCCGGCTCGCCGGCTTGGGCAGACACTAACGGAGCTACGCAGATCCCGATGGCCAGGATCAGCAGCGGGATTGTCAGGCGGGCGATGCCGTTAGACTTCATGGCTCGATCCGACATGGGGGACAGTGACTTCAATTTGGGGATGTTCCGCCTGAATGGCAGCGGCCAGCGAGAGCGCCTGTTTTTCTTCACCATGGACGAGAAAAATCTTACTCGGGCCTGGCTTGATTGCGCGCACGTAGGCCAAGAGATCCTGGCGATCCGCATGGGCCGAGAGCCCATTGAACTTGACGATCTGCGCTCGGCGCGGAGTGGGTATGCCAAAAATCGGGACGACGTCCCACCCTTCGACGAGTTTGCGCCCGAGGGTATGCTCGGCTTGAAAGCCCACGAAGACGATTACATTCGCTTCGTCTTGAATCGCGTGCTTGAGATGGTGCACGACGCGACCGCCTTCGCACATGCCCGAGGCGGAGATGATGACGCAGGGGCCCTTCATGCTGTTCAGGCGCTTGCTGTCTTCCGGCGACGAGACAAAATGGATATAGCGTGAGGCAAAGAGGTCGCCGGAGGCCGTGAAGGTTTTGGTGGTTTCTTCGTCGTAGCATTCCGGGTGGCGGCGAAAGACTTCCGTGGCCCGTGAAGCCAGCGGGGAATCGATATAGATCGGGATGGGATCGAGGCGGCCCTCGCCGACGAGTTCTTTGATCCGCATGACCAAGTCCTGAGTCCGTCCAACGGCAAATGCCGGGACGATAATCTTGCTCTTGTGGGTTTTGGCATGGATGAGAAGGTCCAGTGCCTGCTGTTTCATGGTCTCCCTATCGGCTTCGTGCAGGCGATCGCCGTAGGTCGACTCAAGAATCAACACGTCGCATGGCGCTGGTTGATCAGGATCGCGAAGAATCGGCATGTTGGAGCGACCAAGATCTCCGCTGAAGAGGACTGTGGTGGTATTGCCACGCGCGGTATATTTCACCCGAATGGCCGCCGATCCTAAGATATGGCCGGCGTCGTGAAAGGACGCGGTCACGCGTGGGGCGATCTTGAGCATGTCTCCGTACCGTGCCCCTTCGAATCGGCGGACAAGCTTACGGACGTCATCAGTATTGTATAAGGATCGGACGCAGGCCTTTCCCTTCCGATGCTCCTTCTTGTTGACGTAGCCGCAATCACTCACTTGCACTCGAGCCGAATCTTCGAGCATGAGTTCTGTCAAATCGGCGGTGGCTCTGGTGAGGTACACCTTTCCGGAGAATCCATGCTTCGGAAGCACCGGTAAGGCGCCGGAATGGTCGACATGGGCATGGGACAGCAAGACGGCTCCAATCGATTTTGGATCGAAGCCCAAGTCACGATTCTGACGAAGCGCCTCCTCTCGGCGCCCTTGAAAGAGCCCGCAATCCAACAACAGCCGACATCCGGGCGTTTCAACCATGTGGCGACTTCCGGTGACGGATCGGGCCGCGCCGTGAAAGGAGAGCTTCATGATGGTGTCACCCCATGGTAGCGCACGATCAGCTCCCAGGCTTCCTGGGCCGTTTCGGCGTAGTGAAATAAACGCAGATCGTCCTGTCCGATCAGCCCATCCTCGATGAGCATCTGCCAGTTGATCAGGCGTTCCCAAAAGGCCTGTCCGACGAGGACGATGACCACATCCTGGACTTTGCCTGTTTGGACCAGCGTCAGCGTTTCAAACAGCTCATCGAGGGTGCCGAATCCTCCCGGAAACGCGACCAGCGCCTTGGCTCTGATCAAGAAATGCATCTTGCGGATGGCGAAATAGCGAAACTGGAAGCAGAGCTCAGGTGTAATGTAGGGATTCGGACGCTGTTCATGGAACAGGGTAATGTTGAGGCCGATGGATTTGGCCTTCACGTCGGCGGCGCCGCGATTCGCGGCTTCCATGATGCCGGGCCCTCCGCCGGTGATCACGACGTAGTCGCATCGCCCGTCGGTTTGGCAGGTCGAGGAAACCAGGCGGCTGAATTCACGTGCGACGTCATAATATTTCGAAAGGTCGAGTTGCCGTCTGGCGATGGCCGCTTGTTGCCGGCATCGATGGTCCGCCGGGGATCGAGCGGCTTCCTCCTCCCTGAGTCTCAGGGTTTCTCGAGCGGCAGCCGGCTCCTGCAGCCTTGCGCTGCCAAATACGACAATCGTCGACCGGATGCCCTGCTCGTGCTGGATCAACTCGGGTTTGAGAAGTTCGAGGCCGATGCGGATGGGGCGGAGTTCTTCCCGCTGGAGAAACTCTGTGTCGCGATCGGCCGGAATGTAGGAAGAGGAATCTTCGGCGGGGTTGATGGAATCTGGATCAGATGGAGGAATCATGAGGGCGATTATAGCGAGCTTAGAGATGTCCGGCAATTCCGGATGGGAGCAGCGCCCTAGAAGGGCCAGAACCAAACGACTGGCTCATCCGTGGTTCGTCGGGAAAATCCGTAGGCGCGCACGGTCCACTGGGGATCGAATACCACCTGGAATTGCTCGGGTGTGATCCCGGTTTTGTTCAGGGTCATCGTGGGGGCATAGGGCAAGACCAGGCGGGCCAGAGCGCCGAAGTCCAGGGCCGCAGACTTGGTATCGCTCCAATTATAGAGCGCCACAACCCCGAATTCTGATTCTGTGACCTCATCAGGGGCTCCGATGTGATCGACCAGCTCGAGTATCGTCGTCTGTCCGATACGGATAAAATTGACCTGTTCTGAGGTCACGACGTCGTTGAAGACCACTCGTCGGACGCTACAGCCAGCACAAAGGAGGAGGCAGAGCGTGCCAACGACCAACCCGATTGAGGGAAAGCGTACTGCCACGTTAGTCACCAAAGGGCCACAGTCGGAATTGTGTGCGACCGGTGCGTTTGCCGTAGACCACTTCTTCGGCTATCCCGTTTCTGTTGAAAAACACGTAGAGATTATCGCTCTTGATATCCATGCGAATGAAATTCAGCAACAGGAGCAACATCGCGGGCGATTTCCCGTCATAGTAATAGTAGTGAAAGATCTCTCGATCGTTGCCTCTGACAATCCGATCCGGGGCACCGATCAATGAGACGACTTCTGCCATGGTCGTCGTGCCCTTCTTGATGGCCAAGATGGCTTCTTCTTGAAGCGGCTCACCGATCGTCCCCCTGGTCACGACACAGCCTTGAGTTAGGACCAGGGCCAGGACGATGATGATACCAGCCAGCGGTTTGGAAAATAACACGATTACTCCTTTTGCTAGGCTTCGTTTAGACGATCCTCTAAACCCTTGGGGCGTGCCAGAACCAAATCGGTTTCAAATATGGCATATGATGATGGAGTGAGTCCCACTCTACGGTACACTGCCTGCGCAGCGCTGTTGCTCTCTTCGACGTACAGACGGACCCCGCAGACGTTCGGGCTTGTCCTGGCGGTGGCCATGACGATTTCATGCATCCGGCGAAAGACGCTCTGGCGACGCCAGGCGGGGTCAACATAGACACTCTGAATCCACCAAAATGCACCGTTGCGCCAATCGCTCCATTCATAGGTGATCATCAGCTGTCCGAGGAGTTGTCGGCGGTCGCCTTGATCCAGTTCTGCGACGACGAAGAAGCCATGCGCAGGGGTTTCGATCAGGGCAATGGTCCCGAGCTGCAGGCGGCCGAGATCAAGGTGCCGGCCTTCTGTCTCAAGCGCCATGGCCGCACTGAACGACGCGATCGTCGCCGCATCTTCTGGCCTGGCAGGGCGGACGTTCAGGTGGTCGAGAACTGGCATGGGGCTTAGGCCGTGGGCTTTGGGGCTTGTAACCATCCGGTTTCCGGCTTATACAAACCGGCGGTACACTCCATCTTGATGGCATCTTCCGGTGGCAGATTGATTGGACGTAGCTCTGGCTGGGGAATAAACGCGAGGAAGCCGGTGAACGGATGGATAGCCGTGGGCACAAAGACCATGAGCAAACGTGTTGGTGGTGCGACTTGCAGCGCCGACGGTGCGGCTCCCATGACAAAACCGATCGCCCAGAGACCGTCTCGAGGAAACGGGAAGGCCACCACGGTGCTGCGCCCGAAGCGGGTACGAAAATTAAGAAGATCGGTCATTCCTTTGAGCGTGACATAGACACTGCGGACCAGGGGAATGCGCTCGATCCACCGTTCTGCCTGGGTGATGATACGCCGTCCGACTACATGGGTGGCGATGGCACCGATAATAACAACAAGGAACAGAAACAAGACAAGGATGAGTCCAGGCCTCTGTCGGGCTCCGATATTCCACGGGAGATCGTGGATCAATTCGTTGAGTGCGTGAAATAATGTGGAAAGGATCAAGAATGTGGCCCAGGCCGGCATGAGGACCAACAATCCGGCAACGGAGTATTTCCACAGGCTCTTTGAAATCACCGCGTGTTTCCTTCTATACGATACGACGGACAAGGATTGTAGTGTATCAGAAAACGCTAGTCGGAATAGAGTCTGCACGCAGGGCTTGATCTCATCGATTCGGTGATCTATTCTAACCGTGTAATATCAGTCAGGCTCACACGGAGGGACGTTATGGCAGAACGTACGGAAGCAAGGCATCCGGTCAATATCGACAAGGATCTTCTCGCCATTCTCTGTTGCCCCGACACGAAGCAGGACGTGAGTTTGGCTGATGAGGCGCTGATTGCCAAGTTGAACGAAGCCGTGAGCCGTGGGCAATTAAAAAATAAAGCGAGTAAGCCGGTCACCGAACTCCTCGATGGAGGGTTGATCAGAGACGACCGGAAGATGCTGTATCCTATCCGCGAAGACATTCCTGTCATGCTCATCGAAGAAGGTATCCCCCTGGAAGGCATGATCTAGGCGCCTGTTCGAGTCATCCACCAGTTGTAACGGACAGTCTGTGGGAGCTGTGGTCCCTCTGCCGTAGGGCTAACCCCTGTACATCGTGGGGGGAGCCACTAATGCGGCTCCCCCCGTCGGTGCATGAGCGGGTGCCCGCAAGGCCTCTGGCTCACGGTGTGCGCGCCCTGGGTCGAGATTCGCTGGATGTATCGGCAATCCGGACCATTGATGCGGACGACCGCGGGGTTCCGCCGTAGGCTCCCACCAGGATGACCGCCCGACTGTTGGATACGGGCAGCCACGGGCCCTATGCGTCACGGCGGATCGGCCACGGCCTGTCGGAGCGGATGGATGTCGTGCCGGCGCGGAGCGGGCTGTGCTCGAAGGCGGGACTGGGCCAGGACGCGTTGGAGGG
>PLBR01000030.1 GCA_003135435.1 Nitrospira sp. | reverse complement strand
TTCCGCCCGTATCGAGCCTTGCGCCGCCGCCGTCTCGATCCGCTGATCGAATGTCACAGCCGGTCAACGTCCCCACCGAGGTACGTTGATCCGGCGATCGCCCGCCCATGCTAGAGCCAGCATAGAAGATCGCGGGCCGGTCGATGCCTGCCTCAGAGAGCTTCGTGCCTGCGGTGACGCGACTCCCACGGCGGCACGGGGATGTCCGTGGGGACGGTGTGAATCTAGAAAGTTAGAAGTTTACCAATCAATAGAATGATGACACCGATGAGACTCCACAACGTGAGAGACAGGCGAATTCCATTAATCATTCCCGTTTTAGCAGCAAGAGCGTCAACCTCCTCCTCCGTAATGTCGTGTACTACGCTCAGCCGAGGGGAGCAGGTCTTGGCTTTGGGTGTTTGAAGTACGCCCAGGCTCTCATCAGCTAAGGCTAAATTTCCCCACGATTTCGGATACTGCCGTGTTTCCTGTTGTCCTTTCCTTCGCATGAGCGCATTTCCCTCTTTCTCACAATTCGTCATGAACCCCCCCCTGCAGCGTGAATATGTCATGATCGCTCTCCTGGGTGCAGGCGTTGAAACTCGTCCCCCATCATGCCTTATGCGAAAAGGATACCGGAGGCCATGGGCCCGGCAAGATCGAAAAGAGATATCTCGGAAAGACGCTCCTGGATTTAGAAGGGGCATGGTTTCTGGAGGAATTGATCAAGTCTTTGATGGATGGATAGTGGAATTCCCTTCTCTTTCCGCACCCGTAGCGCAGTTGGCGAGTCCGCTCTCTTTGTTGCTCGTCAGTCCATTTATTTTGGCCTGTTTGCCGCTCTTCTTCACACTGGAATAACACCCCCCCCAAGTGGCACCCCCCGAACCTCAATGCACATGAGACTCCTACCAGATTTTTGTACCCTGGAGACAAAAAGAGGCTTGTTCGGCAGGCGGGGGGCATGTTTGGGGACCCCCACGCCTAGCCATTCATCTATGGCGCTGTGGTGTGGAAGGAGGGTGGGGGCTGGATAACCTTAGCGAACCGTCCTACCGACCGACACGCGGTACTCACTGGGGTAAACGGGGGTCAAGGAGACTTTTCCCGTCCGGCTGAGACGGTCCACTGACGAGTAGACTGGCCCCCACCCGATGCCCATCAGCATGGTGAGACCTTCTATTGTTTGTGCCCCTTTCCGCCTCAGCAGCAGAAGCACTTGTCGATCGACTGATTGTGAACTGGAAGGCTGATTGATTGTGGGCCTCATGGTCCCCCTCCGTAGCAGAAAGGTGAGAAGCAGCATGGCAGGTGTTGAACGTAATTATGCGCTCACCTCAACAGCGTGCAATTAATTCGTGAAAATGCGCACGTGACTAGTTCGCTCCTCCCGTGTGCCAGATGGGCTGGGGATTTTCTTGCCAACGAGACCTTGAGATACTATGTCCCTCCTCCTTAGTCTCTGCGCCGTCTCCACTCCCCCGGCGGTACCGGCCGCAGATCAGCCCACAACACTTTCCGCCCCTCTCGTGCGTCCTTCTCCAACTCTTCGAGAACAGCATCACCCTGCGCATACTTCCAATATCACCAGCACCAGCCCTTTTTGACCAGCGTGTGATTGACGTTGGTGCCATCCGGCAGAAGCACGTCGGCAATGGTGCGCCCATGCTTGTCAAGGCCCTGCGTCTGGAGTGTTACGTCTTTGCCGAGGACTAGCTCAGAGGCGGCTGCTTCGCTCGCTTGCCGAAGGCCTGGCCTTTCTCCGGGCAATCGATCCCGCTGAGGCGGATGCGTTCAGGGTGTTGGTTGTGCAGGACTTCGATGGTGTCGCCGTCGAGGACGGAGACGACTTGGCCGAAGAAGTCGGCAGCGAAAGCGACGTGCGCTTGCAGGACTTCTAGTAGAACCGGAATGAAAGTAAAAGCTAGCCAGCGCAGCATGTCTGTATCTACTGGGGCGAATGTGTTGATCTGCGCACTGGTTCCGCTCTTAGTAGAAAATGCTTTGGTTGTTGCAGCTATCGCTCCGTTGCGCCATAACTTTTCAGTAGCTTGATCATCTCGCCGGACTCGGCAAAGTCGAGAGGAGTTTTTCCTGTTTCATCGCGGGGCTTTACTTTCGCCCCAGCTTCAAGCAAGAGCTGGGCGGCGAAAAGATGACTTTTTTGGGCTGCTATATGGAGCGGTGTGCGGCCAACTGAATCCAGCGATGAAACGTGGGCTCCCCTGCGTATCAAGTCTGAGAGAAGGGACATACTGCACTGGCCTAACTTCCCTCCCTTGGTATTGAACAGGATGCTGGTGAACCACACTGCATGGTGGAGCGAAGGGGCGGTGTCTACGGGTCCCTTGCCACTCATGTTTGGGTCTGCGCCAGCATCTAGCAAGTAGAGGACCTTATCATAGGCAATGCATTCAGATATCATCACATGCCGCATCGCGTTGACCAATGCCACTTCATTGTCCCGGTTTTTGCCATTCACGCTCGCGCCCTTCTTGAGTAGTTCGTCGAGTATCTCCGGCGTGCCGAAAGTTGCCACCTGGATGAACCGCAACTGGACGGCTTCTCTCTCGTTAGGCCTGGATGCCCCGTGTGCTACGAGGAGGTCTACCATAGCCGGGTGACCTTCCTGCGCGGCAATCTCGACAGGGCTCAGGGTTTCGTCAAAGTTTTTCGGCCAGGCAGTGGGGTCTGCTCCCATATCGAGCAAAAGAGCAACGATATCTGTTTTTCCACGGGCTACTGGCCAGTAGAGTATTGCTCGATCCTCGGGCTGGAGTTTTGCACCGGCTGCAATCAAAGCCTGGATAGCTTGAAGGCCGACCGTGTCTCCCTGGGGGTCTCGTAAAGTACTGATCAACATAACAAAATCGCCAAGCGTCGATGTCGCCGGCTTGTTCTCACCATTGATCCAATTAGGATCAGCTCCACTGCGAAGCGCGCGAACGAGGCCGGGTAAATCGACGACAAGGTCATTTCCATTATCAGCGGACCTGACAAAGTCACTCGCCTTGGTCTTCTCAGTAGACCAGGCTGGTGTTGCACACACCATTGCCAGAACCACGATGAGCAGGAAACGTGTCGTCATCGACTATTTCTCCGATTCACCGCCCCTCATGCTCTGATGCTACTCGGCCTCATTATCAAAGCACGGGCGCCCGGACTAACCGCTTCATATAATGCCGTACGCGAGCGTGAGTGTGTGGCGCGATCACCACATTCTCCACCGCAAACTCCTGACCTCGTGACCACCGGACAACGGCCTGGGGAATGAGAATGTGCTGTTCATTCGGCAGCGTGACGGTCAACGAGAGGATTTCTCCTGGTCGCATGGGCAGATCCCCAGAGAGACGCCAACCAGAACACGAGAGATTCCAGATCGTGCCTAGGCCTTGGAATAGGCCCGCGTGGTACGTGACAGCGCATTGCACCGGAAAGCGACGGAAGGGGCGAATCGAGAACGGCATGGGGGCCTCGCAGGAAGGACATTATAGGAGGGAACCGAAGGAGGCGCAAGGGCCGATGGTGGGTAGATATTGAATGAAAGTGCGTGGGCTGTTCCCTTCGGAGTGTCTTAGTACTTTCCCCACGGGAAATACTCCCCCTGAGACTTACCTTTCATCCTACCAGCTACATCGTCCGCGACAAGGCGTTGTTGAGTCCCTTCCGGGGTGTGGCTTTGATCTGAAAGCTGTGGCCATGAAACCTTTAATTTGTATTCTTCGTCGGACGATTTCGTCACGGTAAACGTGTGTGAAAGTGGAGCATCTGGCTTTTCGGTAAGTCCAAACCCTTTGAATTGGCTGCGCAGGTATTCTCGAATAACTTCGTTGACCATTACGACCAAGAAACCCACGACCCAA
>PLBR01000210.1 GCA_003135435.1 Nitrospira sp. | reverse complement strand
TGGTGGAGGGCACCCACAACCTGCTTTATTTTATCCCACGATTCGGGTGCCGCTGAGAGCTACCAAAGTGGGTTGCGGGGGCCCGCTACCTCATTTTTTACACCTCCTCGCCGGTTCCAGCTGAGATTTTCCGAGAGGGTGACTAAGGCAAAACCTGACCATCGAGTAACGGCATTATGATCGAATGCGATCCCTCGATTAATTGCAAATCGAATGGCATGTAAGGTATCATTTTCCACTAGTAGGTCTTGTATGCATAAGCTAAAGCATCAATGTTTCTGCCCTTGGGTGGCCCTCCTCATGAGGAAAGCCCGTGGGCACCCGATCACGCTCTAAATCACTTTCTAGGGTTCCCTCCACATCTTCTGCCCGCGACTCATCTGGCAACGCTACCGGTGATGAGTCTGACACCCGAGCAGGCGCGTCTTCGGGACAACCGTCCCGGAGCAGCCCTCCTTCGCCTCCGTTCACGCTTCGGCAGTTGAGACGACCGCTCCGGCACGGCGAGCGGCTCCTTCTTACCCTGCTCGCTGAGCAGTGCGTGAACGCTCTCCTTCGTCAAGGCCAAGAGAAGAAAAAAGGAGGATCAGCTGACGACGGAGTATCGCCAGGCGATCGAACCTCAGTGTAGGGAAAGCTTATCGAACGGCTAGCTTGAGTATGCGCGCCTATAAGAAATAAGGAGAGCATTCACAACCACATCAGCGAACGGAAGGAGGATTACGATGGTAAGGTGCAATTTCTGCAAAGAGGACAGGTTTAAATCCGAGCAGGCCGTCAAGGCACATATGAAGACGTGTGAGCGATATTTAGCGGAGAAAGCCAAAAAGGCGAGGGCTGCCTCAGGCAGCCTGCCTCAGGGAGCCGCGGCGCCGGATCTCTCAGCGCCAATCCTCGATGTGGTCAAGCCGATACCTGAGCGACCGTTGAAACAGGAGGCGTCATCGACCCCCCTGCAACAACGGCGGACCATTCTGCAGGCGGTCAAGAGTCGGGTGATCGATTGGCATGTGACTTCCTTGGGTCAGGTCACGTCCTCCATGCGTGGACACGCGAAACTTATGATCGAGCAAACATTAGCCAGACTACCTCTCGAAGAAATTGGTGTCGAAGAAGCCTCCGAAATTGCTGCCTCCGTCCGTGACCGGCTCTACGCCTCGGCGTTCACCAGACAAGAGCAAGCAGGAGAGCGTCAACGCGTAGAGACAGCGGCGAACAAGAAGAAAGAACTGGAAACGTTGGGCGCCTTCCTTCTAGCTGACCGTCGGAAGACAATGTTTCGACAGCAAGCGAGCCAGCACGCCCACGCGTTGTGCCGGGAGAAGAAAATTAGGGGGTGGGCGCACGTGAGCGTCCTTGCTGACGTGGAATCGCGACTTGAGGTCTTCCTGACGGGGGATGAGCCGATTCTCGAGGCCCAGGCGATTGTGCGGTCCGTGGTGGCAGACCGTTTCGCAGAAGCCGAGGCCATGCTAGCCGCTGCGAAGAACACAGCTGATGAACAGTGGCACAGGGAAATGGAGGCCGCCTTCGTGCTCGCTACCGGCGCCGGTCTCGTGGGCCTCTCGCTCCAGTATCCCGAGCAGACACTGGCGTTCTTTAACGGGCTCGAACGGAGCTTCGGTTTTGCGCCTGGGGCTGAAGCCAGCGCGCCAAACCCTGAGGCGTCGGAGACAACTTCGGCCACCGCGAGTGCCGAGACGCGCCCCCGAAGTCAAAAGCATACCGTCACTCCGCCTGATCCGCCATTTCCCTGTGCCCCGTCGGCGATGCAAGGGCAGGCGTAGCCTCGACGAATTTTCGAATGGTGTCACACTGTTTTTTATCGATGACCGGGCCTATGCTGGGTATCGCTTTCTGTCGGATTGGAAAGAAGGCATCGGGAATTGGCCAGCCGAGCCCTCGTCAATGTTTAGGTCCGCTGATTAAGAGATGCCCGGTTGACCAAACTCAGCAGACCCAGGAGCATGTATCTGAGCAAAACAACAAGGAATCGGAGTAATCGAGATCGTGCTGGATTGGCCTGGGTTGGGATGTTCCGGTAGTAGAGTGGTAGTGACCTACCCCCTTCCGAGGAACAGGCCTTGATCAGCAAAACGAAGCAGGAGCTATTCGCTTGTACAGCGAATGGGCGCTCATCTGTATCACGCACAATGTCCTCAAGCTCTGGACCGCCCTCCGGCATCGACGACGACGTCCGGGAGATGGGCTGCGGACGTTGGGGGGCAGCAAGAAGGCGATGCGGAGAGCCCCGAGATAGGGGTTTCCGACAGGACTCCTCGGCTCGCACCTCAGCCACCACTCAATCAACATCGAGGATCATGGCTCAGGTCCCTCAATGTCGGACAGGCTCCGAGGGAGATCATATTTGGGTACAGCATTATCATACGACTCAGGATATCCAGACTAGGCCTGAGCATGTATTCAGGCACATTCAATAAGACCATGGTCTGTACGCATTGTTTCCCCAGTATTTCGTGAAGAGGTGGGAAAGCCAGGAGATTCCAGAATATGACTTGGAGACAGACGAACTCGTCTACAAGAATGCGAAGGGGGTTCAAGAAAGGAGAGAGCCATTCAATTGGGTGGGTAAAGACAACTCTGGTACGGGCGAACATCTGCTTCCAGACCAGCAGCAGCTCGACGCCGCAGTGCGGCTCTACCATGCATCCTCATTTCAGTCAGGTTCTCACCTAAGCCGTGGGATGCCCTCACGCCTGGAAACACTATCAACAATCCACGTTGGCATTATACATGTTATGCGGCGTATCTTGAGCACGTTGATGACTTCAGTGGTTCTTCTGGTCACCATGGTTGCACCGTGATGGTCCATCGGACATTCAGATCGATTGCCATCGGCGCTGTATTGGTGGTGGTACGTTTGACCTTTCTGATTACGCTCCGGTGCCCAGCACCAAGTCCTGGAAGAGAAGAGACGAGGCGACAGTTTCCCATCCCATGTGATGGAGAAACGCGAGTATCCTGTGACGTTCCTCCAGATATTTGTGCCCCAGTTTTTGGGTACTGGGTCAGGTCGATGAAGAGATGTTCCCATGAGGAGATGTTTCCATGACATTGGATTAGTCATTCTCAAATCTACCCGTAATCGTAGCGTGGAATTCCTGTGGCGAGATCTGCCCGCCGCTGATCCTCTCAGCCCATTCCCGCCGCTCTCCGCTGCCCACTGTCATTCGCTACAGCTCCCGGGTGCCGCCCATTCACTAAGAACCGCATGGATCAGTTGACTGATACAACGTCGAGGGAATGGGCTCTTTCTCTCTCCTGATGGCTCTGTCGGTGCAATCCCACAGTCGAAATAGCGGGGCGCTGACAGCCTCGGGAGATTCGACGCACTAGGATCCTCAGAGAAGACAAACCCTTCCGTCTCCTTCGGGTGCGCGTTGAAGGAGAAGGGTTCCCCATTTAATAATGTATCGTTGGCGTTGCGGCCACATCATACTGCCCGCAACAGTCCGCTTCTGCATTGCATCTCTCGAGCGACACTGGCCCCGGCGGAGACCACTCCGGATGCAGTGGGCGTGATAGGATAGCGTCTCGCGACCCGATCGTCATGGATCTGTCTTCAGATTCTGAGAGCGCTCTCTAAGAACGGACATGATGCAGCTGAGTCTTGAGAGGAAAACCGAAATCGCCGTTGCACTCATGCTGGCGCTCCTGCTGGGTATTGGCTTCGTCTCCCACCGCAATTCGACCGAGTTCATCCACAACTCGGCTCAGATAGTCCATACCCGCCAGGTTCGGGGAAATCTTCAGCACATTCTCTCCCTCATGGAGGAAATCGAAATTGGCCAACGTGGCTATATCATCACAGGAGAGAGCTCGTTCCTGGAACCCTACCTGAGCGCCATGGACACAATCGAAGACAGGTTGGTGCACGCCAAAACACTCATTACCGATGAGCCTCAGCTGCAAGCACACATCGATACACTCAGCAGTCTCGTGAAGTCTCGGATAGCGTTCGCGGCAGAGTCGATTGAGTTGCGCCGCTCCCGAGGATTCGCAGCGGCGAGAGAGCTGCTTCTCTCAGGCAAAGGCAACCAGGAAATGGACCAGATCCGGGCGTTGATCACCGAGATGAGTGAGGCGGAGAACATCCATCTGCTGGAATACTTCAACCGGACCAGTGCACTCGCGCAATCGACGATTACGGTGGCTGAAGTTGGCAGCGCCCTTGCCGTGGTGATTGTTTTCGTGATGGGAACGGTCTATCGCTGGGGATTGACCGCACGCCGGCGGACCGAGCAAGCCTTACAGGAAAGCCTTGCGAAACAGACCTTGGTGATACGTGCCCTGCCTGTGGTGATCTACTCGTCGAGGGCGTCGGGTGATTTTGCTATGCTCTGGGTCAGTGACAACATCGAAAAGGTGAGCGGCTACTCCGGTGGTGTGTTTTTGAAAGACACCGGACTGTGGGCGGCCCGGTGTCATCCAGATGACCGCGAGCGGGTCTTTCAAGAGTTTCAGCGTCTTCCAGAAGTTGGAACGCTCAATGTAGAGTATCGATGGCAGGTCGCCGATGGGACGTATCGCTGGTTCCTCAACCAGGCGGTGCTCCAGACCACCCCGGATGGACCGGCCAAGGAAATCCTTGGCCTCTGGCTTGATATTACCGAGCGGAAGGCGACGGAGGATCGGCTCAGGGAGGTCAATGAGCGACTGACCGCCCTGGTCCAAGCGTCTCCGGTCGGGATCGTGATCCTTGACGCCGATGGCCTCTGCCAGCTCTGGAATCCAGCGGCGGAACACATCTTTGCCTGGCGCGAAGACGAAGTACTGGGGCGCCCCCTTCCGACTGTGGCGCCAGAGCAATCGGACGAGCACCGGCTCTTGCGAGAACGCGTGATAAAGGACGAAGCTTTCACGGATCTGGAAGTCATACGACACAAGAAGGATGGGACTCCTGTCTGCATCAGCCTGTCGACGGCGCCCCTTCGGGATCCCAGCGGCACCATTTGCGGATTGCTCGGTCTCATGGTCGATATGACTCAACGCAAGGAAGCTGATCTCCAGCTTTGCCAATCCCGAGACCAGCTGCGGGCCTTGACGACGCGGCTGCACTCGGCACGGGAAGAAGAAGGGACGCGGATCGCCCGCGAGGTCCACGATGAGTTGGGGCAAGCCATGACCAGCTTGAAGCTTGATCTGTCCTGGATGGCGAGACGGCTCTCCATTCCAGAGACGGCTGATAGTCGGGGGCAACTGCTGGAGCGCATCCAGGGGACGATGCGAGAGCTTGAGGTCACGATCCAGACCGTACGCGCGATTGCGACCGCATTGCGACCCAGTGTATTGGATGAACTTGGCCTGGCGTCCGCCCTCGACTGGCAGACACGTGATTTTGAGAAGCGGACTGGGATACGATGTAAATGGTCGATGCCGCAGGTTCCCATTCCGATCGGGCCGGATCAGGCCACGGCGATCTTTCGCATCTATCAGGAGATCCTCACCAACGTGGCGCGTCATGCCCAGGCCTCTCACACCCGTATCCATTTGCGCATTTCGGCTGACTGGCTCGTTCTCGAAGTCTGCGATAACGGTCGAGGTATTTCGGAATCTAGCCTGGCCAACCGCAATTCCTTGGGGCTGCTTGGGATGCGAGAACGGGCTGCGCAATGGGGTGGCGACATCTCGATCCTTGGGGCTGAGGGAATGGGGACGACGGTGAGGGTTCGCCTGCCGCTTTTGGAAGGGGCCGCATGATACGGATTCTCATCGCCGACGATCATCCATTTGTGCGCCGTGGGGTCAAGCAGGTTCTGACCGATGAGTTCCCGGGGGTGGTGATTGGGGAGGCGTCCACTGCCCCAGAACTGCTCGAGCTGGCGGGAAAACATCGATGGAATTTGGTCGTACTGGACCTGACGATGCCTGGCAGGGGCGGGCTGGATGCCTTGCATGAGTTGAAGGCAGGCTGCCCCGACACTCCGGTGCTCGTGCTGAGTATGCATCCGGAGGACCAATTCGCCGTGCGGGTTCTTCGAGCCGGAGCCGCCGGGTACCTGACCAAGGAGAGTATCCCGGAGGAGCTGGTGCAAGCTGTTAGGAAAATCATGGCGGGTGGAAAGTACATTCGCCCCTCTGTCGCCGACCTCCTCGCCACGCAACTCCAGCAGGGTGATGCCGATCAGCCGCCTCACGCCAGGCTGTCAGATCGCGAATTCCAGGTGTTGGGCTTGATTGCCCATGGCAAAACCGTCACGCACATTGCTGAAGAGCTCTCGTTGAGCGTGAAGAGTGTCAGTACCTATCGTGCACGCATTGTGGAGAAACTCCATCTGAAATCGACCGCGGACCTCACCCGGTATGCGCTCGAACATCGTTTGATCGTATAACCCATTCTCTTTCCTCCTCCCTCCCCATTCTGTCCTTCCCGGGCCCTCCGCAGACACGTAGGAAACGTCCCACACCAAGACCGCTGAACATCTGACATCGGGATTGGGCGCTATCTGATCGTGCACCATGCTGCTGTCGTGTGTAATGCCGCTATACGATCAGAAGCGAAAGGAGGACTCTATGACACCTCACTTCACTCAGAAAGCACAGCAGGCGGGACACAGGTGGCTGTTGCCCCTGCTCCCGTCTATCGTGGCCGCCGTGAGCCTCATCGCGACCGTTGACCCCGCAAGCCTGGCCGCGGCAGCAGAATGCCAGGTCACCGAAGACGGTGGCACGATCCAAGGTATGCCGACATGGAAGGGTACCACTTTAAGTATTCTGCCACTCACCATCACCGTGGAGCGGGATATCTATGGGGGACTTGTACCGTCTCCGGTGTTAGAGGTCGCACCGTATATGGAAAGCAGCCGAATCGCCTGGGGCAATACGGAGAATCAGGGAATCGCCACAATCGGTGTTTGTTTGAGCCAGGATATTCGCAAGAGTGCACGCTTCAATCGAGCCATGATCACATCCATCGGTAAGACCCAGGCCAAAGCTCACACGCAGGTCATGAAAGTTTCCGCTCTTCCTTACAACGGGAAGAGACAAGTCCTCACGATACGAACGACTCCGCCGGAGATCGGAACCTCTGCGCGCTACAAGCCCGCCACAATCATCGGACCGGTTCAGGAAATCCTGAAACCCATTCTGTCCGATGTGCGCAGCGTGGGTCAGGCCGTTGCCGCACTACCCTCCACAGTCGAATCCCTCTCCCTGTTCGGAGGTCAGCCCTTCGTGGCCGTGAACCCATTCCAGAGTGCGCTGCAACTGCCGGATAACGAATCCCTCCGTATGAACCTGATGACGATGCAGGCGTTGCATGACGGAAACTGAGTAAGCGGATGTCCATAAGGACGTGCTAGTCGAATCGGTCACGGCCACCATTGTTCGGCACAAGGATACGAGCGACAAACGTCAGGAGGATACGACATGTCTTGTGAACGGTGTGGTGGATTGATGGTCATTGAACATTTTTGTGATCTCATGGAGGAAGAATCCCGCACGGGGATCGATACGATACGGTGCCTGAACTGCGGAAACTTTGAGGACACGATCATTCGCACCAACAGAGTTATTTCTCGTGTGCCGAGACATGGTGAGCCACACACAAAGGGACCCACGTCAGGGCGCGAAGGCACGATGGTGAAACCGCCGAACTTGTGCCCTATTGCTCAGACGGCAGATGGCTATCGATGTTAGGTTTACGAATTATCGTTAAAGCTTTCGTCACCAACGCAGGACATCTTCCTGCGTGAGCATCAAGGGGATTGCGCACTGATGCGTTTACTTCACAAGGAGGGTAACCATGAGCAGAGCCCTGCGAATTCTGAACGTTTCGCTGGCTGCTGTGGTGTCAGTGTGCCTGTCCGGAGCCGGAGCCCTGGCAAGCGAGAGCCCAGTGCGTGCGCACCCGAGAGCGCAACTGATTGCTGAGGACGCGCAGAGCGATGAACAGGTCAAATATAAGGTCGAGGAACGGCTCCGAACGGATGGCCGTATTGATTGGGAAATGCTCGACGTCGAGGTGCAGCAAGGATTTGTCACACTCTACGGCGAAGTCTTGACGGAGGATCAGAGGGGACTGGCCAGCTTGATCGCAAGCACCGTTCCTGGAGTGAGGGAGTTGGCCAACCGCATTATCGTCGATCGGGCGCTCTCGGGAGATTATCGTCTTCGGAAAGCTGTGTGGAGTACCTTGCGGGATGTGGATGCGTTACGAGAACAAACGCAGACGTTACGAGTCCTGGTGGAAAAGGCAGTGGCCACACTGTCCGGGTCGGTTGAGCAGCCGCTCCAGAAAGAGGCGGCGGGGAAGGCTGCCCAATCAGTTCAGGGGATTGCGAAGGTGGTCAATGCGATCACGGTGCAGCCGAGGCTCCTGCAGACCGAGCGTGAAACATTACTCAAGCAGGGTGTGGGGCTGATGCCTTGAGTCAATATCCGGAATAGGCTGCGCGCGCGTGAGAGGCGAATTTGAAAACAGAGATTGGGGATGCCTCTGACACAGGCAGGAAGTCTGATAGCGATTTGTCATGGAGGTGCCGGGTACGCCTACACACACAGAAAAGGAGAGTCTGCCATGGGTGAACAGCATGCAGTCGTCGCCATTTATAACACGCACACAGAGGCCGAGGCGGCGATTAAAGAGCTGAAACGAGCGGCCTTCAACATTGAGAAGCTCTCGATCGTCGGCAAGGATTACCACACGGAAGAGCACGTCGTCGGNNATCGTCGGCAAGGATTACCACACAGAAGAACACGTGGTTGGCTATTACAACACCGGCGACCGCATGAAGTACTGGGGCAAGCTAGGCGCAATCTGGGGCGGCATCTGGGGGTGGTTCATTGGCGCTGCGTTCTTTGCCATCCCGGGCATCGGACCGGTCTTGGTCGCGGGGCCTCTAGTCGGGTGGATCATCGGCGCGCTTGAAGGGGCCGTGATTACAGGAGGGATGACGGCGATCGGGGCAGGGCTCTTTAGCTTGGGGATTCCCAAAGATAGCGTACTCAATTATGAAACGGCGCTCAAATCAAATAAGTTCATTCTGTTGGCCCACGGCACTGCGGAAGAGATCGCTCAGGCACGACGCATTATTCAAACGACACGACCGCACTCGATCGAGACGCACACGACGGCGGCTGAAGAGGCGGGTGCAGTCGCCTAGCAGGCGCGCCGCATGGAGCCATGTGACTATATACCGCCCTCTAGACGCCGCAGTTGGTTATCTATGCTGGGTGAGGAGCCTGATCAACGCTGATGTGATCAGGGTGCGCGTCGAGAGTCGACTGAGGTGCGAACGTCTCGCATCCACTGCATAGGATTAAAGAGGAGCAGACGTGATGCCTTGCGTACGGTGTGGCGGGTTGCTGATCGAGCACTGGTGGGATTTCGTCAACGATGTCAGTCCAACGAAGCTCCAGGAAACGAGAGGAATGAACGGTGGGACATCGACGATTCGGTAATCCTCGCGAATCGTCTAGAGGCACGGCACGCCCGAATTGTTGACGTGCTGGAGGTGGGTTCAGACGGACGCCACGGGCTGAATCGCTTGTGACATGGGAGCGTCTTCCATGCACTCGTCCACGTGGCTGGGCATCGGCACGTGGGTCGATGCCCACGCGGTGAAGAGACCCACGCCAGGGCGTGAAGACAAGATGGTGCAACCGCCGAACTTGTGCACTATTGCTCAGACGACAGAGGGCTGTCGATGGTAGCGGTGGTGGTTAGTTTCACGAGTTCGCCACCATGGCAGGACATTTACCTGCTAGCAGCATGAGCTGCACTGCATACTGATGCAGTCCCTTTAACGGAGGTGTGTGATGAACGCATTAAAAGTCCTAGGTGGTGTCGCCTGTGTGAGTGTGTTGCTGGCCACGGGAGCCTTGGCGGAGATCCTTGGGGTTCAGCCCGGGACCTCGGATAATCCCAAAGACAATGTGCCCAAGGAGATTCAACGAGGCACTGCCAGTGGAGGAGCCTTTGGTCAGGACGGCAGTGGTCCGGGGACACGAAGTGACGCGTTAACGGGAGGCATGGAGAAGGAGAAGCCCGAGCCCGTCACCCGACAAGTGCTGGAACACAACGCCGAAAAGGGAGGTGGCGCAGCTCTCGCCGCAGAAGACCTCAATGAGAAGAGCAATCACACCTCGAAGAAAGGTATGAAGAGCAAGCACCGCGGGACTGCCGGCGCAAGTGACCCCGGGAACGACGGACCGAAGACAAATCCGAAGATGTTTCAGCAGCAGAACTCAGACACAACTGCGCAAGGTCAGCAGTTGATCAATGAGCAGCCCCTGGAGAAGCAGCAAGCGGCCAATCGGCCCGGGAGTGCGCGGGGTGGAAGTCCGAAATAAGTGTACTGTGTGGCCTGCCCTGTTAACCGGGCAGATGCGGTCACCTGAACGAGCCTGGTGGCGGCCCTCAAGTCCGCTCGCGTCGGCGACCTCCCGGTCACGGATCGGGATCGTCTTCTGCCGAAGCGACGGTGGTGTGTGCAACGAAGGGGGTGCTCATCATGAGACTCGTGACGATCGGGATCATCGGACTCGTGTGTGTTGGAATGACCGGACTTGCCCTGGCGAACCCGGCGATGCTGCCGAAGCATTTGGGATATTCCTCAGGTGGGGAGTTTGCCTACGACAGAGGACAACAGAATGTGACCCCTGCCAATCCCTGCTGAATGCGGCGGAGTCCGAAAATGCGAACATCGTGCAGAAGCTTGAGGACCCCAATAATGCCAAGCTGCTGAGACAGGAGGGCGTTGGTCTCTTGCCCATCGTTCAAGGGCCGAACACCAAGATTGTATCGCCGGTCACTGAGGCGACCCAGATGCCTAAGCGGTCGCTCGCTGTTCGCGTGAGAAGAGGGGCATTCACGAAATGCCCCCCTCAGACAAGCCTGTCAAGAAAGGTGCGAATCTCTCATGTCGTGCGGGTGATGAAGATCTGTCATGGACGTGTGTCATGCGCTGCATCTCACCGAGAGGGGAAGATATGTCAAGCCAACATTGTGCGGATCATCGGGTACTAGAAGTCATCGTTCGGTCACCGGGCAGTATGCTTGAAGAAATTGTGCTCGAGTGTTCCGACCTCACGTGGAACCAGGTTTTCGTGGTCATTGATCGCTTACGTCGAGAAGGGGTGCTTACGCTGAGTCCCAAGGGGCGCAGCCAGTTTGCGATCCATCTTTTCGACCCGCACGACACGACGCCCCTCACCGCGGCACTGTGTGACCGAGCGCAGGTGAATGCGCCTACGTGAACACATGCCCAGATGAAAGAAGGAGAACCATCATGAAGTCGCAGAAAGCACAAGAAGCAGGAGAGAGGAAGCCACACCCGGTTGTGGTCAACCAGCTCGGCACAGCCGCCTCTAGCAGCACACCCGCGCGTCACGCGAGACCTTCGTTCGACGATCTGCACGCGCACCTCGCCACACGGGCCTATGAGTTGTATGTCCAGCGGGGCTGCCGAGAAGGCTGTGCCGTGGAAGATTGGCTGGATGCCGAACGGGAAATTGTGAGCCGTGAATTTCCAGTCTCGTCCAGTTCGGGGAAAGGAGCCTCCCTGTGATCCCCACGTAGGTGGCACCGGCGTATCATCAGATGGGTTGTACCGGCAGCATGGGAAGGTCAAGATAGCCTGGTGGTGGTTGATCAGACGACCGGACAGAAGCGAGGGGTCGGGCTTGCCGAAATGGCATCACGGAATGACAACCCTAGAGTCATTGCGGCACTTCACAGGAGCAAGTTTGATGGAGCGACCATCCGGTGTTGCTCCATCACATCAATCGGTTCAGCAGATCACTCCGGGCGAGGAAGCATGAAAAGCGTCCGACAGTGGGTCACGACGGGTCAGCCTCATTCGGAAACGGAACGGGAAGGAACAGAGACTGATGCCTACCACACATGCTCGTCGTCGGACGACCCATCTCATTGTGATCGGTCTCGCGCTCGGTACCGGCCTCAGCCTCCTGCAGCCGGGAGCCGCTCACTCCGGAACGACACGAACCGGTGAGCGGGCGGTTCTGCTGCCGGATGATCGGCTGGTCCACGGAACGGTGCAAGACGTAAAATCCGGGCAAATCCAGGTCAATATTGGTGAACTGATGCCCGTGTTTCTGTCGGTTGACGCCGCGCGTGAACAGAGGATGCCCTCGCTCCAACGGGGCGACAAACTCACGATTGTGGTGTCGGGTGAGAACGAATTCCTCGACTTTCACCTGGCGGATCAACCCGGCTGGGATCGCGTGCTCAAAGGATCCCTCATCCAACCAGTGGTGGGTGACCAGCGGTGGGCGGTGATTCGCACGACGCAGGGTCTAAACGAACCCTATGAGGTGGCCGAGGGCGCACGACAGAAGGTGCTGAATATTCCGGTCGGCGTGCCGGCCCTGTTCCTCCTGAATAAAGCCAGCATCATTATTGACGCGACCTTTGGGGACGAACGTGCGCTGCTGCAAACCCTGGCGCAGTGGTCGACGGACCGGCAACGGATTATCCATCGGTAACGCTCATGATGCCACGACGCGAACCGCCGTAGAGCTCTGATCGAGACTGTCCAGGGGCGACAACAGTGACGAGAGCGCTCACTTGAACGGTGCCCCAACGAATGAGGCAAAAAAGGACATCACTCTCATGAGAGGACGCGTGCTCATCGCTATGGCTCTCGTAGGAATCTTCTTCAGTATCCTCGGGGCAGGCGTTCCCGCGTCGGGCGCACTCAGGATCGACACCGGGGCGGACATTCAAGCGGACGCGGAGACGGTGGACCACATCGAGGAGGTCTTCAATCGAGCAGAAGACGCCATTGGGGAGAAGGACTTGGATGCCCTGATGACGGTGTACGCTGAAACCTATCGGTATCAGGATCTCACGAAAGAGGACATGCGGAAGATCTGGAAGGGCTTTTTCGAACAATACGATCGGATCTCCACGCTCCATGCGTTTTCTAGCGTTGTCGTCAAGCCAGGGAAACACTCAACAGCTCAGATCACCTGCACCGGAGCCCTGTGGGCGACATCGGACCAGAGCGATCAACGGGTGAACCTGTCTGCCTGGGCTGGGGATATCCATCACCTGATTTATGAGCATGGTACCTGGAGAATTGTAGGCCAGGGAAGGAATGCTCCGAACCGGCCAGAATTCGGCCAGGCACCGCCGCCGCTGTTTTAGGTCAGCTGCGTGCAGTCCCATGGTTGTGGCATGGATACTGACGCACTGAATGGCGGAGTAAGCTCGAATCCATCGTACTAAGATGGGTCACCTGCTCGAATCAATTTTTTCCAGCTTGAAGGAGGGCGTGCATATGACAAATGAGGACAAGCAGACGCGCATCCGTCCATGGATTGACCCCGAAGAGCGGGTCACGGTGCATTTTCTCGATGCGCCGGACCTGAACACCACAGTGATGGACTGTACTGATCAATTGGTCGACCTCTCGATCGAAACGCACGTGTCCCATTTGAAACAGAACATCTCAGTCCCGCTTAGCCAGGTTGAGGTGACAGAAGACTTCTCGCACTACACCCGAGATCCCGAGCGACCCCTGCAACGACAACGATTGATGCTGGTGGTCAATGAGAAGCGCCCACCCATCATCTATTAGCGAACACGGGAGCGAGATCCCCGACGCTCTCGGGCAGAAAGACATTAAGCAGCGGCTGTTGCAGTCATGACTCACAACCCGCTCACCAGTAAGTTGAGGAATCCAGTTGTGGATCGTCGAGTGTGTGTGATGGGAGCTCGTCATGTTGTGCCGGGTCATCGTACCCTTCGAGCCATTCCTTCGCTGGCGGGTGGGAGGACAGACCAGGTATGGGAATGGCACGAACGTCTTGACGAAGGGAGAAGCGGTGATGGTAGCCATTTCCATCGCCCGCACCTTTCTGGATGCAGCTGCCGGATCCGAAGTGGTGCCCCTAGGAACTACCCAAGGCTAAACAGGCCACACTCTCAAGAGCCGACTCCATACAAGGCTGCAGAAATGGACATTCTCGACATGACGAAAGAAGACAACCAATGACAACAATCAAGGAGCGGCGACCTCTGGCCGACGGGGCATCGGTCATGAGAGACGTTGAGAGAACCTGGCGATGGATTGTACAGAATGTCTATGAACTCCCTGCGCAGCGGGGTCGTAGGAAGGGCTATGCATTAGATGACTGGCTGGCAGCGGAGGACATCGTCCTGGAAGAATCACAAGAGGCCGGAGCGCGCGGGCTCACGCGAGGGGATGATGTTACGCACGCCCCCTACAGGGCAAGGAGTATGGTCGCATCTGTTTCTGAGATCACCTCAGAACTCACCATTGGTTTGGGGAAATGGAGCGAGAGATGAAGCAAGTCCTTGGAGCCGAGCAGGTCTGGCTTGTGTTCGGTGGAGCCTTGCTCGTGGCCGTGCTTTTGGCTCTCGTCGGACACTATCTCTTGTTCCGTGCCTCGGCACGGAACGCAAGGACACCACACAACACGGTTCAGGATTCACTGCTTCGTCACTCGCGAAGACCTGCTCGCGTGATACTTCCGCTGATGGCAATTCTCCTGGTGCTGCCCCTGGTACCAGTCGACCCAGACTATGTTGAAGCCATCCGGCACGTCATCAGGGTTGGCACGATTGCGTCAATGGCCTGGCTGGCTCTCGCGCTCACTCAGGTCTTCGAAGATGTGATATCAGCGAGGCAGAGGACGGATCAATGGGACGACCATACCACGCGACAGGTCCAGACCCGTGTCCGCCTGCTTCGACGAGTCGCCCTTGTGTTCGTTGGCGTTGTATCGCTGGCGGCGATCTTGATGACCTTTTCCAGTGTGCAACATCTGGGTACGAGCCTGCTCGCTTCAGCCGGTATCATCGGCCTGGTAGCCGGGATTGCGGCACGGCCGATCCTCTCGAATCTCATTGCTGGTGTACAGATTGCGCTGACACAACCAATTCGGATCGGCGATGTGGTGGTGGTCGAAGGGGAATGGGGAAAAATCGAAGAGATCTACACTACCTACGTGGTCGTGAAGATCTGGGACCTGCGCAGGCTGGTGCTCCCACTCACATATTTTATTGAGCGGCCGTTCCAGAATTGGACCCGCCGTACAGACAACCTCCTGGCGACCGTCTTCCTGTATGCGGATTACACTGTGCCCGTAGAAGTTGTCCGACAAGAGCTCCACCGTGTCTTGCTAGCCTCCAACTTGTGGGATGGCAACGTCTGGCGTTTACACGTGACCAAGATGACAGCGCAAACCGTCGAACTCCGCGCAGTGATAAGCGCGGAAGATTCTGACAAGGCTTGGGATCTGCAATGCCATGTCCGCGAAAAACTGATTGAGTTTATGCAGACACACATCCCAGGAAGTCTTCCGAAGGCACGCGAGGTGGCTCAGGGAGCCGTGTAGAGCCTTGAGGGGATGACTTTTCAAGAAGGGACCAGCTGGGCGGCGGGCTCTCCGGACTGTCGCGGGCACGATGCTTCATCTCCCTGGTCGGGCTTGGTTGCTCTTGAGCGGGGCCTTCACCCTTCTCTTGGGTATGCTGATTTGGGCGGAGTGGCCGGCGTCTGGGCTGTGGGTGATTGGCACGTTCGTCGCGATCGACATGGTCTTCAGCGGCACGTGGCTCATCATGCATGCCGTGAAGCCCGTAGCCTTCCGTCCTCGAGCATTCACGGACGCCCGACCGTGCAGCCGAGCGCGACCTTTGACGTATAGCCGAGTCGTCCATGAGAAGGCGTCTGAGAAACAGCGAGGACGTATCGATGGGAGAGAGCGAACGAGCACGGGCGTCGTCTTGTGTACCCACCCATGAGCAGGGTGGCGTCACGAAGGGGGATTGCAGTGGGGCTTGCTCCCAGCATCAGTCGAACCTGGCTCAGCTGGTCGGCGTGGCACAGTGTTGGCGCTACAAGATGTGTTCCCCACGGGCCGCCCGGAGGGGCTCCAGGCTCCAGACCCGACCTCGTTCGGTCACTACACCGTCGCCTGATCCGCACCGTCCAATATTCAGTCATGACCATGCGAAGCACACACTATCCACACCGTCGCCCTACATTCACTCTGAAAGGAGCGCAGATGACACTCCCCTTCACGCCTCTGACCGCAGCCATTTTGATCGCAATCACGCCACTCTCCGGTGTGGTGTTCGCCCAAACGACGAAGACTCCCGCCGCGCCCACGGCACCAGCGACTCCCGTTGCGGCGCCGACGCCGGTGATGATCCAGTCGCCCACCGACTGGATCGCCTACGAAGACACGACCTATACCCCGGTGGCTGACGAATTCAGCCGGCACCTGGCTGCGGCCCGCAAGGCCTTCGACGCCAAGGACAACCAGAAGGCCGCGGTGGAGCTGCGCGCCGTGGCCGACGAGCTGAAGGAGCAGGGCGCGCGTGCTGCGAAGGCCGACAAGGCCCGCGCCAAGGCTGAGACGACGCTCGCGCAGGACACGGCCACGCGAATGAATCTCACGGCCAAGAAGGTCACGGCAGCCGCAGCAGCGCTGGAGAGCGGCAAGATCAAGACCCCGGCGGACTTGGACAAGGCCATCGACAAGGCGGCCCGTGCGGACATGGAGCGTCGCTGGCTGGTGACGGACGTGACCACGTGGTACCCGGTGTCCGAGGAACCGCAGCGCCATTTCGGCAGCGCCATCGAAGCCTATGTCAAGAAGGACTACCAGGCCGCCGCGACCGAGATCCGCAAGGCCACCAGCTACGTGCGTCTGGAAGCGGGCCGGGCCACCAGCGAGGCCAAGCAGGCGCTCGAGAGCTCGGTGGCGGAACTCGACACGCTCGCCGCGTCCGTCGAGAAGGGCGCGGTCAAGGAGGAGAAGGCACTGGACAAGGCGTTCACCCATGCCAACCACGCGCTCGCCTTGGCCCATCACGTCAAGGCAGCTGAATCGTGGGCCCGGAAGGAGTATGACAAGGCCGGCTACGAACTCAAGGCGGCCGCTCATGGTCTGGAAAGCGCAGCGGGTTGGGCTGGTGCAGAAGCGAAGGCTGGCGCCGCTGCGGTGGTGGCCGACACCCAAGCGCTGGGCGACAAGCTCGCCTCCGGCGCGACCTGGGCGCGCGAGGAAGTCGTCAAGGGTTTCGAGTCGCTGGGCAACGCCATCAACGCCTTGGGCCAGAAGATCGGCAGCAGCAAGAAGGCCGCGCCGGTCAACGTGGGATCGTGAGGCGCACACGCCTATTCAGCGCCTGGACGACTGAGGGGGATCATTCATGATCAACCCTCATCTAGTGGGCGTAGATTGTTTACGTTACACGCGAGGGCAACCATCCACGAGAAGGGATGCCTCACGAACGGTGACTACATCGGGGCGTTCCTCAACCAACTGCCAGGGTCACGGCTCAAAATCCCAGCTCAGGGCCTCGAAGGATGTCATGTCACCCGAGACGGAACCTAGCAGAGATGACTCTTCACGAGAAAGCGAGGTGTGACATGTCGCGGAAGCAGGCGAAGACGACACTAACGGTCTCTCGTCCTGTATCCAAACCAGCGGGGGACCAACTAGATACGAAATGTGGCCGATTGGGGAAGTGGACCATGGACCGGTAGAAGAGCGGGGCGCTGCAGAAGGGCTCGTACTTGAAGAACTTCAACGTCGAGGACCCCAGAAGCGGCCGGGGAACAAGACAGTGAAGAAGAACGTATCGACATAACCTAATCACTGTACCGGGTGGCCTCGCCCACGCCAATTCGTCGAGGTGGGGGCACCACTGGGCGCCGGCCGGGGAAACGTACGATGAACACCATAGGCGAAACAAGTCTGAGCCCGGCGCAAGTGGATCACCTGTCGATCAACACGATTCGGTTCCTGTCGGTCGATGCGGTGCAACAGGCTAACAGCGGCCACCCGGGCCTGCCGCTGGGCGCCGCCCCGATGGCCTATGTCTTGTGGACCAGATTGCTTCAACATAATCCGACCAATCCGCACTGGTTCAATCGAGACCGATTCGTTCTGTCAGCCGGTCACGGGTCGATGCTCCTGTATAGCGTGCTGTATCTCACGGGCTATGATCTGCCGCTCGA
>PLBR01000202.1:10131-13378 GCA_003135435.1 Nitrospira sp. | reverse complement strand
AGGCCCCGCTTACGGCAAGCGAGTCAAGCAAGCCGCCTCTGACCTCGCCTTTGGGAGAGAAGTCACCGTCCAGACCTACGCTCACGACAAGTACCAGCGCACCCTTGGAGACGTGATCTTGTCCGATGGGATGAACCTCTATCAGGAACTCGTCAAGCAAAGCTGGCTGGTAGTATCGGAAGTATGCGTCGTGGAATACGGAGCTGGAGCAGTTAGGAGCTGAAGCGCGAGCGGAGCGGAAAGGAATGTGGGCCGATCCCCATCCAGTGCCTCAGTGGGAGTGGCGAAAAAGAAGTCGGTAGGCCGGCCTAATTTAACGAACTTAGTGTTGCCAAAAGCTGCAAGAATTCCGGCTCTCAAACCTTCGAAATTCAAGCCTGCCAAAACTCGCCGTTCGGTGTCCTTCAATCAGATGACAAGAACCGCCTTCTCTCGAAACAACGAGGCACGCTAGATGCGTCCAGCATCGCCCACTACGATAGACGGGCAAGCCATGGTTTATCGCTATTCCTTCATCTCGATGGAAATTGACGAATTGTCAAACGCAGATGTGCTTCGCTGTGATGGTTTCCCGCAAAGGACCATTGTCCTATCCACAGTTTTCATACGAATGATGCGACCCCAAGCCTCAAATGGCCAATAGCGCTTTGTACATGTGGCAGAAAGAATCACTTTGCATAAAGGAATCCACCCGGGCCATCCGAGCCAATCCACCGACCACCATCGAACGTAAAATAAAAAGCAATCATCGATCCAGCACGTGCTCCACTTGTAACGTTAACGCATGAAAAGGAGTTGCCAGATTGTGTGCATGATGCACCGCTTAACGATCCAGTGATGGCGCTTCCATCTCCCTCTCGATAACCTATGTAGGAAGCCTGAGCTGTGCTACCGGAAATACTCCATCTGGCACTGGTATAGATGCCACAATCAGGGGTACCCTCGCAGAGTGCTGGGGAAGCCGGGAGAGGTTTTAGCGGATTTTCCTGTACAGCGAAGGCATTCCACGTGCCGTCAACGACTAAGGGCGGGATTGGCCCAATGACCAGCGTCGTTTGAGCGGGTTGCCCCAGACGCACTGCGTCTTGGTCAGCCGGAAGGCTGAGTTGAAGGGTCAGATTCTTGGACGTCTTGCGATCGGGATTGGGCAGAATCTGAATGACCAGATTAGCGGTGATGTCCCCAGGGTTAAAGCAGACACCGCCTCCGCATGAGGGAGCAAATGTGTAATCGACCCCAGGCGTAGCCGCTGATTGAGAATCTTGAATGGGATCGACCAAGACAGAGGCGGGAACATGCAGCGCCGAGGACGGTCCCGTGCGCGTCACGGGAACCTCCACGGTCCCACCCACCGACATCGCGAACGTGCCAAATTGCACGGTCGTGCAGGCTCCCGCAGGAAAGTCGAGAGTGAATGGAGGCCCCTGACCGTTCATGGTGTTAGACGAGTCCAGTGTTATGGCCTGATTACCGGTCCCGAATCCCTGATACCGACCCGAGACCGTGAGGTTCCCCGTTTCTGTAATCTTGCTCATATAGTCAAGAATTTTGTTTACGGCATTTCCGCCAAGCGTAAGCTTTCCCGAAACGGAGCAGGTTACGTTAACGACGGTTCCTACCAGAAGGATGGCGCTTGAGACGACAGGACCCACCCCGGGAATAAAAAACGCTGCAGCTGACGCCTCCACGATTAACGCCTCAAAAGCGATGGGAGCCTCCGGCCCTACCCCATTGTCCCCAGGGTTGCCGCTGATCACAGCGCATTTTGAATTCACTTTGGTTTCAAGCCAGTCGCTTACGTTTTGAACTGTTTGCGCTAGTTGCGGGTGCGATAGTGTATCTACAAGGAGTGGTGTGGTGTAAGAAAACAGTCCTACCGGGGGGCCCGCGATCGGCGTCGGCAACAACGGCCACGACACCGCCGGCATTCCACCGCCAGGTTGATAGCCCGGGTAATACTGCATATCCACCTTGGCGCCCACAGACGCTCCGTCGAACGGAGTCCCAACACAGGTCATCGTAACTTGCCCCGTAATCGATCCGACTACGGTCGGCGTCGTCGTACTCGCAAGGGGTGAGGACGTTGCCGTGGCCACTGCAGCAGCGGTTTGGGACCGGGGTGTGCTGGTTATTGCGGCAGAAGAGGCCGCACCCAGCAAACTAGGCCTGAGGGGAGAAAGGCTAAGAGACCCGACTTGTGCTACCGCTCCAATGGGCGCTGTTGCGGCCGTGGAAGTGGCCCTCTTTGCCGCGGTGTCGTAATGGATGGTGCCTAAAAGGGTGCCGTCTGCCCCAAAGATCTGCACATCGATGATCCCGGGGAAAGTGGCGGGATAAATGAATTGGATGGAGGCTCCGCTCCCCAGGACCGCCTTGATTGGGCGGTCCTGGGCATCGTAGGTGAGAGTTGTGGTCTTCAGCGGATCTCTGCTTGGGTCTTGCACGACGAGGGAGGTGATGCTGGTGGGAAAGCCCTGCGCGTCCTTGGTCCCCACGAATGTGACTTGCTGTCCTGTGGTCAAGCTGAGGGTGGCGATCTGAGGGGTGGTTGGATCTGAGAAAATAACTCCGGCTGCAACCTGCGCTGATGCGGGAGAGGAACCTCCTCCACTGCTCCCTCCGCTGCTACCGCCCCCACCCGAACAGCCGCTCAGTAGGCTGAGGAGCATACCTAGCGTGACGAGTCCTCGTACAGAAGCCAATCTCTTCATGTGCATTTTCTACCCTTCCACTCGCCGATATGAGAGAACCGTCGTGACCAGGCTGCCGTCAGCATCCCGCCCGCGTGTACACCATGTCCCTGAACAATCCGAAACAGATCTGGCTTCACGCACACGAGTCTCGGCGCGAGGCCGCTGGTGCGTAAGAGGGAAGATGTGTATAAGCGGAGGCGACTATCTGGCTGGTTTTGGATCGGCATGGGAGCGCGCTCCAACAACAGAGCGGCTTCAGCTTGGCTCTGGGTGTCGCCTTATAGACCCCGTACCGAATAAATGTCAATTTATATTCTTAGAAATAAAAATTTAGGGGCAACTATGAGCAAGGAAGATGCCTGCACCATTACAGCTCGCTAGAACGGGCCGATCATGCGGGCTGGCCGTACATGGACCGGATGTGGACGACTGTGCTCGGGAGGTTTATCTCCAGCCATTCGCCGACTTTACTCATACCTGTATTTCTGAGATGTGGCACTAACTGCCATCACTCGCTTCACGAACAGTGCAGGAAGGGTTAGAGCGGGACGCCC
>PLBR01000202.1:0-10083 GCA_003135435.1 Nitrospira sp. | reverse complement strand
GGCCAATGATTCGAACCGCTCGATGTTGCGAAGGTTTCCCCGTTTATCTTCGAAAATCATGAGCTTGCTGGCTTTCTACTGATTCCATTGCTTCTACCTAATTCGGTCGTTTGTGAGGATTTTTAGCACAAATTTAGCACAGCTAGCTGGGATGACCTACTTCTTGGACGTGTTATACGTCGCTTGCGCGATAATTTCCGTATACACTAGTCCATCCTTCATGGTTCGTTTTGACCTGACCAGTCTTTCGCGATAGCGCTCCAATCGACTCCTCGCTCCTTGGCAAGTGTCCAAACGTCCCAGAAGTCCGGATCGGCTGATCGTGGGCGCTGCTCTTCGGGGAGTTCATCCACCTCCACCAGAACCGGAATCGGTGTAGCCCAGCCCAACAGTATTGCTTGCCGGGACGGCAGACTGGGCAATTCGCGCAGCAATCCTCCGACGTTGTCGGGAACCAGGCAAGCCACGAGATTTTGATCGGCGTCGTTGACAATCCGATGCAAGAGGAACGTATTGCACTGAGCCAGCACTGTGGGAGAAAGCTCCGATGGGCGCTGCGATGAGAGCACCAAGCCCAAGCCAAACTTGCGACCTTCGCGCGCGATGCGCTCGAACGCTTCGCGGCAGAGCTGGGTGGGAGTCGTCGCCGGACCTTCGTCGTCTTTGCCTCGCCGAACGAACGTATGGGCCTCCTCCAGAACCAGCACGGTAGGCAAGGACTGATCATGACTACGGTGGTATCGCTGCAACGCCTCGAACACCAAGCGAGCCAGAACGGAGACGACGATGTGGACGACCTCGGAGGGAACGAGGGATAGATCGACTACGGCCAGCGGTCCGTTACTTGCCCCGTTGTCACCAACATAGTCTTTCAACCAAGTATCGAAAGAAGTTGGCGGGTCGTGTCCGATCACAGCACCGAGACGCTGGTCGGCCAGCATTCCACGGATACGCAACCCAAGCGTCGATATGAACCCCGCAAGGTTTCCTCCCTGCTCGGTCGCGACTCGCTCCAGATGCTCGGCAAGCATGTTCACGTTGAAGAAGAGCGGCGCATCTTCGCTGATCGGTGCGGCGCTTCCCATATCTGGAAGAGTCTGGACCAGCGTGTTGAGCGCATCACGAACCGACTCAAGATCGGCTATGGCGAAATCGTTGAAGTAGCTTCCAGAGCGGCGACTGTTAACGACCGCCGTGGTTGTCGTTGCTATCGTGGCAAGTTCGGTGCTGTTTGGTTGCTCTACCTCCCCAGCGAACTGTGTGCAATCGGACGCAATGGTTTCCAGCAGGCGAGCGCATTCGAACCTCTGCCGTGCACCACCCGCGAACGTCTGTGTTCCGGTGTTCAGCATCGCCGATATTCGAGTCGAGTAGGACACCAAGTATCGGCGAATCATGGCCTCGCGGGGTACGCCCTCCATTTGCCCGCTCTTTAACTCCCGAAGACCCTGCATAAGCAACGGGCGCTGTGCTGCGGGTTGCGCGTGAGCCACGGCTGTCCACTCGTGGCCATTCCACAACCAAGCGGGAACGTCCAGGGGACGCTCACCCACAGTTACGGGAGGAACACGAAATAATCGCAGTTTGTCCACTTGATCCGCAAACGCCTTCGCGTATTCGCCGTTAGGGTCTAGCACAATGAAGCGCGCATTCGGTGCGCCGTTCTTACCTGCACCTTGTATGGCCTTTTCCGCTGCTTGCATCGACCACCGAATCAGGCCGGCGACCGTGCACGATTTGCCGCTACCCGTGTTACCCAGGACGGCTAAGTGCCGTCCGAACAACTTGTCCGGGTCCACCATGATAGCGGCGTTGGACGCCATGGGAGACGAGCCGATGCGTACCCGCTTGTCGGTGTCCCTTGCACCAACAATAGCCTCTACCTGCTCAGGCGTCGGCATTAACACTTGGTCGCCGACTGATGGGAATGCGATGACGCCGCGAGAAAGTTCGTACTTTGTGGTTCCAGATGCACGGTCACGGCGAGACGTTAGCGTTCCAACTGGAGAGACGGACATCTTGCGTAACGGGAACGGCAAGTCGATTAGGCCGAAGTCCTTAAAGCCAGACCGCTTTGGGTACGGGGACTGTTCAATGCCGATCCACGTGATATACGCGACGGTTGCACCGGCCTCATTGGGAATGAGCAGGTAACCGTTGAGACGGGGGAATGCAGCGGGCGTGCCAGTGTTCAACGCAGTGGTGTGCGGCGCGTCCAGATCCAACAGCACGCGAACCTCGACGGGGGATACAGACTCCACCGCACCCACCACAAGGTTCGAAAGCCGTTCGATAGGAGTTGTCATTATTACCTCAGACTGGATCGCCGCCCGCAGGCGCGGCTGCAGCTGCGGGTTCGTGGGGCGGTATGGGCCGATGCTTCATCAACTCAGTCATACGTCCAGTGATGTAGTCGAGCGCGGGCTTAGGCAGGTAGTTCTCGACCAGCGTCGCGAGGTCGGCGAAATGCGGCCCGATCAATAGCGATACCTGTGCATCGCGCGTACTCTTGCAAAATCCTTTCACTCGCGGGTCCGCCTCGTAAGCGATGATCACCAGATGTGTCGATGAAATCGTCAGCATGTCCAGCAACACGCGGTTAATGTGATCGTCGCCGAATCCGTACCCGTAGGTAACCACCACGACGTTTGGTCGGCAGATGGAAGCGGCGAAGTCGCGAAACAGTTCCGCATAGGGGTATTGCGTCGTTTCCACGTCTTTGGCAGGGTTGGGGTAGATCATTACGGTGTCGATGGGCTGTTGTGGCACGTCAGTGTGGTCGCAGGACGCCCCGAACGGAATACCTTTGCGGTGTATCTGCCGGCCCTCTTTATTGAAGTGCCAATCAAGCGATCCATGAAGCTTGGTAAGGCGCACCACGCCTTCCATGAAACGTGGCTCACCGCGGATGCCCGGAGGGTTGTAATGCACATCCACCTCAACGCGGGACGAACGAAAAACCGGGTTCAACGCGCCGACGAATCGGTCGATGACGCGCAAGCCTGTCAGGTCACATCCATGCTCGATAAGGCGGTCGTAATTGCTGGTGAATACATGCAACCGCTCGCGCGACGCTGCGCGGCTCGTAAAACTCAACAGGAACGATTGCAGCGCGCTCCCTGCCTTCTTCCGGTGCTCTTCGTCTATTCCCTTTGCGATGCCACTCTCGGTTGCCAAGAGGGAATCCAAGAACGCCTTTAACTGAGTATCCATAGCGAACTTGAGTTTCTCAGCCCCGGTGACATCTAGGACATTCAACCCTTCCAACACCGCGAGCGCGCTGCGGAACTGGTCTTCGATGTTGGAGGTTCCCCGACCCATAGTCTTGGCACTACTGTCAGCGTGGGCGTCGATGGCAGCGTCGAACGTCGTACCAAACTTCAATTTGACCATGCCCGTCGCAGCGGAGCACGCCATGTTTCCAATGGCGGCAGTGAAGCCGCTACCAAGTAAAAGGTTAAGGTGATCGGCCTGGAACACGGCGGACAGCCATGGTTCGATATGCTTGCGTGCCGCAGAGACGAATTTGTCGATGTCTTCCGACGTAAGCGGCAGATCGTCCCATGTGGAGGAATGGCTTCCGACTCTATAGCAGTGCTTATTCCACTTCATTGCGCCTTCAGTGCGTCGATATAACGCTGCGCTCAACGATACGCTTCAGAGCGACCGCTGAAGCGTATTGTTAGGCTCACCCAACTCCTATGCCTTCTGGACAGACTACAAATTGATATCAAAGGACTCTCCGCGCGCCGAGTGTATGCTCNNTACATCCCACTATGTGAAGGAAGACCCCGGAGGACCGAGGCTTCCCATTGAAGCAGCTCAGCGCTTCAAAGCGTGAGAGGAGATCCACTCCTTGGCCTTTCGGGTACTTTTAAAGCTTGAATTGTGAGAGGGCTGACACCTCTCTATCACGTATGGCATAGTGCGCCATGCTGATAAAAAAGCCACAAGACAAGGAAGCAGACATGGTGCTGATTGGCCGTGAAGTGGTAGAGGCTGCCAATGGAGAGCTTCTCACTAAGCAGGAAAAATCAGCAATTTCTGATTATTTGGCAGAAATTGGACGTAAGGGAGGCCTAAGAGGCGGGAAGGCGAGAGCCATGAAACTCTCGCCTTCGAAGCGCAAGGAGATTGCTCAAAAAGGAGCTAGGAAACGCTGGGGGAAAGACTTACCGTCTTAGTTCGTATCCCCTTCCTCATCCTCATCTATGTCCACATCTTCGGGTGCCTCTAACGGATAATCAGTGGGCATCGCCCCTTCCTCAATGTCCTTATTGAAATTGTAGTCAAAATTAGGAATGTTCTCGCCAAACTTGTTGTTGTCGTTATAAGACTGAAGATCCAATTCCAGTTGGACGACATCATTTAACGCAGACCGTCTGCGTAGCGAGAGCGATAACCGCATATGGTCTGGTGGTGCATGATAAATATCGTAGGCCTTCGAGGTTTTCTTTCCTGAGGAGTCCTGTTGGACGACGAAATGAAACTTCCGTACCTCTCGACCTTGGGGATCGGTCGTATAGTCGTCTCGCAGTGCTTGCGCCAGCATTCGGCGTAAAATTTTCTGTGGTGAAACAGGCTGGAGATTATACTTTTCTTCTTCCAGTGCCCAATAGGACACAGAATCGAGGTCGATCTCTTCCCCTTCTTCGCCGTGTTCTTTCTGGTAGAGTTCCACCAAATAAATCATCTTGCGATTGCCTTGCCGCCGCTTGTGTTCTGTGGCCATACGATTACCTCATGCCAGTTTTGATATGGTTTGATCCCAGCCATCCGTAAGTGCCGCCGTGGTGACATTAGTTCGCACCTTCACAAGCAAGTCGCGGAGGGCGCTATAGCCCACTTCCCCTTTGTGTTGCAGCTGTCCAACGATAATGCCGGGATGAATTTTAACTCGGTGAGCAAACTGGATCACTCTCTCGCGTGAATAAAGTGGTCCGACCCGACGAATAAACGACTCCATCTCATCGTGAGGAATTAAAGAGTGAGCTGCCCGTGCATCTGCACGACGTTCAGCTACACTTTCGGCAAGTCTTCCGACAATGCCCTTCGTGTTATCAATGAGGTCCGTATCAACTGAAAGACCATCACCGTGGCAGACATGGGCAAATTCGTGCATGAGCGTGAACCAAAACCCATCGATTCTGTCGTACCGGATAGATAGTGCTATGACTGGCTCCTCTTTGATCCAAAAGGCTGCTCCATCAATTTTTGCACCAGGAATCGGTTCAACAATAAGGAAGCGGATCCCATACTCCGAGAGGACTTTAGGTAAATGCCTAGCCTCTTTGGGATAAGCGGCTAGGTGGCGAAGCTTCCGTTCGCACTCCTCCAGCCTTCTGGATGAAAACTTCTTGACCATAAGCGAAGCAGCTAACTGACGGGCACGGAAGCACCAAGCCTTCTCAGCGGAATTAAGGTATGGCAAGGTTTCGACGCGCCTAGAGGCTACAGGAAATTCCATGACATGGCCTAAGATATCTTGTTCAAAAAACTTTCTTAGCTCGGCCTCGATCTCTTCTGTTGAATCTCCCGCTTTGATCCACCCGCGACGCCGCATGTCATGAATGGGAGCTATTTTGAAGAAGTGCGCCCTTCGGGCGATTTCATCATCCGCCGTCACCTGTGAGAGTCGATGGGCCGCGTCTGCCTTTAGCCAGTCAGTCGCATCATTGCCAAATGCGGCAGCGAGGACCGCTGCTATATCAGGGGTAATACCGCTACGACCCGCAACGATGCTGTTAATCGTATTACGCGACGTTTTTGTAATGGCAGCCAAGGTGTCCTGTGTCCATGCTCTGGCGTCGAGCATCTTACGAAGAATCTCACCAGGAGGGAGTGACCCATCAAAAAAGGCATATTCGTTATTCATGCCCCATGATAAAGTGCCAATGCCAAGATGTCAAGAGCATCTTTGCATTACACTTAACAATGCTTGAGCTGATCAAGCATGTTGGTTTCAAAAAAGATATCGTGCGGCAGCTGGAGTATGCCAGCCAACTCAGCGCTGCCGGCACTGCGAATCAATTCGGAGGGAAGCCCCTGGAGGATCCCCGCCGCAACGATGTTCGTTTCTCCACTGTTGTCTCATGGCTAAGATCAGCGCGGCTAGCGAGACCTTTTCTGGCGTACTGACATTGGAAGTAATGGCTTAGTGAGCCGTTCGTACAGGGCGAAGAGATGCTCGACCCGCTCGCGGTCGCTCCCAAAAGATTCAGATCGATAGCAGCGGTCTACGGCGCGGTCGAGGTATGTGTGCGCCTGGGCCAATGCGGGTGGCATAGAAAGTGGATCATATAAATCCGCGAGCGTTGAGGTTCCCTTCGGCGGAAGAAACCGCGATCGCACATCGAGCACTGCCTGCGCCGCTGTTTCCACCGCAGTTCGCCTTTTGGTATCTACTTCGGTAGGCCAAGGAAAATTATTGTACACGAGCTTATTTGAATATCGGTAATCCGACTTCAATCTACCGCATACTTGCCGTACCCAAGCCATATGCATAGCGGATGAAATGACTCCAAAGTGGTAAGGCTTCGCGTTGGGGATAGCCGTACAGGAATCACCAATGATCATCTCCGGAGAAAAATATCCAAACGGAATATATCGCCGATTCTCGGAAGAATGTCGTGGAATCAGGATGTACTCGTGCGTTGGCTGTCTAAGCTGATCGAACAATGCGGGCCGGTCGGCACGACGGCGAGTGGACTCCTTTCTGCTGTTGAGCCGAAACTCACGAACTGCTTCGACGCGCTGGTGTATGCCAGGATTCTCACGAATTACATTGGGCGGAGCATCTACAAGCCAAAGCACCCAACGATTCTCACCGTTCAGATATTGCTCTGCACTGAGGAATGGCTTTACGTACTCTACTGCCCCTGGATTGTCTCTTAGGAAGGCAATCCTGTCTTCTTCTTCAATGATCAAGAAACCACCATCTGCCGGCTTGTTTCCGTTTATGATCTCCGGCACTTTACAAATCGGTTCACGGCGTATGGGAAGCGCGAGGTCGGGCCCGTCTACAAGATAGGGGCTGATATTCTTTGCAGAGATGACGGTTGGCTGTTCAGGGTCTGCGTCGTAATCCACGATGTGCTTATCGGCGCGGTCGAAGGTTCCGAATCCGACTATGACCACGTGGACATGCGCTTTTCCTCTAGCTTCACTCTCCCAGGCAAAGGTTCGATGCGCGAAATGAATCTTCACATGATGTTTTTGGAAGAGTGCATTCCACAGAATGCCAGCCTGCTCGCCTTGAGTGATCGAGTTCGTTGAGACGAACCCAGTCGAGATTTTTGATTCTGAGCAATACGTCGCGGCTTTCATATACCAGCCGGTGACGTAATCCAGGAACCCTGACCCGTCGAGTGTGCCGCACACCGCATCCATGTCCGCACTTTGCTCTGCGCTCATGAGGTGCTTTCCCACAAAAGGCGGGTTGCCGAGAATGTAGTTGCATTGTTCTTTGGGGAGAACGGCATTCCAATCGAGCCTGAGGGCATTGCCTTGTATGATGTGCGGAGTATTCTTCAACGGGAGCCTTCTGAAGCTTTGGCCAAACGCCTCGGCTACCGCCACGTTCATCTGGTGGTCCATCAGCCACAGGGCCACCTCCGCGATACGCACAGGCCATTCAAATAGTTCGATCCCGTAGAGTTGATCCACGTCCACCCAACAGAGTTCGCGTACATCAAGGACTTGCTGTTGCCCATCTTCCCCGCGATGAAGCACTCGGAGCACGTCGAGCTCAAGCCGGCGCAGTTCACGATACGTCAGCACAAGAAAGTTGCCGCAGCCACAGGCGGGGTCGAGAAAGCTTAGCTTGCGCAGCTTTTTGTGGAATTCCTCTAGTCGAGCTTTTTGTCGGGTAGAGAGGTCGGCTTTGAGGGTATCGAACTCGGCGCGCAACTCATCGAGAAAGAGGGAACGGACCACTTTCATGATGTCGCGTTCACTGGTGTAGTGCGCACCCTGCTGGCGGCGCTCCTTGTCGTCCATGATGCCCTGAAAAAGTGATCCAAAGACGGCAGGGGAAATGCGTGCCCACTGGAAACGGCAACAGGCCACAAGGGCATTGCGCATATCACGATTGAAGTCTGCAAACCCTAGACGTTCGGCAAATAGCGCCCCGTTCACATATGGGAAGGCGGCGAGATCTTCATCAAGGGTCTTCTGGCGTTTGTCCTCCGAGGTATTGAGCACTTCAAAGAGCCGGTTGAGTTGAGCCCCAAGGTCGGAGCCGTCTTCTCGTGTGCGCTGGTCCAGAAGGTTTTGGAAAGCGGAAGGCTCAAAGATGCCGGTGTCTTCGGCGAAGAGACAGAAGAGCACGCGCACGAGGAAGCGTTCCAGTTCGTGACCGATGAAACCTCCACGCTCCAAGGTGTCATGGAGGTTGGCCATGATCTGATAGGCCTTTTCGTTGGCAGGATCTTCAGGGTCTAGCCGAACAGGCTTTTCACCTTTGAGAAAGGCGAATTCTCGGACATGGTGATGAATCTCGGACAGCTCGAACTGGTCGGTACGGACGCGCCATTGGTCAAAGAGGGGCAGTTCTTTTTGGTCCTCCGGCTCCAAATCGTGAAGGGCAAAACGGGCGAAATCCGACACGATTACGTAGCGGGGAATTTCTGTATGACGGTCCTCGCGAGCAAGGTCTTGGATATAGCGGAAAGCCTGGGATTGGGCGCGACCGAGGTCCTGTCCAGAAGACTTATGTTCAACAAGCACGATCCCTGGCCAGAAGAGATCGATGAAGCTGTACTTGCCTTTGATGTTACGGACTGGTTCTTCGAAGGTCGCTACGCTACGGCGACGAATCCCAAATACTTCGAAAAATTCGTTCCAGAAGGTTTGCTTTTCTGCGCTTTCACTCTTGGTGCCGGCCCATTCACGGGCGAACTTGATGGCACGGTCACGGACTTCGTTCCAAGAGAGGCTAGGCATTAGATAAATCCGCCTTAAAAATAGGTGGTGCCGAAGAATACCTTTTTCCCCACGAGAAAGCACCTCAACTTGGGAGGGAGTGGCATTGGAAATGGAACCATTCATCCCCGTCACTCGCGTTCAATCCTGCTGAGATTGGCACGGAGAGCACTCTTTTTTCGCACATTTTCCCACTTTGCGCTCTCGCCAACCTGGTAGACACGTGCTCGCCCTTCTTACGTACCATTAAGTATTCCTATTCTTGTGCACCGCAGGTACATTCCCTTCGGCTTGCTTTGTGACCGTTGTCCCTAATGGTCCCTAACTGTCCTAAGCAGGCCTAAGCAGGGTACTTCCCCACACTCATTCATACCGGTATGGTCAGCGCCGTGCTGCACATCACCGGCAGAAAGGATTGGGCATGAAGAAGGATTTGCTCACAGTGAAGGAACTGGCGGCGGAACTCCGCATGAGCCCGAAGTCGATCCAGCGGGCCTATCGCAAGGAGGAGATCCCCGTGCAGTGGCTGGGCCGCATGGCTCGGTTCAATTTAGCAAAAGTCCAACGGGCGATGGCACGGAATGGACGAAGCCGCATGCGTCGTCTCAACGGCAACTCGACACCGCAGGGCGCGACTGCCGGCGCCAGCCGGCGGCGCGCACAGCAGAAACGCCCCCGTTCGGTAAAACGGGGGCGGAATTTCCAGGGTTCCTCACGGAGGGTCTCATGAGTGCATGGACATGTTCGCTTGGGTGGTTCCGCTTTACCGTGTCTGACTCGACCGCCGATGAGGTGATCGCACGGGTGGGCGGGGAGTGGATCAAGGATAAAAAAGGCTTCCTGGGCTACCGGCAAGGCTGGTTGTCCCGTGGGCATGCCGGGGGGTTAGGCCGGATCGGGACGGCGGCCATTTGGGCCCCTCGTGAAGTGCATGTGGATCTGTCCCAAGAGTTGATCAGTGCCTGGACCTATCAGAAGTTTCACGACGTGGCCACGTGGGTATTTGAGAAGCACGGACACTTCGGGCGCATCGACGTGGCCCTCGATGACCGCAACGGCGTGATCGATGTCGATCGCATCTACGCGGCGGTGAAGGCGGGGCACTGTGTCTCACACTTCCGTCAGTCCCGCTTGATTTCAGGCCTGGATCTGGGTTCGGGG
>PLBR01000163.1 GCA_003135435.1 Nitrospira sp. | reverse complement strand
TTGATCTTCCCCTGATTTTGTGGACACCTTCCAGGCATAATCAGCGAAGGGAGGTGCCTCATGGGCCAGCAGCGACGAAGTTTCACGCCGGAGTTTAAGCAGGAAGCCGTGGACTTGTGCCGACGCAGTGGGAAGAGTGAGTGCCAGGTGGCGCGGGAGTTGGGCATTCCCCAACCGACGTTCAATCGGTGGATGCGGCAAGTGGCGGGGGCGCCCCAAGGATCCCACAGCTTTCTGGCGACCGAGGAACTCAAGGTCTTGCGCCGGGAAGTCGAGCAACTCCGCATGGAGCGCGACATCCTAAAAAAAGCCGTGGCCTTCTTTGCCAAGGAGTCGGGATGAGGTATCGCTTCATCCAGGCGGAGAAGGCCGCGTATCCCGTGGAGGTCTTGTGTCGCGTCCTCATCGTGGCCCGGAGCGGCTATTACGCCTGGTGCCGTCGTCCGCTCGGTGCGCGCGCGCAGCAGAATCAATGGCTCGTCACGCATATTCGGACCTGTTACCAGGCGTCGCGCGGCCGCTATGGGAGTCCGCGGATTCATCAGGATCTGCGCGCCCACGGACTGCGGGTCGGCCGCCATCGCGTGGCTCGGCTCATGCGGCTGCATGGACTCCGCAGTGTTCGACGGCGAAGCTGGCGCCCATCGGCCAGCGCGCTCCCTGCGGTGGTGCGGGCGAACGTCTTGCGACGAGCATTTACCGCCACACGGCCGAATGAGAAGTGGGCCGCCGACATCACCTACGTGCCCACATGCCAGGGTTGGCTCTATCTCGCCGTGGTGATCGATTTGTACTCGCGGCGGGTGATCGGCTGGGCGATGGATGCACAGCAGACGACCGCGCTGACGGTGACGGCCTTAGAGATGGCGCTGCACCACCGACCCGTGTTGGCTGGGCTCCTGCACCATTCGGATCGAGGCAGCCAGTATGGCGCGGTGGCCTATCAGCACCGGTTAGTCAGCTGCGGCATCCGGGGTTCGATGAGCCGTGCCGGCAATTGCTGGGACAATGCCGTCGTGGAGAGCTTCTTTGCTACGTTGAAGACCGAGCTGATTCACCAACGGCAGTATGCGACTCGCCAAGAAGCCCGCGCCGACATCTTTGAGTACGTAGAGGGCTTCTATAATCGAAGCCGGCGCCATTCGCGTTTGGGGTATCGGAGCCCGATGGACTTTGAGCATCAATACCCATACCATCAATCGGGGGCGTCCACCGTATGGACGCCGTGATGATCGTCGATCCTGGATCAAAGGTGTGCGTCGATTTTGCGGCGCGCACGCGTGGGATCGCGGTTGGCTTCACAGGGAGATGGTCCACACAGAAACCAGTGTCCACTAAACCGGGGGAAGTCCAAGGGTTGCCCGAAACCCGAACTTTGGCTGGAGTGGGCTGGAATGAGCTGGAGTGAGGTGGAGTTGAGCACAAAATGAGCAATTTGCAGTGCCATTCATTTGCCGCAGAACCAATTCGAGAACATTAAGAGAGTCAATGGCTGTGGCGGTTTCTTGTCGTGTCAAAAGCTCAAAGAATGCTTTCCCCTATATTCGGAGTAATCTCTAGCTTAAAACTCTAGGAGGTGGCGTCGCCTAACACTATGCTCAACTGCGAGAGAAGTGCTACCTCGTCATTCTTGCCGGGTCTTGTCCGCATGGATAGCTGATAGCGCTGTTTGCTCACCTCACCGGGCTATGGCCTGTAGCTGCATACCGTCTCAAAGCACGAGGCATACGTTTTCCAGATCGTTCTGAGCGATGCGCGCCCAACAGCCGGCCGCCGAGGGCTACGGCTTGAAGTTGCTGTAGGCACCGCCCACCCGGTCGTACGTGTTGTCCAACTCGTCCTGCGTGATGCGGACGACGCCATTATCTGGGGTGAGGACCAGATCCTTGTCCAGTATCTGAATCCGGAATTTCCAACCCGGTGCGGGCTTCAGGCGGCTGCCAAGGTCGTTCAGGCTGTCGTAGGTCTGGCTGGGGTCGAGAATAAGGCTGGCGGACTTCATCACCCACGAGTTGCCCTCCGGATCGTCGAGAATGAAGACCGGCTTGCCCTTATTGAACCCCAGCTGCGTGTCGCGGTTGCCGGTGATCGACTTGTAGGCAACGCTCTTGTGGCTGCGCAGTTCTTTGGGCACATCCAACCACATGACCCACCGCGCCTTCAATCCATTGAAATTGCGTTCTTTACCCACCATGGCATCTACCCAGTCCAGCGTCCAGAGCCTCGGACCGTTCTTGTATACGCTGAGCACGTCATATTCCTCCTTCAAGGCGCTGAGATCGACCTTGGCCAGAAGCGCTTGAGGACTGGAATCTCCTGCGCCCGTGCTGCTGTTAAGGCCGACCGTGGTATAGACGCCGCCCTTGAGATTCTTGGTGATTGCATTGCCACCGATCAGGAAAATCTCGGTGTACCGATTGGCGCGCAAGTTTTCGAAGCGCCTGGGTTCGGCACCGGCGTCATCCTGCGGCAATGTGGCGCATCCCGCCAGAGCCGCACCCGCCACGAAGAGCAATCCCAAGGGTTTCAATGCTGCTTTAACGCGAGCTGTTTTTCCAGCAACATTCATAGGGGGCTCCTTCTTGTCGTTGAGAGCCCGAGCGCCTTCGGACCTTGGTTATGAACCCGGCATACTCCATCTGCATCGAACTCAGTGAGCCTTCCTTGATGGGGAAACCTGACGGGTGCTGTCAAGCACCGTTTCTACCGGCCAGTAGTCGGGCACCGTGAGGCCGGACGACCCGTTTGCGGGCGCGAGCAGACAGTTGGACTCCTTGTCCGCATCCGGTGATTCTCGCCTGGTACGGCAATTAACTATAAAGAGAGTCTTCTACATTATCAATATTCAGCAGTTCAACTTGAAAGGGGGTCAAAATCTTTCCTGAGCTGGCGAGCTAGAGAACTTGATTTCGTAGGAGTTTTTTGGTCTGTGCGGACAGGTTCAAAAAGAACTGATTATGAGCATTCATTCCGCTAGGACATGGTAGGCGCTAATCCGTGACGATACTTTGGGTCATCTTTAATCATTGTTCTTACAAGGTCGAAATTGTCTGTTTCGCAATATACGAACCGTGAAGAGAAGGTTACCTGAAGTGAGTTAAGCATTGTCACATTTTCCTTCTTCAGCAGGTTAGGAGTACCATTTACTACCCCTGCACAAAACTCTCTAGTCGCAGAGGCATCTTCAAGGAAGTTGTCCACCTTCACACCGGCTTGATCTAAAAACTGCAATCTCTCAAGTGCATTAACGGATTCTTGTCCCAGACTAGAACACATCAATGCAAGACAGACCGTCGTTGAAAGAGGAAAATAGATTTCAATCCCAGGCACAGCTAGCCCAAGACTCCCGTAGGGTCTATGGTCCTGCCTATTATGGAGTGTCATGGGATTGTCTGAGATATAAAGCGAATCCCATCTTTCTGTTTCAAATAAAACCCATGTCTTATCTAAAAGAAGGGGAACAAATTCAAGGGCCCCGACTACCGTGCGCAAGCTTAGCTTTTTCGATGATTCTTCAGTTGGCAAACCGATGAGCCTCTCAACATCCGCAGTGGTCGCACCTCTCTTTTCTAAGTGCGCTGCTAATGATCCTTGCAAGGCATCAATTATTACGCGGTGCTGCTTCGTTCTTACAAATTGAACAGTCAAAAAGTAAGCCAAGGTTTTCCGAGACTCCTCCCCGAGACTTGTTAATCTCTTCGATTTAATCAATTCTGAAATGATGGAAGAAGTTTTGTCCTCAAGTTTGGCTAATCCTGGCTCAAGGGTGAGGACAGAGTCTGATGTTTTGATATCATAAAACCCCCTTTCTGCCGCCACATTCTTGATGTTCGTTTGAAAAGTAATGTCTTTATGTTTATCAAATGCCCAAATAAGTTGTTTTCCCCCGCTCGTGAAGTTTCTTAAAAGAAAGCGAGGAACATAGTGCTGTGATTTAGGTAGCATGGACCTAGTCTACTTGAGCAGGGGTAAGGACCAGAATGATTTGTTTTTGGAACAGGCGGAAGGATACGTCAAAGCCCTAGAAAAATCGACTTGTCCGCTCTCGACCAGGAAAAAGGTTTTTGAACACGGTGTGCAGACTAATGCAGCGTTTTTATGGTTGCGGTTTTGGTTGCGGTTCGGTAGTGGTTTTGGTGACGATCAGGGATATGTCTCAGTCGTAAATGATCACAGTGGCAGGAAAGAAATGTTGCATGACTTCAATGGGATCGTATCAATTGGTCTCAGTCGACCATCTTCAGTAGCAACTGCCTGAGTAGCTCTTTTAAGGCGAGGAGACTGGCATCATTAGATCGATAGGGGATGCACGACGATTTGCCTTGTTCCTTGAGGGGAAGGAATTGGAGAAGAGGCAGCGGACAGACGAGAATTAAATCAAATTAGAACACTACCCTAGCCTGCGAGGATCTAGTTTTCGGTAAGGTTTCGTCGAGTAGACCTCGCTACCTGAGTCTTGACCAATCGAAAGGAAAGAGTTTTCGTCGTGCGTCCTCTGCCGTCTTTTTCTCTTCAGCAGAAGTGTCTGGTGAGCAAAGAATGGGCTGATACTTCCAAAACATCACCTGCCGGTCGTCATTGAGCTTATAGCTGACTCGCGTAGCCTCGTAATAATCCACGCCATGCAGCGGAGTCTTTGTTTTAGCATCCCTCAGCCGCCACCGTACTTGCTCGCTCACTTCCTCACGCGAATCCTGCAAATTCATGGCCGACCGAAGGATGTCTCCCAGACATTCCATTCGCCGGTTAGGGCGCATCAAGCATTCCTCCTCAAGGTAACGATTGAGAATCTGTAGCGCATGGGTGATTTCTGGTTTCGATCGAGGGCCTTGCGGGGAATCTGTTCGGCTCTTCTGCGATGTGTAGCGCGGGATAATCCTTCCCCCCCGATTGATCTGGAAGGTCTCACTCATCACTTTCAGCTTCTCAAGGCTCATCCGATCTTTGCCGAGTTGATCCCACCGTTGAGCCAACGCAGCTTCATGCGGATTTGCCGGTGGCAGTTGGCCGTTGCGAATGTTGGTGATTCGCCTCCAAAGCTCCTTCGCCCTTCGCTTCGCTCTCCGCCAGATTTTCTTGCCCGTGTCTTTTTTTGTAGGAGCGGTGACCTCATGAAATAACCCATGCTGATCCAGCACGGCTACGATAGTCGCGACGTGCTTTGGGCCTGTAACCCCAAAGGGCGTAAACCGCTCTTCAACCGCACGAACCCGCTCGGGGTTTGCCGTTTCGAAGGCCCAGGGAGTCTCTTGGCTCTCAGGGACAGACATGGTTTTGCCTACTTGCCTCCATTTTATTTGGTCCAAAAGTGTGACCCAATCAACCCTGTCAGCTCCTCCTAAAATCTGCTGATAGATTGGGGGTAAAAACCAAATGACACGAAAAGAATTGATAGAGGAAAACAACGCATTGCGCGAAGCCTTGCATTCGATTGCCGAACAAGTTGCCGATGCACTTGGCATCGACGCTGAAGACGGCTTCGATGTGGAAGAGTAACACGCCTGCGTAGTTTAGCGGCGGTGGGCGCTGCCCATCGCCGCACCTCTTCCGCGACCACGATAGCATGATTTTATCCCGAAGTGAATGGGCGCAATTACGATCTCCGTGTGTCGCTGCCAGAGGGTATTTCATGAGTCAGTTGATTATGAGTGGGAAAGGAAGCGAGATGCTGAAGTGTAAATATTGCCCACGGCTATTCAAAAATCTGCAGGCCCGGCGAGGGCACTATCGTACATGTCCGATGAAGCCTCGTTCAGAGCTGACCGCTGAATCCCGGCTCAGCCAGCAGGAGCGTGGCATAGGCTCAACGGTCGAGCCAGACTCAGCCGGCTCAGATCGGGCTGAGATCTATGCCCCTACGCGTAGTTCGCTCACACCGAATTATGTACTGGGGATGATCGAGGCGCATGACCTGTTGGCCGCACTGCGTAAGCGGTGCCAGGAACGGTTGCCGTATTACAAATTATGTGATTACCGCTCCGTTCAGGACAGGCCAACCTTGCTGGATTGGTGTCAGGTGACGATGGATCTGCGGCAGTCTGAACAGGATGTCGGTGTGTTGGTGCAACGCGCATGGGTGGGGCGCGACCGCGTATGGGCGGTCTATTTGCTGGTCATCGACGTACAACAACGGTGGATACCGTGGGCCGAATGGGAAGTGGATCAAATCTGGAGAAAGAAAGAAAAAAAAGATGAAGCCATGACCAGGGATGACGTGGCAGTGGAGTACGAGCTGCCCTTGCTCAAGGACCAATTCACACGTCTGATTGATCTCCTACAGCGGTTGACCGCTCTGACCCGGATGGGAATCTAACTACGAGGAGCGCGGGTATCTCGGATGCTGCTGACGATACGAGAAGTCTCACAACTCCTGCACGTCAAGCCCTCGACCCTGTATGCGTGGGCCGCACAGGGGCGCTTGCCCTGTTTCAAGCTTCACGGTCTGGTGCGGTTTCGCCGTGAGGACCTTGACCAGTGGCTCGAGTCCTGCCGGACGCCGTCAGCGGGGAAGGCCGCCCAGCCGGTCCAACGGAGACCCGTCGATCTCTCCAGGGTGATTGCCCGTGCCAAGCGGGGCGCCTATAATCCCCGCCACGGGGAAACCAGACAGAGATCAAGCCCTATCGGAAAGGAGGCAGCGGATGGGGCTGTATAAACGAGGACACGTTTGGTGGATGAATTTCACGTATCACGGGCAGCAAGTCCGAGCGTCAACTAATCAGACAGACCGGCGAGCTGCTGAATTGATCCTGGGGGATACCAGGCGGCAACTGCGTGACGGCGCCTATCAGATTACGCGGGAAGAGCAGAACCGGAGGTTCGGGGAACTCATGGAGCGGTTTCTACGCGAGCATGTCATCAAGAAGGCCAGCCAGCGGTCCTACGTGGGCTACGTGAAACGCTTGCGGGCATTCTTTGGCGATGGCACGCCGTTGGCTGACATCACGCCACGGCTGATTGTCGAGTACAAGAATCATCTCTTTGCAGAGAAGCTGGCTCCGGCCTCGGTCAATCGGCATCTGGCGACGCTCAAGAAAGCCTTCAATCTGGCGGTGCGCGAGTGGGAGTGGTGTCAGCGGAATCCGGTGCTCTCGGTCTCGATGGAGCGAGAGAGCAACGGGCGGGACCGGTGGCTGACGGTCGAGGAAGAGGGTCGCGTCCTTGCGGCCTGTGGGCCGTGGCTGCGTGACATCGTGCAGTTTGCGTTGGGTACCGGGATGCGGATGGGAGAGATTCTGTCGCTCTCCTGGCGCGGGGTGGATCTGATCCGCCGAACGGCGATGGTGTTCCAGTCGAAAAACGGCGAACGCCGCACCATTCCGGTGAATCAGACCGTGCTGCACCTACTGAAGGAACGGGGAACGCTCCGGTCCTTACGCACGGATTTAGTGTTTCCCAGCACAACGCACACGCTGTTGGAGGGCGGACACCTCCGGCGCGCCTTCCGCGTGGCGCTAAAGAAGGCCAGGATCGAAGATTTTCGTTTCCGCGATCTGCGGCATACGTTTGCCACGCGATTGGTTCAGGCAGGAGTGGAGCTGTACAAGGTGCAGCGGCTCCTGGGGCATAAGTCGCCGATGATGACGCAGCGCTATGCCCACCACTATCCAGAAAGTTTGCGGGATGGGGTGGAAGTGTTGGACCGGATCAAACCGGTATCACACTTTATCACAGTCGGCTCAGGTGGCAGGGGAGTGGACGCGGTAAGTGGTTGATTTTTGGTGGGCCGTGTAGGGGTTGAACCTACGGCCCGCTGATTAAGAGTGGCAGAAGGCCAATGATTCGAACTGCTCGATGTTGTGAAGGTTTCCCCGTTTATCATTGAAAATCATGAACGTTCTGGCTTTCTACTGATTCCATTGCTTCTACTCAATTCGGTCGTTTGTGAAGATTTTTAGCACAAATTTAGCACATTACTTTGGGCTAACCCCTCGGTTGAGACAGTTTGGAATGAGCATACCTGGTGATTCAATGAATGTTGCTCCTCACACCGCCTCTGTTGCTTCAGACAGATCCCTGGCTGATGATGCCGCTTGAGCGCAATCGACTGCCCTGAAAAAGGCCCCGCTTACGGCAAGCGAGCCAAGCAAGCCGCCTCTGACCTCGCCTTTGGGAGAGAAGTCACCGTCCAGACCTATGCTCACGACAAGTACCAGCGCACCCTTGGAGACGTGATCTTGCCCGATGGGATGAACCTCCATCAGGAACTCGTCAAGCAAAGCTGGCTGGTAGTAACGGAAGTATGCGCCGTGGAATACGGAGCTGGAGCAGTTAGAAGTTGAAGCACGAGCGGGGCGGAAAGGAATGTGGGCCGATCCCCATCCAGTGCCTCAGTGGGAGTGGCGAAAAAGAAACCGGCAGGCTGGCCTAATTTAACGAACTTAGTGTTGCCAATAGCTGCAAGAGTTCCGGCTCTCAAACCTTCGAAATTCAAGCCTGCCAAAACTAGCCGTCCTGTGTCCCTGAATCAGATGACGAGGTACACCTTCTCACAGAACAACGAGGCAACTCAGCTTGCGCCCGGCATCCTCCGTTTCGACACACAGGCGCCGGGCATGTTTTCTCGCGATCGCGTTATCGCGTTGGGATTGAGCGGATTGTCCAACGCATATGCACCACAGCGGTGGATTCCCGCGATGGAACTGGTGCCTGTCCCCATTTTACTTCTGCAACTCGGCGTGTAGACACAGGGAATGGCGGCCAGCGAGATGGCCAGCGTGCTGTCTACAGACGTTGACGAGATACCTGACGTAACGATGCTTCTCATGCTCCATCTCTCATCGGCGCAATGAAAAACCTTCCCGTGATTCACTGCAGAGTAATCGGTAACGTTGCGGTTTCAGTTTCTTCCTGTAGCAGGCTTCCCGGACAATTTCCACTCGACCATACGTAGCTGACCTTACTCCTAACAGAATAGCTGCCGGAATTAAGATCTAGAGTTTCCAGAGCAAAATATTCTACGGTTCCGATAACGTTACCGAGCCCCCCGCACGAGTTAGCTCCAGTGCATGGTATGGAGTAGTCTTCTGAAGTTGTCAAAATGCCGCCAGCTGACAATGACGATGTCCAGTAGCCATCTATGGTTGTTGCGGCAATCCACTGGCCACTGTCCTTTATTTTTATAAGCGGAGGATAAGTCACATTTTGGGCTTGAAGGCGGGTTCCGTATGAGCAGCCGCCCCCCCCATGATCGACGCAATAAGGGCCTGAAGTATTAAAGATTGTAACTGGTGGAATGCCCGATGATGGATCAGGGGGAGGGGTAACCGTGCAGGATCCAGTCTGAGTGTCAGTACCTGTGTGAATTCCTGCACCAATAGTCGCCGTGAGTGTAGTTTGGCCTGTAATGACCAGCGTCGTTTGAGCGGGTTGCCCCAGACGCACTGCGTCTTGGTCAGCCGGAAGGCTGAGTTGAAGGGTCAGATTCTTGGACGTCGTGCGAGCGGGATTGGGCAGAATCTGAATGACCAGATTAGCGGTGGTGTCCCCAGGGTTAAAGCAGACACCGCCTCCGCATGAGGGAGCAAATGTATAATCGACCCCGCGCGTGGCCGCCGATTGAGGATCTTGAATGGGATCACTCACCACGACAGAGGCGGGAACATGCAGCGCCGAGGACGGTCCCGTGCGCGTCACGGGAACCTCCACGGTCCCAACTCCCACCGCCATCGCGGACGTGCCAAATTGCACGGTCGTGCAGGCTCCCGCAGGAAAGTCGAGAGTGAATGGAGGCCCCTGACCGTTCATGGTGTTAGACGAGTCCAGTGTTATGGCCTGATTACCGGTCCCGAATCCCTGATACCGACCCGAGACCGTGAGGTTTCCCGTTTCTGTAATCTTGCTCATATAGTCAAGAATTTTGTTTACGGCATTTCCGCTAAGCGTAAGCTTTCCCGAAACTTGGCAGGTTACAAGAATGGCGTTTCCCACCACCAAGATCGCCGCTGAAAGGATAGGACCCGTCACTGGGATAAAAAACGCTTTGGCAGCCGTCACATCAATTAACACCTCAGAAGCTATGGCAACCGCCGGGTCCTTGAGCACAGCGCATTTCGACTCCACATTGGTTTCAAGCCAGGCACTTACGTTTTGAACTGTTTGCACTAGTTTAGGGTCCGATGTTGAAGTTATAAGAAGAGATGTGGTGTATGAAAACAGGCCTACCGGGGGGCCCGCGATCGGCGTCGGCAACAACGGCCACGACACCGCCGGCATTCCACCGCCAGGTTGATTGCTCGGGTAATACTGCATATCCACCATGGCGCCCACAGACGCTCCGTCGAACGGAGTCCCAACACAGGTCATTGCAACTTGCCCCGTAATCGATCGGACTACGGTCGTCGTCGTCGGACTCGCAAGGGACGAGGACATTGCCATGGCCACTGCAGCAGTGGGTTGGGAGCGGGGTGTGCTGGTTATGGCGGCAGAAGAGGCCACACCCAGCAAACTAGGGCTAAGGGGAGAGCGGCTAAGAGACCCGACTGATGCTATGGCTCCAATGGACGCTGTTGCGGCCGTGGAAGTGGCAGTCTTTGCCGCAGTGTCGTAATGGATGGTGCCTAAGAGGGTGCCGTCTGCCCCAAAGAGCTGCACATCAATGATCCCGGGGAGCGTGGCGGGATAAATGAATTGGATGGAGACTCCGCTCCCCAAGACCGCCTTGACTGGGCGGTTCTGGGCATCGTAGGTGAGGGTGGTGGTCTTCAGCGGATCGCCGCTTGGGTCTTGCACGACGAGGGAGGTGATACTGGTGGGAAAGCCCTGCGCGTCTTTGGTTCCCACGAACGTGACTTGCTGTCCTGTGGTCAAGCTAAGGGTGGCGATCTGAGGGGCGGCGGGGTCTGAGAAAATGACTCCGGCTGCAATCTGCGCTGATGCGGGAGAGGAACCTCCTCCACTGCTCCCTCCGCTGCTCCCGCCCCCACCCGAACAGCCGCCCAGTAGGCTGAGGAGCACACCCAGCGTGACGAGTCCTCGTGCAGAAACCAATTTCTTCATGTTCATTTTGCCCCCTTTAGCTTACCGATGTTAGGGGGAGCGTCGTGACCAGGCTGCCGTCATCCTGCCGCCCACGTCTGCACCCTGTCCCTGCACGATCCGAAACAGGTCTGGCATCACACGCACGCGTCTCTGCGCGAGGCCGTGGGCGCGTAAGGGAGAAAAGATGTGTATGAGTGGAGGCGACTATCTGGCTGGTTTTGGATCGGCATGGGAGCTCGCTCCAATCAACAGAGCGGCTCCGGCTTGGCTCTGGGTGTCACCTTATGAACCCCGCACCGAACAGATGTCAATTTATATTTTTAGGAATATTTATTGGCAACCTGGAGCAAGAAAGAGGCCTGCGCCATTACGGCTCGCTAGGACGGGCCGATCAGACGGGTTGACCGTGCATGGATCGGAAGTAGGCGACTGTGCTCGGGAGGTTTATCTCCAGCCATTCGCCGAATTTGCTCATACGTGTAGTTCTGAGATGTGGCACTAATGCCATCACTCGCTTCACGAACGGTGCTGGAAGGGTTAGAGCGGGACGCCCGAGAGGCGAAGAAAGG
>PLBR01000097.1 GCA_003135435.1 Nitrospira sp. | reverse complement strand
ATCAGCTCGATCTTCGATTACCTGACGTTCTATTTGATGCTGTACGTGTTCAACTGCTGGGACAATCCGGCCCTGTTCCACACGGGCTGGTTTGTGGAGTCGCTTTTCACCCAGACGTTGATCATCCACGTCATTCGCACCAACAAGATCCCGTTCATCCAAAGCCGAGCCAGCTGGCCGCTCATCTTCACTTCCGTGATCATCGTCGCGNNATTCGCCGGTTTGGCGAATGATGGCAGTGGCAGGGAGCATGCATTCTTTGAGCAAGAAATCATAACGCACAACGAACTGGTCACGAAGACACGTTCGGGGCTACGATGATTTGTGGTCAGGCACGAGTATTGACCTATGAGGACCACGGGGAAACTAAAGAAACCATTTTTTTAGCGCGTGGCGGGGATCTTGTTGATCTAGTTTCCTTGGTCTATCTCGTTTGTCTGGTTCGACGAACGAGAGAGACAAGACAGACCCGCGCACCAGATAGACTGCCCCGGAGTCACCGTTCGATGCACGACTAAGGAATGGACTAGGCCGACCTGAAAAAGTGGCATGCCCCACTGCTGCCCAAGACAGGTTTGCGCCGCTCCAATTTCATTTCCAACCCTCGATTCGCAAGGAAATGGGTCGAGGCTGTGGTTCGAGGTTCCTTGGTTGGCCTGATGCTGTCCAAGAGGCCAGCGTGCGCGTCGAATCGGACAGTGGAGCGTCGCGCATCTCGAATCGCGGCCTCTAGAGGCTATCTGGGCCAATGGATTCCCCGTCGATGGCGGGCAGACCCGTCGGATGCTGTCCCAGACCGTTTTAGCAAAAAGTTATTTTGGACAAGAGTGACTCAGCGCCGTTTGATATGATTTGGCGCATTAGCTGGCACAGATGCTTCTAGTCGACTCGCACACGCCGGTGGTCGGTTGCTTTAGGACGAGAGAAAATTAATCGAGGCCCCTTTCGCGTAAGCAGTGACTCAACAAGCCACTCCCCCCCCTTCTTTAAGCCATCGCTAACACGCGAATCCCATAGTCGGTACCCTCTATGCGAAGTGGGTGGTTTTCCAAGCGTGCCCCTGGTACCCCGGCCTCGGTCGATTAATGGTGAAACACACCAGTTGTTAATCCAGTGTTGCTGGGATAGTGAAAGACGGTGATCAAGAATGAGTCAGCATGAAATAGCGTGAGGTAACCAAAGACAACACTGACGAGAGAAGGAATGGGATTGCCCATGCCATCAATGACTTGAGCAATCCCCTCTGATACAATCTTGCCTTCGATACTACGGGCTCTGAATCGAGAAAGCCACATTGAAGGTTCTTTCTTTTATCCAATCTGGGGACACAATCAGGACTCGGACTAGAACGCGAGACGGCGATCTATCTACCAAGAAGCACTGATCCAGGTTTTACTTCCGGCTCCACTCCCGATTTTGGTCCCGGTTCAGAATCTAACCCAATCGCAGTTGGTCACAACAAGAATGATCGAACCTCCTGATTTTACTCCTCTGGCGTCGTAGTCTGTCGCTCTAGATCGTCAGTGGTCGTCGAGTCGTCGGACGCACTGCAAAGGTGCGATCCGAAGTTCGGGGTTCGACGTTCCGAAAACCTCGAACCCTCACCCGTCTCGCTCGACGTCCTTCTACTAGTCTACTAATGCTGCCCATCCGTACTTCTCACGCTTCATGTTCCTGTTCAGGGCCCTGGGTATGCCCGTTTCTGCCTCATAATCTCATAGCAACTGTCCAAGATATTAGACAGTCTATCTGATTGAAATTACTTCGCTTGTCATTTCAGTCTGCGCATGACTGTCTAGTCTTGTGGAAGTTTGACCGACGCACGCGTATCGATTTCACGCTGTCGTCAACTGCGAATCGAGAGGACTGGCGCGGGAAAACTGGCTCATTCCTGCCAATGTCTGCACCGAGGCACGCAAGTTGCGGATACGTAGCACTGCTGGTGGAGGTCTGGGTGATTTTGGACCGGCCTCCGAATGACCCTCTCCTCCGCAAGGAGGAAACCTTCACCAGCACTTAATGAGGAATATTCGCCGGAAGCGATGGAGGCCGACTAGAACAGTGGACGATCACAGTGAGGCAAGATCAATCTCAGTCCGTCGCCCGGGAGATGGACGGCGGTGGAAGAAGGAGGCCGAAGTATGAAAAGGGTATCGGATTCGCGCAGCTGCCGCGCTTACCGCATGGCAGCAAGTCTGCCGGCAGCGCTGCTCGTCAGCAGCCTGCTGACAACCCCGATGGGGCTGGCCGCAGACCAGTACACCCACCATGGCGACATGGGGGAGGCATCGTCGGAGAAGGTCATTTACCGCGAAGGCGGAGCGGTCCTGCATGACCGCATGATGGAGGAGGTGAAGCGCCAACAGGAATTCATCGGGCAGAAAGGCGGGTATAGCACCGGCGCGAACAGTCACATGCTGCAGCAGGGCGTTCTGCTGGTAGCGGAGGATCCGACAAAAGTCGTGGTAAGTAACGGGCAACGTTGTCCGGCGAATGCTCCGATGAAGGAGTATCACGTCTCGGCGATCAGCATCGAAATTACGCTGAGCCGCTTCCTCGACTATTTCCCGGGCTATATGTACGTGCTTACAGAAAACGTCGAGAAAGCTCGCGGCGAAGAAGCCGCGAACAGGGCTGCGCGGGAGAAGGAAAACGATCCCGGCGCCATCTCGAACGGGTTGCAGGGCGATGTCATCCAGCCCCTCGTGATCCGGGCCAACCAGGGCGATTGTCTCAAGCTCACCCTCCACAACGAGATCACAGATGATCCGACGAACCTGGTTATCAACGGTTCATCCATGGTGGTGGCGGCTACCGGCAAGCCGGCGACTCCCTCGAATCCAGATGGCACGGTTGCATCGGGCGGGCAGCAGAGTTTTGAATGGTATATCAAGCCGGAAACCCAGGAAGGCGTGCGATTTTTCCGGTCGCATGCATCGCGCGAGCAGTTCAACCAGGGCTTAATCGGCATGCTCGTCGTGGAGCCGCGCGGCTCACGCTATCTCAGCCCCTTCGACGGCAAGCCGATGGCGAGCGGCTGGGAGGCCATGATCGAAGATCCGAAGGGCGCGGACTTCCGTGAATTCGCGATCTTCTATCATGAGGCCGGCGACGAAGCGTTCCGCCTCTTGAATAAGAAGGGCGAAATGCTGCCCCAGCGCGATCCGCATACCGATTCCTATCGGCCGGGCGCGCGGTTGCTGAACTACCGGAGTGAACCGCACGGCACACGCATTGAGCTTCAGGCCCACATGGGTTTCTACGGCGACGAGTCCATGGCGTATGGGTCCTATACCTTTGGCGACCCGGCCACGACCGTTCCTCGATCCTATCTCGGCGATCCAGCCAAGTTCAGGATGGCGGGCGGGTCGGAAATCGTGCACTCGCACCATCTCCACGGCGGCTCCATCCGTTGGGCGCGTCAGCCAGGGAACAGCAATCTCGACTTCGCACTGTCGAAGAACGGGCCGGTGAAGTTCCCTGCGATCAGCGACCCCTCAGACCGTTTGGACGTGCAGTCCATCGGGCCGACAGAGGTCTACGATCAGGTGATTGAGGGTGGTTCGGGAGGCCTGCAAGCCCTGGCCGGTGAGTTCGTGTTCCATTGCCACATCCCGCAGCATTATGTGACGGGCATGTGGGGGTTCTGGCGTGTGTACAACACGCTGCAGCAGCCGGGTTTCCAGACCGATGTGATGAAGCCGCTGGTCGAACTGCCGGATCGCGTCGGCAAGATCAAAACGGGCACTCCGTCGGATAAGCTTGTCGGCACCACGGTGGACTGGTACGGCGGCAAGAAGTATGAGATCACCAAGGACAAGACCGATTGGAAAGCCAACCCGGTCAAGGTCTCCATTAAGGATTGGGTGGAGATGATGCTCACGCCGCAAGGCAAGCCGGGCAAGAAGAACACCGAGAAAGAGCAGACCTTGGCCTACGACTCGACCGTCAACGACTGGGCGTGGGATGGCAGCAAGGCGCTCAGCGAGCCGGAGACGACGTATGAGTGGGTCAACTACAAGTCGGCGACGCCGGGCAAGCGGCAGGAGATTTTCTTCGATCCGCAATCCGGCAAGATCGCCTGGCCGNNGGTTACGGCCGCACTTGGGACGGCGCGTGCCGTTCTCTCCGAGCCACAGCGGCGCACCCTGGCTGGAGCCGATCCATCGCCGCGACGACGGCAGCAACTCAACTGAACCGCCGAAACCGGGCGAGCAAGGGCCATGGAGCCTGTGTCCGGAAGGAGCGCCGCGGAAGTTCTTCAATATCCACGCGATCGGATTACCGATCACGTTGAAAAAGGCGACGGCCAAGACGCCGGCGATTGTGGATCCGGGGGGATTGCTCTACGTGCTGCATGAAGAGGAACAGGAAGTCCGGAAGAATCCCGCCAAACAGATGCCGCTGGTGATCCGCGGCAACGTGCAGGATTGCATCGACGTCGTGTATAAGAGCGAGTTGAAAGATGATGTGCGGCAAGGGTTCTCCAGCAAGACGAACCTGCATCCGCACATGTTCCAGTTCGACACGCAGGCGTCGGACGGCCCGATCATCGGCTTCTCGTATGAGATGTCGTTGCGGCCGTTCACGATTCTGAAGGACGAGCATCCCGGCAAGGGCATGCCCGTGCCGATGAATACGACGATGGAGGCCGATGCGGCGAAGGGGACAGCCAGCATCAAGGTGAAGGACGCCTCACGCTATCACCTCAAGACTGAGTTGGGCGTGGGCATGGACGAAGTGGGTGGGTTCGAGTCGGCCCGCATCAGCAAAATCGAAGGCAACACGATCACGTTCGAGCGGCCTCTGAAGTATAGCCATAAGAAGGGCGAGATCGTGTCGGTGGAGTGGATCCGCGAGCGATGGTATGTAGACGCCGACTTCGGCACCACTTTCTGGCACGACCATGTGTTTGGATTGGACGGGTGGGGTCATGGTTTCTACTCTACGTTCATCGCCGAACCGCCGCGATCCACTTATCATGATTCGGTGACCGGGAAAGAAATCCGCAGTGGGCCGGTGGCGGACATTCACACCACCGAACCGGTCTCTGCGCATATCCGGGGCTCCTTCCGTGAAATCGTGACCCAGGTCATGGATTCCAATCCCCGGACGGCGGAGTTGATTACTGCCGACAATCCGCAGGCGAGAGTTCAGGCCGTCTCGGTGGACGGCACACCGTCTGCGGTCTATCCAGCCAAGCTCAACCTGTCGCCGATGAAGTTCCTGAACGGCGGCGAAGCGACGACGGGGGGAGGCTATAATATGCGTGTGGAGCCTTTGTCGGTGCGGCTGGTGAACAATCCAGATCCGTCGCAACTGTTCAGCAGCCTGATCCACGGGGATCCCGAGACACCGATGTTACGAGCGTACCTGGGCGATCCGATCGTGGTCCGGCTAATCGAAGGATCGGCCAATGAAGTGCACTCCTGGCATATCAGTGGTCACTGGTTCCCGATGGAGCGCTACAGCAAGAACTCCATCCCCCGGAGTTCGCTGCATGTGGCGATCGGAGAGCGGTACGATGCGGCCATTCCGGCTGCAGGAGGGCCGCAACAGATGGCGGGCGACTACCCCTACTACAGCGGTCGTGCGTCACACTTCGTGGAAGGTAGTTGGGGCCTCTTCCGGATACTGGACAAAGCGGATGCGACACTGAGGCCGCTGCCGGGCCGAGAAGAGATTCCGCAGTCGGCCAAGTCCATCTGCCCGGCCGACGCGCCGGTGAAGACCTTCAACGTCGCAGCAATCGATAAGGCGATTCGCTACAACAAGGGAACGCCCGGTGTGATGGAAGTGGACATGGAGCGGAAGATGGTGCTGGGCAATGAGACCGGTAAGATGTACGTGCTCGAAGGCGAGAAGACCAAGGTCGCGGCGGGCAGCATTGAACCGAGCCCGTTGACCCTGCACGTGAACGTGGGCGATTGCATCAAGGTCAATCTCAAGAACGAGATGGCCAAGGACCGGGCCGGGTTCCACGTAGACCATGTGGCGTTCGATCCCAAGGAATCGATGGGGATCAACGCTGGGAACAACCCCGGCGACCAGACGGTGGCGCCGGGGCAGAGCAGGACCTACACGTTCTTCGCCCATCCGGAGTTCGGGGAGAACGCCGCCCTGATTCAGGATTGGGGGAATGTGATCGAGAATCCGCGGAACGGGCTCTTCGGAGCGATCATCATCGGCCCGAGGGGATCGCAGTATCGCGATCCGGTGACCGGCGAAGAGCTGGCCCAGAAGAGTTCCTGGCGGGCGGATGTGATTGTGGATCGGAGCCTGTCGGGCAACGAGAATCGACAGAACTATCGATCCTTCGCCCTCCTGTTCCAGGACGAAGATAATCAAATCGGCACCAGCTTCATGCCATACATCCAAAAGGTGGCCGGCGTGACGGCGGTGAACTACCGGTCCGAGCCGACCGATTACCGGATCGAGAAGGGCTGTGCGTATAGCGAAGTGTTCGTCTGCGTCAAGACGGGAGGTCAGCCGGTGACCCCGAGCATCGCGGCGCATGTGGGCGACCCGGTCGTGATTCATGTGCTGGGTGCCTTCAGCGAACAAATACAGCTGTTCAGCGTGTCGGGCCATGAGTGGAAGCACGAGCCCTACATGAGCGGAGCGGACCTCGTGAGCACCATGGAGTTCGGCGGCACCGAGGTGATCAATGCCTGGCTGCATGGTGGGGCCGGAGGTCCGAACGGGATCCCTGGCAACTATCTGTGGCTGAACCAGAGACCGGGGTATCTCGACGCCGGTCAGTGGGGGACGCTGACGGTGCTCGACCGCGACAGTCGGGCGATCTTACCGTTGAGCGGGCAGGCGCCGGCCACACAGCAAACCGAGGAGCAGATCCCAGCGCAGTCCATACCGGTGTCCATGAAGGCCAACTAGCCCGGATCGGATACAAGGAAACCGTGCGGGGGAATCCGACAGAGTCAAGTCCGGGTTCCCCCGTTCGTTTTCCCGGTGAGGAGGGAAGCGCGTCTTGAAGTGTACGTGAGCGATACGGTAGAAGCAGTCTATGGAAATGCGCAGGCGGCGCACATCTGCTCGATGGCTTTTGATCTGGCTGGCGTCGGTTCCCATAGGCGGCCTGCCGCACACCGCGACTGCGCTCGATTTTTCCGCTGAGCGAATTGTGAAGAGTGGGAAGTCCGTGGTGACGGCTCATGTCAATGCCAAGGACGATCGCTGGCGGTTCGAGTTCGCCCAACCGCAAGGGGGTGCCAGCATCATCATTGTGCGGATGGATCGCCAAAGCTCCTGGCTCATTTTGTCCAAGCGGCGGCAGTATCTCGAGGTGCCGATAGCGAGAGACCATCAGTTGGCAGTGAGCGAGACGATGGAAGGGGAACTCTCGCGCGAATTCGTCGGTGACCAGACGCTGAACGGCTATCCCACCGAGCTGTTCGAAGTTACAGTCGCAGAGAATGGGGGGACTCGGCAATACTATCAATGGGTGACCAAGGTTCAGCGGTTTCCGGTGAAGACGGTGAGCAAGCAAGGTAAGTGGTCGGAGGAGTTTCGCCATGTGATCTTCACCAAGCAATCTCCGTTCTTATTCGAACTCCCGCAACGATTGGATTTGGCCAATCCGACAGCAGAGACACAATATTAGCGACGCAAGACGTGGGGGAGGGGCATCAGTGAAAAGGTCGATCATAATGGGCCTCTGTCTTGGTGTGGTTGTTCAAGTGAGCATGGGGTTCGGAGTCCTTTGGCCAGCGAGCGCGTATGACACAGTTGTCGTGACGGACGGGGCGGTGGTGCGGGGCACGGTGACCTTTAAAGGGACTGCACCGGAGCCCAAAGAATTCGAGTTGCGCCGATACCCGGACCGCATGTTTTGCGGCGCCCTTTCTGATGGTAACGGGCATCGGTTTCTCAAGGAAGTGAATGTCGGGCAGGACGGCGGTCTCAAGGATGTGGTTGTCGTCGTGGAAGGGGTACAGAGCGGGAAGCCGTTCACCTTTACGAATGCCCAGGTCGAAGCCAACGTGTGCCAGTTTCTTCCCTTCGTCACCGTCGTGAGCGATAAGCGACAACTGACCGTGACCAATCGGGATCCCGTGTCGCACGATATTCAGGGCTACGCCTACGACCAGGCGGGGGTGGATATTGTTCTACATCGGCCTTCGCTGAAAGCTACCGGGACCACCGATATCGTACATCTGGTCAAAGGGCGGAAAGTCTTCACCATGCAGTGCGGCATGCATCCCTACATGCAGAATTGGGGGTATGCGATCGACAACCCGTATTATGCTGTGACAGATCCGGATGGCTCATTTTCCATCGGTGACCTTCCTCCCGGCACCTACACCGTGAAAGCCTGGCATCCGATTCTGGGCGTCCAGGAACGGGAGCTGACGGTCGAGCCAAACGACACAGCCACGTTCGATGTGCGATTTGACGCGAAGTGACCGAAGGATAATGGTAAAAATCCGAGCCATTTTTCTTGTCATGCTCCTTGGAGTTCTGCCGGTCGGCTCGGCTATGGCTGCGGAGCAGGAGTCTGCTTCACCTGGACGCGTGGAAGTGGTCTTGGCAAACGAGCATCGCCAGGATCGAGAGGCGATCAAAAAGGACTTCGTCGAGGCCGGCTTACCCAACGTCCATATACAATTCATGAAGGCGGGCCGTCCGCCGACCAATATCGGTCTCGGGCCAAAGGTAACGGCCGAGCGAGCACGAGCTGCCATCCGGATGGCTAAGCACTACAATCGGGGCATCACGATCCTCTTGCCGGAGCGGCTCTTCCCTGACCACTATGTGACGATTGCCTCCTCCAGCTTCGACGATACCGTGGAATATCCGATCGGCGAGGAGGCTCTCAAAGAATTGGAGAATCCTTTGCTCACGACGGAACAGTTCCACGCGTTGTACCGCCGACTGACGCCGGTGGATCAACTGCCAGTGAAGAAAGGCCGGGTGTTCTAATGGGACTCAAACAAGCCCTCATAATTGTCATGCTGTCTCTCTCCGTCGGGACGTCCTTCGTCCAGGCGGGGTCGCCGAAAGACATTCAGGATCGCGGGAAGGCGATGCTCCGAGATGCCGAAGAAATGGTCATGCATGGAGGGATGGGTGATGGGAAGGCCATCGTGCATCACTGCGGTGAAGTGGCGAAACATGCGGAAGCTATTCTCAAGGCGTTGCCGCCCACAGATGAACATGGCAAGGAAGCCGTACCGCATTTACAGGAAGCCATCAAACAGTGTAAACGGGTGGCTGAGATGGGCGATAAGGTCGATCCCGGAGCTAGCTTGAACCCCGCCACGAAAGCTCGCGCGGCGGCCAGGGAGGCGATGAAGCATCTGAATGAGCTACAGGATGGTGGCGCATAGCGACGGTCTCAGATCATGAGTGCGGCGCAGTTTGTGGAGAATCAGGCTTTGGTGCTAGAGGGCTGACCGCGTTCTGATCTCGTCCCGGCTGATAGGTCTCCAGCATTCTGGTGATCGTCGGCATCACTCGTTCTTGTGCCGAGACCGGCACCTTGATTCGTATCCCGCGCCCCTCGTTGCGACCCAATGAAAAGATGTGGATTTCTAGCATCGCGTTGCGCCGGTCGTCCTGATAGGTGAAGGCCAGGCGCTTCGCAGGAAATCCCGCGAGCATCGAAGACTGATTCTTTTCCCACGTCACCTCCGTTTTCTTCTTGTCATAGAGTTCCGTGATGATGCGCCGGTGGGCTGCGGCGAACTCATCAAGTGTCTGCCGGCCGTCCTGGCTCGTGCCTTCCACGAGATTCATGAAACCGGAGAGGGCGATCTGGCTGCGCTCTATCGGCGGATATAGCGTGATGCCGATCCCGTCCGGCATGGGATTTCCCAGACGCCAGTCTCCGGGGTATTGGACCGAGAAGCCGAAGCGCGCATTGGTATAGAGCTTCCACGCGGTGGTGTCGATTGCTCCAGCAGCAGCGGAGGTGCCGTCTTGAGCGCCGAAAGCGTGGATCAACAAGAGGGCGATGATGAACAAGCGGGGCTGTGTCATGTCATCCTTCTCCTTGGTCAGGCAGGCTACTCAGTTACTGCACTGATCGCGCGCAGCGAAATCCGATGGTCGCGGCGCGCTGATCCGGCGATGTCCCGTTTCTGGTGGCTGTTCGCAACAAAGCCGGCGCACTCTTCCACGATCCTCCACGCACCACCTTGTATCGGCCGTTGGCAGGTCCACGGGGATTACGGTCCGGCATGGTCGCATAGTAGTCGATCCCAAACCAGTCTTCGACCCACTCGGCCGCATTCCCCGCCATATGATGCAGGCCATAGGGGCTTCGCCCCTCCTCCCCACTGTCAACGGGCGCCACGATGGGAATCTCGTGAACGTGATACTGCCCGAACATCGCGAGCGCAGGCGTGGGAGGTTTCTGTCCCCAAGGAAACAGATTGCCGCTCTCCCCGCGAGCGGCTTTTTCCCACTCGGCTTCCGTCGGTAGCCGCTTACCGTGTGTGCGACAAAAGTCCGATGCCTCAGACCAGGTGACGTAGAGTGCCGGCCAACGTGCCAATGTCTCGGGCGACAGGGTATGGATAGTCGTGACATGATCGATCAGTTTCCGCACTTCCTCGGGGAGGTGACGTTGTTGCTGCCGCAGCCACAGCAAGTACTCTCCCAGACTCACCTCGTCCCGATCAATTTCATACTGATTGAGCAAGACGCGACGCTGTGGCTGCTCTGTGTCGTCGTATTGGAGATCGAAGCTGAACGGTTCGTGGCTTGTGCGGGCGGTGCCCATGATAAAGGGGCCTTCGACAACTGTCAGCATAAGAGCGCTGCTGGCGAGCGCGGCAATGTCCTCAACCGGGCTGTGCGTGTCATTCGTCGCCGCCGTTGCAGTGTGCACAAATGATGCACCCATGAGTGTCGCGATGAGGAGATAGCCGAAGGCGTGAAGATATCTTCGGACTCGGCGTGTGTATCCAGCGATGTGGCGGCGGTTCTGCATGTCGATCGAACACCGTGAATAAGAACTGGCCCACTATAATGCGAGGCCATCATCAGTACAAGGTTCAAGGTGCCCCCATGCTTTGCATGTTGACAGCCGTGTGTCTGCCGAGCCGATTCCTCTCGCTTACATGTTCCTTTCTCTTCTATGGAGGGGTCTAGTTGTCAGGTGATTGCAAAATGGGATGCGTACGCCCCATTCGGTTTTGTTTTGTAGGCAGCCAAAGAAATTATCACATCAAGCCCTTGCATATGAATAGATCTCATGACGGGGCGGTAGCGGCGGCCCCCGTATTTCACAGTTGCCGCAGGGAAACCTGTGGCGTCCTGACCGCTAGGCCGGACGTTCTACTTGCTGGCTGATCGGCAACCCGGTAGCTATCGATTCATGATTGCAGTAAGAATGGCTCCAACCTCGATTCGTTATCTACCCGCAATGCCCCATTTCAATCGAGTTTCTGTCCAAGAAATTAGACAGCGCAACTAATTGTGTTTATTCGTATAAATCTTAACCAGCCCCTGTTCTGTCTAAGCCTGTAGAGGAACGCGCCAGAATTTCGACTGCACTAATTATTCTTTCCCGTGGGCTAACCTCCGTATCCGTCGATGAAATGTCTGTGGAGAACCTCGCGCGCAAGTCCTGGCACGGCTGTTGCGGATGCATAGTACTGTTTGTTGAGGCCCGGAGACTGGTACCCAGAAAGCCTTTCGGGGTGGTGGGTGGATGGACAGCACGACGACCATGCGGGTTGCGATGCGGAACGGAACTGATCCGAATACAAAGATCAATTGGATGGGATTCCGTTGCGCGCGGGATGCGCAGAAAACGGTAGGTACGACGGTGTCACAGCTTGTGCCGTAAAGGAAGGCGACTGCGGAGCGCGTATTCACCAAGACGATGTCTCGGGTCGGTGAGTGCAGGTCAGCGAAACCGCATGTGAGCGCAAGAAGATCTCCGGGAGCCACGATGCATCTCGTCGTCCATATTCCCTATCACGTCGACGAAGAAAGCTCTCGAGCCTTGAGTTTGGCCCGGCAGGCTCCGAGCTTCACGATGGAATGGGTTGACAATCAGAGGATTGCGATTTCGATCTTTCCCTCGCTGCCGACGGGAATGGATTCGGCGGTTCAGCTCGTGGGTGAAGCGGTCCGACTCTCCGGAGCCTGGGCGAGCATCAACTCCAAGCGGATCTCAAGCTTGACCAAGCTGTGGCAACGGCTGGCCTGCTATCGGGACAGTTTGGCTGTTCACGATCCAGCCTACTATTGCAGGGAGAAGGCCGCGTTCTTCAATACCCTCTTCGGATGTGAAATGCATCGATGTCCGGTGCCCTGTCAGTTCATCTGCATGCCCTGCAAGGGGATGGTTCAGGAAGGGCCGACGATCTATCAGGAGACGGGCTTTGAGGTTGCGGCCACATTGGCGGAGATTGACTGGTGCCCCGGCCTGAGGCTGCCGACTCAATCGGGGCCGAGCCGTGCGAGGACGTCCAAGGGATAAGAGGGTTCGATTATGAGTCATCACCTGAATGCGGGCGCAAAGAACGGCCGAAGAGCGTTGGATATCCCGACGGCAGCGCTGTTCGCGCTGGTCACGTTGACGGCTCTCATCGCGGTGCCGTTCTTCGGCTACGTCCATGGCTATACGCGGCTGGACTGGGCCATGGACGGGATTCTCTATCTCATCAGCGGACTGGGCATCACCGTGGGGTACCACCGGATGATTTCCCATCGCAGCTTCCGGTGTCCCGACTGGGTCAAAGTGGCGCTCCTGGTCGCGGGCGGCTGGGCGTTGGAGAACTCGGCGCTGAAATGGGGCGCCAATCATGCTCGGCACCATGCGCGTGTGGACCAGAAGGAGGATCCTTACAATGCGACGAGAGGATTCTGGTACAGCCACTGTGGCTGGTTTCTCATGAAAAGCCCGTACCGGACCGAACGATACGCGCTCTGGTTGCGTGAGGATTGTGTGGTGATGTGGCAGCACCGCTGGTACGTCTCCCTCGTCCTGTCCGGACTGGCGCTGCCGTTTCTCGTGGGATATGCCTACGACGGCTGGATAAGCGGCGTGGGCTGCTTCTTGCTGGCCGGTGTCGGGCGGGTCTTTCTGGTGCTGAACTCCACGTTCTGCATCAATTCCATCTGTCACCTGTGGGGAAGTCAGCCCTACAGTCAGTCCAATTCCAGCCGGGACAGTTGGTGGGTGTCGCTGTTCACGCTGGGAGAGGGGTACCACAATTACCATCACGCCTTTGCGCGGGACTATCGAAACGGACCCCTGTGGTACAACGTCGATCCGTCGAAGTGGCTCATCTACGGGCTATCCAGGTTTGGACTCGCCGAAGGGCTGGTCAGATTCGATCAGGGCGATCGTGCCAGCTCAAGAAGCTGAACGGGAGGATATAAAGGGCAATGGGGATCTATCAGTCTATATGACGCCAGGTGAGTGCCAGGTTCACGCGCCGATGAGTCCCTGAAAGAGCCCGTCCGGGCTAAGAAAATGCGTCGACTGTTCTGATCGGGAGAGATGATGCGGCATCTGAAGCTCAGCATCGAAGGGGAGATTATCCGAGCCATCGAGGGGGTGGATCTCAGAGAAACATCCCCTTGCAGTCGCGATCGGAATGAGTTTATAGTGCCGTTTTTTTCACTCGGTCCGTGACCGATCATTTGCTTCGCGAGGTAGATGTGCTGGCGTCCGACGTAAATCGAAATTATGTTCCCGGACACAAGAAGGGATGCAGCGTCAGTTTCTACTCACTGCTGAACCAGGCGCTGGCCATCCTTTCCCTGCCAGTTCCTGTGTTCCGGGTGTCTAGGAGGAATCGCGCGCGAACGGGGATCGTCGTCGATTATGACGCATACGCTATGGTGATCATTTCTTACTGCAAAGGAGGAAGGCTGTGGGCGGATACAAACGTTTTGGAATACTGCTGTGCTTGGGAGTGGGATTGTTTCTGGGATCGCTGGTAGGAATTCCCGAGGCAGGGGCAGAGGGTGAGGTTCTGAAAGTAGACACCGGCGATACCGCATGGGTCCTCACCTCCACCGCCCTCGTCTTGGCGATGACGATGCCTGGCTTGGCGCTCTTCTATGGCGGGATGGTTCGACGCAAGAATATCCTGGGGACGATCATGCAGAGCATCGTCGTGCTCTGTCTGGTCAGTCTGATCTGGATTACTGTCGGGTACAGCCTGGCCTTCGGTCCTGATCAGGGCGGGCTCATCGGAAGCCTTGAGTGGATAGGGCTGAGAGGGGTGGGCAGCGCGCCGCATCCCACCTATGGCCCCACGATTCCCCATCAAGTCTTCATGTTATTCCAGCTCATGTTTGCTGCCATAACGCCGGCCCTGATTACCGGGGCGGTGGCCGAGCGCATGAAGTTTTCCGCGCTGCTGCTATTTGCGGGCTTGTGGTCCCTGTTTATCTATGTTCCGGTGGCCCATTGGGTCTGGGGCGGGGGATGGTTGGGGCAGATGGGCGCGATAGATTTTGCCGGCGGCGCGGTGGTGCATATCACCTCCGGCGTGAGCTCGCTGGTGTGCGCCATCGTGATCGGCAAGCGCACGGGATGGGGCTCCGATCACATGCCCCCGCACAACCTCCCCTTCACGTTGTTGGGGACCGGCCTGCTGTGGTTCGGCTGGTTCGGGTTCAACGCGGGCAGTGCGTTGGGGGCGAATGGGGTGGCCGGGAGCGCCTTCTTGGCGACCCAGGCGGCCGCGGCAACGGGGGCGTTGGTGTGGATGATGGTGGAGTGGATGCATCGGGGGAAGCCCACCGTGCTCGGTGTGGCGAGCGGCGTAGTGGCCGGGCTGGCCGCCGTGACCCCGGCCTCCGGGTATATCGGCCCGTTCTCCGCGATCCTCATTGGTGCCGTGGCGGGGTTGCTGTGCTATTACGCAGTCTATTGGAAGGGGCGGATGAGCTATTACGATGACTCGCTCGATTCCGTGGGCATTCACGGTGTGAGCGGCGTGTTCGGCATCCTCGCGACAGGGTTGTTCGCATCCAAGGCGATCAATGCCGCTGGGGCTGACGGGCTATTCTTCGGGAATGCGGGGCTGCTGGGGACTCAGGCCATCATGGCGGGCGCGCTGACGCTGTTCTCCGTGGTTGGCACCTGGATCATTCTGAAGCTGGTCGATGCAGTGATTGGGTTGCGGGTCTCGTCGGAAGATGAACAAGTAGGATTGGACCTCAGCCAGCACAACGAGCAGGCCTATTCACGTGAGTAAATGGACCGTGCCACAACGGACCAAACAATCAGCCGGCGATCCCAGCGACGATGTACGATCAGCGTTCTCGGGTGAGTCCGATTAGGGAGGTATCGACATGAAGATGATTGAAGCCATCATCAAGCCGTTCAAGTTGGAAGAGGTCAAGGATGCGTTGCTGGAAATGGGTGTGCATGGGATGACGGTCACGGAAGTCAAAGGATTCGGACGCCAGAAGGGGAATAAGGAAACCTACCGGGGCGCCGAGTATACGACCGACTTTGTGCCCAAGGTGAAGATCGAAGTGTTCGTCGCGGATAACCTGGCGTCACGTGTGATCGAAACCATTACGCGCAGCGCGAGGACCGGCAGTGTCGGAGACGGAAAGATCTTCGTGTCGGATCTCGGCTCCGTGGTGCGGATCAGGACCGGCGAGACGGGGGAAAGCGCCCTGTGACGATGACGCCGGACAATGGGTCGCCGGCTGGGCTCTTGCGCAGGGCGGAGGTTGAGCCGGACGCCGCCTGGCTGGGCACCGGCAGGCGCTCCGGCAACAGTTATTGGAAGGGGCCTCGGGGGCCGATGTCATGGCGGCCCTAACGGAGTTCGTGGACGGGCTGATTATCGGCCGGTACAGGGATGCCATGCGGAACGAGGCCGATCCAAACACGGAGATCAATTGAATGGGATTTCGTTGCGTCCATCAGTCAACAATCAATCGCAAACGAGTATGAAGGTCAATGGTCTAGCGGTGTGCTTGTTTCTCATACCCGCGTCTTACGATTGACTGTTGACCAGTGATCAATGACTTCTTGTTCCTGTCCCGTACAATTTATTTGTCTCCCCTGTCTGCGCATGACTTAGGATCAGTCCACCAGTGATGTTGAGAACCGGTTCGAGGTGGCGCCGGAGCCGGCAGAAATCGCCTGGTGCCCGAACCTCAACCTGTCGGGACTCGACAGTCAGGCTGGACGAGCACTCCTCACAATCGACCCAAGATCTACGAAAGGTTGATCAGTGGATTGGCGGCGGCGATGATGGTCCTGCTGGTCTGGCTCCATGTGCTTGCGGCGGTCAGCTGGATCGGCGGAACGATCTTCTTGTCGGTTGTGCTGGTGCCGGTGCTCAGGCGTGAACCGTTCGCGTCACAGAGGGCGTTGCTCTTTCGGACCATCGCCCGGCGGTTCCGTGCGGTGGTCTGGGGCGCGATCGCCGTCCTCTTGTTCACAGGCCCTCCGTTACTACATCAGCGGGGGATTCCGATCGCGGACCCATCGGGATGGCCGATGATCCTAGTGGCCAAGCTGGGGCTCGTGACGATCCTTCTTCTCCTGACCCTGACCCACGATCTCATCCTCGGGCCTCGCGTCGGGAGGATTCTACGACTCACCACGGAGAGCCGAACCAGGTTCGATCAGGCCCTGGTTCTGTGGTCTCCCTGGGTCGCTCGCTTCTCGCTCGTTCTCGCGCTGGTCATCCTGTTTGCCGCGGTCTTGCTTGTCCGGACCTAACAGGCTGCGAAAAGGTCGCCATTCTCACCCGCCAGACCCCGGCGGCTGCTTCACCCGCCTGCCCTGAAGCTGCCAAGACAGCCTCTTTGCCCAGGGACGAGCCTTTCCCCATGCGGCGCTCTCGACATCCGTGAAACGTGAAGCGCAAGCAACTGGCTGGTTGCTCTGCTCTGTCTCGTCTATTTGGTTCATGTGGTCTGTCTCGTTTGTTTGGTTAAACCAGACAGACCAGATCAACGAGACAAACCAGACAGACCAGATAGACCAGATGAACCAGACAAACCACTTAAGCCACGGCGTTCCATAAGCGGAGTCAGCATCTCACTGGTATTTACTTGGACCGATAGCCATACGCGCCAGGAGCTGGCGTCTTTCTGAAGAAGAAGGGCGCGCGCGCTCAACAATGATTCCTCCCACCTGCACTCTTTGCCAGGCAGTGAACGGTAAAGCCTGATGGGGCCCGACAATTCTCCCGAACTGAGCGATATTGACCAGACCGCATCTCGTGCTTAGCGCAGAATAGAGTCGACTCCTATTCGAATGTCCTGTGATGCCTGAGTGTCCGGATGCTTCGGTGAGGCCGATGGACATAGGATCCCGAGTCCGTACTGTGAGGAACCATGAAAAGACGACAAGAGATGTGGCTGTCAGGTTAGAGCATGGCCGGTGGTTGAATGCATTGTACTAGATCAAAAACATCCTTAAACGGAGGTGACATATGGGCACCATACTCCTTGTCATCCTGATCCTACTCCTTGTCGGAGCATTGCCTACCTGGCCTCACAGCGCGAACTGGGGTTATTTCCCCAGCAGCGGGCTAGGCTTGGCCCTCTTGGTCTTGGTCATTCTGTTAGTGACTGGTCGGATTTAACAGGCTGCGGATAAACTTTGCTGGCCCGCGAGAACCTTGATGGCTCGCACGTGTGGCACAACAGGAGAACATTCCCGCAGGATAGCCGCGCGAGACTGGCGAAACGGGCAAGGGTTCGAGGTCCGAACTTCAGATCGTGTCCGTCGCGCACTTGAGACGCTGGCGGAGTTTTCAGTATCCTGCCAAGGAAAACCAGTTGTGCAGGATGACATGGCGGGGGGAGGGTGAACGTGCAACCCATAATTGTAGGAAAGGACGCCCGGCTGCCGGAACTCATTCATCAAAAAACTGAGTCATGAGCGGGTAGTTTCCTCGACGACTAGAACAGGGTTTTTATTGAGATACCGAGCCGAGGCTGTCCCCTTAAGGCTCGTTGACCTTTCCTTGACAGGACACAGAAGGAGTTGGTAGAAGGACCCGGCGCAAGGGTGCGAGCGGGCCCGGTCCGCAAGGGAGAAACCGATCCGTGTCTGATGTATCATCTCTGGAAGCGGAAGTTGCGAAACTTATTGTGCGGACGCTCACGCTAAAAGTTGACCCCGCACAGATTCAGCCGGAGGAACCGCTCTTCGGTGACGGCCTGGGCCTTGATTCGATTGACGCGCTCGAACTGTCTCTCGCGATCTCTCAATTCTATGGGCATCAGATACGTTCAGATGATCCAGACACTGTCGCCACCTTCGCCTCACTCCGTTCGCTCTGTCAGTCGATCGAGAAACATCGCACAAAATAGCAGCATGTGGCTCTATGAACACCGCCGCGTTGCTCGGCCCCTACCACGCTGACAGAGTGTTGGCCTGGGAGAACGGCTCCCCGATAACCTATGGCCGCTTTCTTTCAGATGTGGGAGCCCTCGCTGACCTGCTTCCTGAAAAACCCACGGTCATTAACCTGGCTGATGACCGCTATCGGTTTCTGGTCGGGTTTGCCGCTGCATTGGTCCGAGGACAGACTACACTGCTTCCTCCTAGTCGCGCGCCGGGCGCCTTGGCCCAGATAGCGCGAGACTATGGCACCAGCTATTGCCTGGTAGATGGCACGGAACAAGTCGGGCAACTCCCCTCCTATCAGATCCCAAAGGGTACAGGGAGTCCGACCGACACGGCGAAGGTTCCCCAGATCCCCATTGACCACCCAGCCGTGGTGGCCTTTACGTCAGGCAGCACGGGGCACCCTCATCCACATTCCAAAACCTGGGGCTCCCTAGTCGCAGTCGCTCGGAGCACGGGAACCAGGCTGGGGCTCAAGACTTCCGATCATATGACCGTGGTGGCGACAGTTCCTCACCAGCACATGTATGGGCTCGAAGCTTCCATTATGCTCCCCATTCAACATGGGATGGCGTTCCATGTGGGACGGCCGCTATTCCCTGAAGATGTGCGGTTAGCGTTGGCGGGAGTTCCCTCACCGCGCATGCTTGTCACCACGCCCTTACATATCCGGGCTTGTGTCACCGCTCGCTCGCGGCTGCCTCACGTGGAGTGCATTCTCTCTGCGACCGCGCCCCTTTCTCGCTCCTTGGCGAAACAAGCCGAGACCTTGTTCCAAACCACGGTCTATGAGGTGTACGGGTTCACGGAGGCCGGGAGCCTCGCGACAAGGCGGACTGTCGCCGAGAACGCCTGGCATGTATTGGATGGTATCACGCTGCATCAGGAATCAGCCGGGTGCTCCTTGCAAGCGCTATACTTGCGCGAGCCGATCCCCTTTCCCGACCTGGTGTCGCTGCAAGGGCCACATCGGTTCGTGCTGCATGGACGTGGCACGGATCTGGTGAACATCGGTGGGCACCGGGGTTCGTTAAGCGACCTGAACCAGAAACTGAACGAGATCGAAGGTGTGCAGGATGGAGTGTTCTTCCTCCCGGATGAAACGGGAACCTCAGTCACGCGTCTGATCGCCTTCGTTGTTGCGCCTGGAAAGGCTGCCGAGCACATTCTGTCGGCGCTTCGAACAGTCATTGATCCTCTGTTTCTCCCCAGACCGCTTCACCTGGTTCCCCACCTTCCCCGTAACGAGACCGGCAAGCTCACGAGAGAGGCCTTGCTCGGATTGCTGCAAGAGCTTCACAAAGAGGAGCGGCATGGGACCTGAGCGGATTGTCACAATCGGTGCGAACCATCCATCATTGGCTGGGCACTTTCCTGGCCATCCTGTGGTCCCTGGCGTCGTGATGCTGGGAGAAATCATGAACGCCATCCGCGAGATGGCCAAAGAGAACATCGAGTTTGTGGGCATGCCGTCGGTGAAGTTCATGTCGCCTCTGAGCCCTGGAGAGCCTCTCACGATCAGGTTGGACCAGCAGGGCGAGGGCGCAACGGAGTTCACCTGCACAACTGGGTCTCGACTCATTGCGAGTGGCTGCCTGCGATACCGCATCGTCGCTGATGATTCCACGGGTGATTCGTGACGGTGGGGTGGTTGCGACAACGCGAACGCGGCAGCCGAATCGCGTCGCGATTCATGATCTGGATGGCGTTATTTGTCGGACGTCCAGCCACGCGCGCCTTACTCTATCCGATCTGCGTCTATTACCTAATATTTTCGAAACAAGCATGTCGTGCTATCCGACCCTACTTGATTCGAGCGTTGGGAGGCCCGATCAGCCGGCGTGACCTGTATAGGCAGTATCATTGTTTCGCGTCGACGCTCCTTGATCGTGTCTATCTTCTAGCCGGACAAGGCAACCGCTTCGACATCGATATACGGGGACTCGACGTGCTCAAGGACCGCGTGGCTCGTGGCCAAGGATGTATCCTGCTCGGGTCGCATCTGGGGAGCTTCGAAATCGTGCGTGCTATCGGGCTGACCCAGCAGGATATCGAAATCAAGGTCCTGATGTACGAGCAGCATACACCGATGATCCGTGACCTCTTCCGTGACTTGAATCCTGCGGTCGCCGATGCGGTGATCCGGACTGGCTCGCCGAACTCGATGCTGCGAGTCAAGGAATGTCTGGATCGCGGAGGGGTGGTGGGCATTCTCGCGGATCGTCTCCTGAAGCAGGATCAGGCCACGGCCTGCACGTTCTTCGGCAAGCTTGCACGATTCCCTGCCGGAACCATGTGGCTCGCGAGCATCCTAAAGGTGCCGGTCATTCTCTTCTTCGGACTCTATCGCGGAGGCAACCGTTACGAGGTCCATTTCGAGTTGTTCGCCGAAGAGGTGACGATCGACCGACGGCATCGGGACCGGGAGGTTCAGCGATGGACCCAGCGCTACGCCGATCGCCTGGAACATCACTGCCGCCTGGCGGCCGACAATTGGTTCAACTTTTATGACTTTTGGGAAGAGCAACGGTAGTTGGTCGTTGAGACTGCTGGCCCTGTTCCTTATCTGGTTGTTCCTGCCGGGTCCTGCGACGATGTCCCTGGCCCAGTCGTCGCGACAGTCTGAGCGCGAGGCAGGATCAATTGGCTGGAATGTGGAGCAGCTGATGAAGAGCCTTGCCAAGAACCGGCAAGCGGAAGTAGGGTTTGAAGAGACCGCATTTTCGAACCTGCTCACCCAACCGTTGAAGACCCACGGCATCTTGCGTTTCACTCCACCGACGAGACTCGAGAAACATATCACCGCTCCGTATGACGAACGCTACCTCGTTGAAGGCGATACGGTCCTCTTCGAGAGCAAGGCAAAGGGTACGAACAGGACCCTTTCATTGCACGACTACCCTGCGCTGCGGGGATTTATAGAGGGCTTTCGGTCCACGCTCGCCAATGATGTCATCACCCTGAGGCGTTTCTATAGCGTGACGCTGCAGGGTGAGCCCAGACGATGGGTCTTGATTCTGCGTCCACTGGACAAAGCTGTGCAGGAACTGGTGGAGTCCATTCGGTTCTCCGGAGAAAGGGAGCAAGTCAGTAGCATTGAGATCCTAGCACCGGACGGAGATCGGTCTGTCATGGTCATCACTACGGGCGCACAGTGACCAGAAGATCCTGGGTCACACTTCTGATCTGGTGCATGGTGCTGGGGTTCGGAGCATGGTTCGTGGCTATGCGTGTGCATGTGGAAGCCGAACTCTCCCGCTTGTTGCCGGAGGGTGCCACACCAACAGAGCGCCTGCTACTCACTGAACTGCGAACAGGCGCGACCGGGCGGCTCATCCTTATGGCTCTGGAGGGAGAGGATGTTGATCTACTGGCAGGGGCCAGCAAACAGTTGGCGGCCTGGATGCGCGGAAGTGGTGCGTTCCACTATGTCGGCAATGGGGAGCAAGCCTGGACAAAGGAGGAGCGGGAACGTCTTTTTCAGTATCGGTACCTGCTCAGCCCAAGTGTGCAGGGGTCCATGTTCAGCCGAGATCATCTCCGCGACTCCCTTGAGCTGCGGCTGAGCGACCTCACCTCTCCCTTGTCACCTATGGTCAAGGAAATGATCCCGTCCGATCCCACCGGCGAGTTCATGAAGATCCTTCAAGCCTGGATGACCTGGACAGCTCCGGCGAGGCACCAAGGAGTGTGGTTCTCGTCGGACCTGCGGCACGCGTTGCTCTTGGCGGAGACGCAAGCGGCCGGTTTTGATATGGAGTCCCAGGAACAACTGCAAGGGCATATCAGGGAGGCCTTCAGACGGGTCGCCGGAGCTTCTACTGGTGCTGCCGTTCATTTGGTGATGACCGGACCCAGCGTCATTGCCGTTGAGATGCAGCAGACCATCCAAGGCGATGTGTGGCGGTTGTCTTTGTACGCGACGTTGCTGGTCACAATGTTTCTCTTCGTCAGCTATGGATCAGTCTCTATTCTTGCTCTCAGCCTCCTTCCCTTGACGAGCGCGATCCTGGCCGGGATCGTAGCCGTGGATCTTGCGTTCGGATTCATTCACGGCATGACCTTGGCGTTTGGGATTACGTTGCTAGGCGTCGTGGACGATTATCCGATCCATCTGTTCAGCCATCTCACCAGAGAGAGCAGGGCGCCGGCCGTGATGAAAGAGATCTGGCCAACGATGCGCCTCGGAGTCGTGGCGACGGCTCTTGGATTCTCTGCATTACTCCTGAGCGGGTTCCCTGGCCTATCACAACTGGGGCTATTCGCGATGGTCGGTTTGTTCACGGCCGCATGCGTGACCCGTTGGGTACTTCCCCACATCGTTCCCATAGGATTTCACACGAGGCGCGAAGGGCTGCATGTCGCACAGTGGGTCGATGCGCTGACAAGGGCACGACTCGTGGTCCCGCTGGTGGTGGTCCTTGCCATCGGCTCCTTCATCTGGTCAGATACGCCACTGTGGGAGCAGGACATTGCCAATCTGAACCCGATCTCGACTGAACAGAAAGAGCGGGATCAAGCCCTTCGCAATGAACTCGGGGGACCAGATGTCGGGGACCTCATCGTGGTGGAGGGCTCAAGCGAAGAAGAGGCCCTCCAACGGAGTGAAACGTTGGCGCTGGCGTTGGACGCACTCGTGGAAAAAGGGGAACTGGCAGGATACGACCTCGCTGCTCGCTACCTGCCCAGTCGCAAGACGCAGCAGGCGCGCCAGGCATCGTTGCCTGATCGCGAGGCCCTGGAGCGGAATCTCACATCAGCCGGGAAGGGTTTGCCATTCAAGCCTGGCCTGTTTCAGCCGTTCCTGGATGCAACAGTGAAAGCCAAGACGCAGAAACTGGTGGAGATGCAGACGTTCCGCGGGACGGCGTTGGGGCTCAAACTAGACTCGCTTCTGTTTATGCATGAGGGACGCTGGGCTGCGGTCGTGCCGTTGCGTGGCGTCACCGACAGACAGAAGTTTCGCGAACTTCTGATGCCATGGCGTGAACAGGAGGTTAGCTATTTGGATCTGAAGGAAGAATCGAACCGAATGGTCAGCTCGTACCGGAATGAGACGCTGCGACTCTTGGGATGGGGGGTTCTGTCTATCGGTCTCGTGCTGCTGGTCGGGCTCCGCGCTCCCGTCACCGTCCTGCGAGTGATGCTTCCAATCGGGAGCGCCATTGTGGTGGTGGCTGCCGTGCTGCACGCGGTAGGCGAACGGTTTTCGCTGTTCCACCTAGCATCCTTTCTTCTGGTTATTGGCCTCGGGTTGGACTATGCCTTGTTCTTCAACCTGAGACATGGGACTCTGGCGGAGCGAGGACGCACCGTCTATGGCCTGGTCGTATGCAGCACGACTACAATCTTAGTATTCGGAGTGCTGGCCTTCTCGCAGATCCCCGTGCTCCGAGCCATCGGAATGACCACGGCTTTGGGATCGCTGGCCTGTCTGATCTTTGCCGCGCTCCTAGCTGAGTCGCCTGAGAAGCCATTTCTTCTTGCCGCGACTTCCCCTAAGTGAGCAATTTTGAACAGATGGTCTCTCCGCAACCTGTTAATTTTCTTCCGGGCGGGCTTGATCGACCGCGTGGAGGAGCGTCTGCAATGGCTCAGGGTCTGGTTGATGAGCGAACAGAAGAAGACGGATCCCACCTCGTTGAGGATCGCCGTCCGAATCAGGCCGTCGATGACGTCCCATACGATCTTCAGGGCCGGTGCGCGCAGTTCCACAACATCGACACGTTGGGGCAAGAGTGATGGCCCCGCTCATTCTCAGCCGCTATACCGTCGTCTCAGCGCTGGGGAAAGGCCTCGATGAGACCTATCGGGCATTGCGGAATCGGCGTTCCGGGTTGCGGCCCTGCGACTTCGAAGATGCGGGGATCGCCGCCTACATCGGCCGGGTCGATGAGGTAGAGGACGTGTTAGTCGGCGGTGGTTCAGCATCAACGGGATTGGAGCAGTTCGACTGCCGGAATAATCGGCTCGCGCTCCTCGGGCTCCAGCAGGATGGGTTCATCCAAGCCGCAATAGAGGCCCGTGAGCGCTATGGCGCCCACCGCGTGGCGGTGATCCTCGGTTCGAGCACATCGGGCATCCTGGAGACGGAACATGCCTATTGCCACCGTGACCCGGCAACCGGTGCCTTGCCGTCGTCATACCTGACGTCCCATCGATATACCCATAACATGTTTTCATCCGCGCATTTCGTGCGCACATACCTGGGGCTGCGGGGACCGGCGATGGTCATCTCCACGGCCTGCTCGTCCAGCGCGAAGGCGTTTGCGACTGCGGCACGATTCATCGAGACCGGATTCTGCGATGCGGCGGTGGTTGGCGGCGTGGATAGCCTCTGTCTGACGATTCTGTATGGATTCGCTTCGTTGGAGCTGATGTCGAGCGGTCCCTGCCGTCCATGCGATGAGGATCGTGACGGACTGACGTTGGGCGAATCGGCCGGTTTTGGGTTACTGGAAAAATCCGAGCATGCGGGTCAGCCTGGGGCGGTGGCGTTATTGGGCTATGGGGAGAGTTGCGACGGGTATCATATGTCGCATCCCCATCCGGAAGGGACCGGGGCGATCAGGGCGATGCAAGCGGCCTTGCTGCGGAGTGGGCTCACCTCCGGGGACATCGACTACATTCATCTGCATGGTACCGCGACCAGGGCGAACGACAGCATTGAAGATACAGCCGTCCACTCGGTGTTTGGTCCCTCGACCCCCTGCAGCTCGACCAAAGGGTGGACGGGACATACATTGGGGGCAGCGGGAGTCACGGGGGCGGTGATTGCCGCGATCTGCCTGACGCGCAGTTTTGTTCCCGGGACAGTGAATACGACTCGAATCGATCCCAAATTGAGAAGTTACGTGCTGCTGGAGAATCGGGAGCAGCCGGTGCGGCGGGTGTTGAGCAATAGCTTCGGGTTTGGCGGTAATAATTGCAGCCTGATTTTCGGGACCGTCTGATGGAACTGTATATAAACGGGATCGGCACGTTGGGGCCTGGGCTCGCAGGTTGGGCGGGAAGCCGGGCCGTGCTGGCAGGCGAGAGTCCTTTGTGTGAAGCGGCGCCGCCTGAGCCGAGCGCAAGCGTGCTTCCGCCGAACGAACAGAGGCGCAGCAGCGAGACTGTGCGCTGGGCTCTCCATGTGGCTCAGGAGGCCATGCAGCAGGCAGAGGCCGATGCGCGCGATGTGGCGTCCGTCTTCGCGTCCTCCGACGGCGAGACCGGTGTCCTGGATCGTCTCTGCACGGCGCTCGCCACGCCGCAACGGACGATGTCGCCCACGCTGTTCCACCATTCCGTCCATAATGCCGCGTCCGGCTACTGGGGCATCGCCACGGGCTCACAGCAATCGTCAACCGTGCTGGCTTGCTATGATTCTTCCTTTTGTGCCGCCTTGCTGGAGGCGGCCGCCTATGTGCAGATCGAGGAGCGGCCTGTACTCCTGGTGGCCTATGATCTTCCACCTCCCCCTCCTCTCTATGCTGCGCGACCCCTGCGAGGAGGATTCGCAGCCGCTCTGTTGTTGACGAGAACTCCCGCGCCGCACAACCTCGCCCAACTCGATCTCGCTCTGTCCGATGACCTCTCTGAGAACGCGACAAGCATGGACGATGCAGGACTGGAAGTTATTCGGAGCGGGAATCAAGCCGCCCGGTCGTTACCGCTGCTGGCCGCCATCGCGAGGCAGTGCGTCACGCTGGTCCGTCTTGAATATCTAGAAGACCAACACCTTGTAATCCGGGTCATGCCATGCTGATCATCGATAAAGCCGCTCTCTGCCGATTGATTCCGCATCACGGCACGATGTGCCTGTTGGATAGGGTCGAGCAGTGGGATGACACCAGCATTACGTGTCTGACTGCGTCGCATCGTGACGCGGCGAATCCTCTTCGACGAGACAACCGATTGGAGGCGATCTGCGGACTGGAGTATGCGGCACAGGCGATGGCGGTGCATGTCGGGCTTTTGCAGCAGGGGAAGGAGCGTCGACTCGCCGTGGGATACCTGGGAGCCGTAAGGAGTTTGACGCTTCGGGCCGCTCGTCTGGACAACGTGAAGAGGGACTTGACGGTTCAGGTGACCCGTTTAGTTGGCGAGGCCGGCTGCTCCATCTACTCCTTTCGAGTGTCGGCTGAACGACAAGAGTTGCTGGATGGGCGCGCATCCATATTCCTGAAGTACCTCGATCACCAATTATGAAGCGAGCCTTGGTCACAGGCGGCAGCGGTCAAATCGGCGCCGCGATCAGCCGGCAACTGGCGCAGGAGCACCTGCACGTCATCGTCCATGCGCATCGCAATCGCGCTGCGGCTGAAGAGGTGACCAATCAGATCATCGGAGTAGGCGGATCGGCCAGCGTGGCCTGCTTCGATGTCAGCGACACCCAGGCCACCCAACGTGCCCTGGCGCAGATTCTGGAAGGCGGTCCGATCCAGGTACTCGTGAACAATGCAGGCGTCTACGACGATGCTCCGATGGCGGGCATGCGGCCAGACCAATGGAGCCACGTGATCGCGGTCTCGCTGGGCGGCTTTTTCAACGTGACTCAGCCGTTGCTCCTTCCGATGATCGGCACACGGTGGGGACGGATCATCACGATTTCGTCGGTCTCGGCCTTGCTCGGCAATCGGGGCCAGACGAATTACGCAGCGGCCAAAGCGGGGCTCCACGGCGCCTCCAAATCGCTTGCACGGGAGGTCGGCTCCCGTGGCGTGACCGTCAATGTGGTAGCGCTGGGCTTTATCGAATCGCGGATGGTCGAGCAGAGTTGCAAACCGGAAAAGATCGAGGCACTTGTACCGATGAAGCGAGCCGGCACGCCTCAAGAGGTTGCGTACCTGGTCGGATTCCTGGCCTCCGAGAGGGCCGACTATCTCTCCGGCCAAGTGATCGGTCTTAATGGGGGGATGGTGTGAACGCCCATTCACATTCGGGGGGCAACGTCCGGGCCGGGTACTGGGTTGTGATCCCCGCGTATAACGAAGCCGCAACGATTAGGGACGTGGCGTCACGGACGATCCGACAGATCAAGGACGTGATCGTCGTGGACGATGGGTCTACAGATGGCACGGCAGAAGCCCTGGTTGGATTGCCCATAGCACTGTTGCGAAATTCCACGAACTGCGGGAAGGCCGCCAGCCTGTGGCGTGGCTTTCAGCAGGCATTGGTTGCCGGAGCCTCCGGCGTCGTGACGCTGGACGGCGATGGCCAACATGCGCCGGAAGACATTCCACGATTGCTCGCTGAAGCTGCCTTCCATCCTGATCATGTGATCATCGGTGCACGCCGTCGAGATCAGCGACGCGCAGCCTTCTGGCGCTATGTCGCGAACCGTGTGGCTGATTTCTGGATCTCCTGGGCCGCGGGCTATTCATTCGCAGATAGTCAGTCAGGCTTTCGTGTCTATCCCGCATCACTGTTGAGTCGTGTGCAGATCGCACATGGAAAAGTCAGGAGCTTCGTCTTCGAAAGCGAAATTCTGATCGAGGCCACGCGCTCAGGACATCGAAGCCTGGCAGTTCCCATTGACGCCCTGCGCCGTCCCGGAGCGCGACCCAGTTATTTTCGGCCGGTGCTTGATATCGCCCGCATCACTTGCATGGTGGGGTGGAAGCTCATGTCCAGGGGCATGTACCCGATAGGACTCTATCGCTCGCTCTTTGGACAGACCTCATGCCTGTCGAGCGAGTATCACGCGGTTGAGGAGGTCGCGCCGGTTCGATGCGCACAACCCAAACCTCTGAGTTGCGGGACCCGAAGCCAGGTTGAGGAGCACGAAGAGGCTCTCCGGCAGAGAATGAAATGCGGTTGAGGTCTCGCGTCGAGACAGCCAGCACCCCTTCAGCCCGGTACCTTCCCCGCTACGCTCGCTCCGGTAACCTCGTCTCAATATGTTGGAGTCTGTGCTGATGCCGGTCTGAGCCATCCTCGTCCTGAGGATCTTGTGCTCTACCGATGGAGTATTGGCGCGTGAAGTCGGCGTGACGAAGACGGTGAAGCGGAAGTGGGGGTGGATCAGTAATACAGGTGGACACCGAGTCCGAACCATTCGGTGTGTTGAGTATAGAACTGTCCGTTGGGCGAGGGGCCGCTGAAATACTCCGCCAATACCTGTAATCTGCGATCTCCGATGCGAGCATTCTCGAATTGAAGTCCCGCTATGACGGAGCTGGCGACCCTCCAATTACTTCTCGCATTGGCCTGGAAATCTGCATACGCCACCGGACGAACCGTACCGCCGCAGAAGGTCCAGGGGCTGGTGAGTTCAGTTCCCACTTGGCTCGTGCCGCGTTTCAGATCGCACGGATCTCGCGCCACCAGCATGCCCCCGCCTCCATAGATCCGAAACCAGGAGGTCAGCTCATAGGACAATTTCAGATCCAGTTCTTCGAAGCTCAAATTGATTCTATTGGTCGGCGTCTGACTATTGAGAATAAATTCATCCCCCAGGTGTGAACTTTGCTGGTGGAGGCGAAGGAAGCCTGAGAACGGACCAGTCCGGTAGCTGGTGAGCAACCCGACGGTATAGTCGGCGTTGACGAGGTCTTTCGATCCGGACGGGGCGTTCATATTGAAGATACTGAAGGCTCCGGCCTGCAGCGCGATGTCCCATTGGCCATCCAAAGGAGCCGCGTTGCGATAGAGTGCAAACGTTTCACCAAAATTGGCCGAGCCGGTATTGCTCGGCTGACCCAATGTAACTTGACGGTACGCCATGGAGAAATGCGGCCATCGCGGGTCGGCATGGAAAGGAGCCACGAGGAGACCGTGAGGAAGGAATTTTGACTCGGGCTTGGCGGGTTCTTGCGGAACGGGCAACGGCTCACGGACATCGGTGTGCCCTGGTTCTCTCGGATCTCCACTCGCACAACACCAGGAATGTTTCCCAACGCCGTCATGACTTTTGTACTGAGTGTCTCGCCTGTTCCACCGGTCTTGCCTGTCGTGCACGGGCTATCCGAAGGGGGGCTCTGGTCCCAGACGTGCAGGCCCTCGATTCTCTGCCGGTCCGAAATGGTTTTTCGCTTCCTACAAGCCCGCATTACTTATGACGGTTCGTCGAGAAATCGCGTAGTTGTGTGGGAGACGGGCATGCGGAGCCGCGAGGTCCCGAGGCGTACTTGAACAGTACGTCGAGGGGATAAGCGGCGAGCCTGCCCGCCGAAGGCTCGTCGCAGCCGCAAATCCACGATTGCAGCAGAAGCGCTCATGAATAATGCGGGCTAGGTCACTCGAGGCGTACGCTCCTTCGCCACGTGGATTATCAGGAGCACGATTCCAACCACGAATAACACCCAGGAAATCTGCGTCGCGACAGCAGCGATTCCTGACAGACCCAGAGCAGCCGCCACAAAGCCGAGCAACAAGAACATCAACGCGTAGTACAACATGAGAAACTCCTTTCGCTATCCCCCGGTTTTTCATACGAGCCTTGGCGCAGGAGCAAGTTCCTATGAACGACTGCGGATCATGGCTACAGTATGTCTCTCGGATCGGGTTCAGACTGGTCAGAATTGCTCACAATCTACGAATGAATTGAAGATCTGAGGCAGGGCTGTGACTGTCTCGCCGGTGGCTACCCACAAGGTCAGTCGCGAGAGACGACATGAAAAATAAACTCCGTTCCGATTCTCTGGAATGGAATTGGGCCGCACTGGTGATTGGCCCAATCCCTCGTGTACGAACTTCTGTTGTGGCATCTCAGAGACTTTTGTCGCCGGCATCAAAGGTGCCGTCACGCTTCGACTTCTTGTCGACATGCAAACGCACGTCCTTGTCGGACGAATCGTGTACCCCAGAGGCCCTCCCTCAATCTTCGTCGCATCTCCTGTGACCGTCTGTGAGACTAGCAGGCTGCGGAAAATGATGCTGCCAACCGGAAATCCAATGGTCCAGACGCCTGGAACAACAGGTCACCACTCCGCAGGATATCCGAGCGAGACCCGCGAGATGGGCAAGGGTTCGAGGTTCCCAGAACTTCGAACTTCGGGTCGCGTCTTTCTCGCATGTCTCGTACTTCACGCGCCACGTTCTGAAGGGTCCATAACATCAGAATCAGGGCAGGAACACCAAGCCAGAAGTCCTACGCAGCCATCAGTACTCCCGATGCACATCTCAGGATCACTCCTGTTGGCTGCTCGAAAAATAGGCCAGAATGTCCGCACCGCACTTCATCTGGGAGGCAGTTGTATCGGGGATTGCCACATTGAAATGATCTTCAATCTCGAAGAGCAGAGACAGTTTATCCAGAGAATCGAGCCCCAAATCTTCTAGCGGTGTCTCGAGCGAAAATTTGGCCACTTTTGTTCGGGACAGACTTGCTGACATCTTGACTCTGATCATCTGGATCAATTCGATTGGTATGGGCTTCATCTGGGTCACCATGTAAAGACAGGCGAGGTCTCAAAGAGGATTGGGCTCACAATTAATCGATCGAAAAGCTCTAGCATCTGTGTCTGAAGGCATGTGCAACGGTATTGGTCTCCGCGACATCCCCTGCTCGGAATGAGGCCGCATGCGCATTGCCGTCATCGATCTCACTGTGCGGAAGTTGCATATCCGCGAGGGCTTGCTTCATAAGATGAAGTGAGTGCCTCGCCGAACGAGTCTGCAAACAACGTAGAAGAATATCCACGCCGCGTCATGTGTCCGACGAATGCGTCAAGGAGGAAGAAATTCTCCGGGCCCATACCCCGCATATTCCATTTGGACATATTGCGCGGAAAGGATTGCCGATGGGCATGCACGAATTCGTGGGGGTGGCAATAGAACACCAGCCGCGAAGCACGTCGGGAGATCCGGCGTACCATCCACTTCATCACCGGCAGGCCGAGTACCCGGAGCGTAGCCATGTTGAGGGGGAACAGGAACGCCGAAGGGGCCATCTCAATGATCGAGCTCTGTCCCGGCCGGCGGAGGTGGCTTGACGAGAGGCGGTAGGGCTCACTCGGGGCACGAAAGTATTTCAGGTAATGCACCCGACCGAAGCCGCAATCAAATCGCCGTGCCGGAACGGATGAGTCGTATCGGTATCCCTCGTCTTCGAGCGCGCGCAAGGTCGTTTCGCCGATCCACAAGCTCGGTGCACGAAAGACGACGGGGCGAACCCCTGAGGCGTTCTCCACGGCCTCCGTGGCCAGCCGGATCCATGCTCGCTGCTGGTCATAGTTGGCTGACCTGAAATCCTCGTCGTTTTCGAGGCCACCGTGTTCCCAACCATGCGTGCCGAGTTCGTGCCCTCGCCGGCGACATTCTCTGATCAGATCCGGATAGGTCTCCGCAAAACGCCCGGCAACAAAAATCGTGGCGATGAGTTTTCGTCGATCACAGAAATCCAGCAAGCCTTCCAGCCCGATCTCGGACCCTGGGACCCAGTCCACATCGATGGTGAAGTGCCATGGCATGTGAGTACATGGACGCATGTGATGTTGATCTTGTGATCAATCCCGAGGCTCAGAGAGAATGTGAGACGGAGTCCGGTGACGACACGATCCTGAAGCTATCCGGCTGAGCATGCTGGCATGTCGCAGGTTGTTGGAGGCGAACAGGGGTCGGCGACACCGTTTGGCTTACGTCAATGGTCTTTTCTTGACCCAGAATGCCCTCGATCTCCAGTAATAACTCGCTTCGGCACATCTCTCCCTGAAGGTACAGAACCTGAGTATGGGAAGGCAGCTGCTCCTTGAGGATGCCGCGGATCGCCACGAAGTGTTCTGGGTGTCGAATATAAATCTTGAAGAGGGCCTGCCCATACCATTGCCCGCGAGTGATTCCGTGGCGCTGCTCAGTCTGTGTGATCAGTGCATTCAGGTTGTGGAGTATTTCCAGGGTCTGTTTATGCGGTTCGCCGATGTGCTCACTCGCATGGCCGACCACGCTCGCCGTGCCGGCGATGAGCAGGTGAGACCCGGAGATGGATGGTCGCAGGGTGGCTCTCGCGAACGACGGGCTGCGCGGACCATAGACACGAGGATACTCGTACGCGCTCACTTGCCGTGGATTCTCGACGTGCGTTCCAGGCTGCCGCGCCGCCAGGAAATGGATGCTCAGCGGGCCGGACATCGTCCCAACGGCTGTCCCCGCAGGCAGGGTTCGAGGGAAGTCCGAAAGGTTCTCGGCCAGGGCCTGGTGTCGGCCGGCGCAAAAGCGCTGGTACCGTTCCAGCCCGTCGGATTCACGGTTGATGTGGGGGAAGTAATTCCACACCCGCAACAGATGAGGGTAGCCCAGGGCACGAGCTTGGACGAGCAGGCGTCGATAGGCGGTGTAGGTCAGAATATCCAGTAGCGTGCCCGGGCGTTCTTCCAATTGCAACGCGCCAAAGAGTACCTCATCGTTCATGGCGCAGGGGATTCCCTCGGCCTGGTGATAGGTGACCGACAGGGTGCTCGTCCATACCTCGGCCAACGAAGGCCCGTTGAATTGCGGCATATCGAGGCAGACAACCGGACAGGCACCTAAGCCACTAGGCTCCCCAGAACTCCGGTCATGACGGACGACACCCAGGAGGTTGGATGGCGAGGCCTTCAGCAATGAATCGAGCCGTGCAGTCTCCACGTATCCCATGCGGAGAGCATGAATATTGGATATTGAGTTACGTTGAGCGGACCTCACCGGGGGCCAGGCCCCCGGATCCACGACCCACTGGTTTGACTTCGCTTGGCTCACGCCGCCGATCTCCATGTATGGTCTCTGCTGCACTAAGCCACCGAGTTCACTATGTAAACCTTAGCCTTGGCCCCCTCTAAAAGGGGTATCCATGAGGTCATAAGCCACCGCGAATAAGATGAAGGAGGCGCGCGGTAGGCATTGGGGACTTACCGAAGTATCCCGTACGCTACTGAATCGCATCTCCTGCGACGTCCACGGTCACCGGGGTGAAAAGCAGTGTCAAGGGGGGAAGGAGATACCACATGGTCCACTCGTCCGACTGTACGATTCTCACCTTCGACGCACCGGTTTTCTTCGCCTCTTCGGTAAAATTCTTGACGGTGTTCTGCAGGGTGGCGTCTCCAAAGAGCGGTTTGGTTAGGAATAGGTGGACCGCGTAGTTCCTCGTGTTAATGTGCGTCACCTTGTCGCCGTCCAATCCTTTCAAGCCATTAAAATCCGTCGCTTTGCTGGATATTGAGCAGCCGGCGGCAACTCCCATGACTAACACGAGCATCGTCATAGCGGAATATCTCATGGTTTCCTCCTTTGGACACACGCCCATTCGTGTGTATATTTAGGTTAAATATATCTAGATAGACAGACTCGATCTGTTCAAAATTGCTCACATTTGAAGAATTCTTCCGACAGCAGCGTAACGATCGCTCAGCTCGAAATACTCTCGCAGGATAGCCGCGCGAGACGAACGAGAAATGCGAGGCACGCGGAGCCAGAGCTGGCGCGTCGCGCGCTTGAGAGACGTGCTTGTTGCAGGCGTCTGTTATTTTTTTCCGCCCGGCATAAAGGCGACGTCCGTCACTTTGTTTTCTTCGTCCACCAAGATCACCGCGGCATCGTCTTTGGATAACGTCGCCAGCTTCGGCTGAATGAGCAGACGCACCTGGTACGAGTGCTCTTTGCCGTCTTCGGTTCGGATGCTTATCGCATTGTCAGCCAAGGGCTTTAGGACCACCACGACAATTCGGTTGAGGTTGCCCTTGAGGGGAGATTTCTGTTGCCCAAGTTCCGCCGTCCGATGCACTGATTCAACGCTCCCCATCGTCACGTCTACGATCTTATCCAACTCGTCGATGAGAAAAATGGCATCTGCCCCGACGGGAATTGACGCCACCTTGCTTTTCGCGACCGGTCGTATGAGGTGAGACTCTTCTTTCCCATCCGTCGTACGAATCACCGCCTTATCGTGCCCGGTTGGCATGGGTCCGGCGAGTTGCCCTCGAACCACACGATGGTGGCTGGCCTCACCGGCCTTATGCACGTCGACCAGCAGATTCTGATCGTTGACGGTGATCTCGACCAGATCTCCTATTTTGAGTTCCGGCAATCCCTTATCTTTTCGCACGTTCATGGGGATATACCGAGGCTGTCCCTCACCGATATCGACTTTTGCCTGGTCGCTTCTAATTTCCTCTACTGTGCCAAGAAGAACCCGGTCCCCGGAAAGAAGCTGAGGATCAGTCCCCGCTATATCAGAAGCGGCATCAGCAACGGATACCGCTCCGACGAACCACACTATGAGCACCGCTAGTCGCCATAGAGCCTGTTGTGCCATGAACTCTCCTTTCGATTCCGCGATATCGGAGATTATTGATCATGATGGTGACGGTTGTAGCGTTTGTAACGCCGCTTATCCGCGATGTCTTGCCGATTCCTCGACTCGTTCTATCCTATTTCCACTTTCTGCTACCGGCACATCTTCCCTGCCGGCCGTCTTGGCTAGTCCCTACCCAAGCTTCTCTACAGGGACTTGAGATATTCAGCAAGATCGCCAGCTTGCTTGTCGGTCAGCCCCAAGGAGAAGTATTTGTTGTAATGGTTGACCACATCCTTGGGAGTCGCGAAGCGCCCGTCGTGGTAGAAGCCACCTTTCTGATGTGCGAAGAGCCCTTTGAGCGGCGTCGTCCGGTAACGCTTGTCGGGCGAACGATTGGCTTGAAAATCGTCGATTCCAATCTCGGCAGGCGTGTGCATGTTCCAACCAGGCTCCGTGAACAGCGGGGGGACGTGACACGACGAGCATTTCCCAGGACCATTGAACACGAGCTGGCCGCGCGTCGCCGCAGCGCCGTCGAAACTTCCCTTGGGGGGAACCGGCGCCGGGATCGCCAGTTGATAGAAGTGGAGTGCGGCGAGCTTCGAAGTGATCAGATCCTCGGAACTGCGCACCTCGTCGAACCCCGCCTTCGCCGCCACCGGGTACTGGGCCGCGTTCTTGAGGCGGGGATCGTAGAAGGTGCCTTTTCCGTGCATTTCCAGGTTGGCCACGAAGGCGTTCCAGTAGGTGACAGAGCCCCAACCGGTGAACGTATGGAGGTTCACCCCCGCGAGACCGAATGCCGGCGGGATCAATGTCGCGCCTGAGCCGCCATCCGGCCGGGTCGCTTTGCCGTCCATGAATACCACGGCGTCGAACTTCCCCGGCCCCCATCCAGCGAGGACTTGTTTGAGCGTCTTCTCATCGACGCCAAGCAGCCCCGTCACGGGAGAGAGATCCGGGGCCAGCGAGATGATGACGNNATGACGCCCACGTTCAGATCCCGATTCGGCCAACCGTCGAGACGTACGCCGATTCCGGGCGAGAAGGAGTTATCCACGGTCGAGTGACAAAGGGCGCAGGTGATCCCGATCGACTTCAAACTCCCATCCTTGTTGGAGGTCCCCTTAAGCCCAACCACGGCGTTGAGCTTGAGAAGCGCCAGAGTGGTCGCGGGATTGTCCATATTCACTTTTCCAGCCTTGATCTGTGCGACAAGTTCGTTGGGAAGGGCTGCGGCGTCAACTTTGAGCCCCACCGACAGCGCTGTCTTTGGCGACACACCGGGGCCGACGCCTCCCTGCGCAGAGCCTGCAATAGCCTGGTGGAGCTTGAGGGCGTCGCTCCAGAAGCCCTCGTCACCGAAGGTGTCATAGCGGAAGGTCTGGCGGCCCTCCTCAATCATCGCGTTCACATTACTGGAAATCAGACTGCCGAACTCCCGGCCACTCGGGGCCGGGCTCTGCTGCGTCGTCGCAGTGCAGGCAACAGCCAGGATGGAGACCAAGACGAGGGTTGGCGCAATATGTATAAGAGATCGAATCGTCACCGACGCACCTCCTTGCGAACAAGTGAATGTTCCAGCTTCTTTGTCCCCTTCAGGAGAATCAGAATGGTCCTGAGCATGTTGTCACTCCTGTCCGCAACGACGAGGACCTGATGGCGGATTACGATTTCGATGCTATGCCTCTAAAGGGAGGGGAGACTGGTCAAAAGTGCTCAGGTTCGAAGAATTGATTGGCCATCAAGGACGCTCGAACCCCGGTAGGGGACGTATCATTTGATGGTCGGACACATCACGCAAGGATCGTGACGCAGCCTGCACGATTATCGCTCCCAGTTCAGCAACCCAAGCTCGTGCGCGTGTGCCTTCACATGAGTCAGGAGCGCGTGTGTCATAAATTCCTCATCCGGACCCTTTGCCCCCTTCACCATCGTGAAGGACAGTTCAGTCTTTCACATGAGGGTCCCTTCCGCACTCACCAGACGCAGGTTCAGCCTTTGCGAGGAACTTTCATTTAATCCCACAAAACTTTTCTTCGGCTCTTGACCGGCCACATTCCCATCAGCACACAGTCCACATGAGACTCCGCGCTCATCCGCTATGCCAACCCTATCTGCCCGTGGTCGAATACCCCAGACCGGCCGTGTCGGACGGGCTCACGACACGAAGATCGGTCATTTCTCGAAGAACAGAAGTCCATCGCTCAGCCATCACCGGACCTCCGACGAACGGCATCACCGCGATGCTCTTTACCAATCCCAGGTGCTGCCGCTCTTGCGGTGCAACCACCCACGAGTTTTCGAATGACTGAAACTCAATGTCACTGGTCCGTGTTCTATCAATCCCGACCGTGCCCAGCCACACCATGGCCCAACAGTCTTGCATGGCCAATGCTGCGAGAAGCAAAACCCTAAGATGGCGGTACGGTGGACCCGTAACCGACGGGTAGACATAAAAGACCAATCGTGTGGGTATTGAGGTTATATCTATCCGACGAAACAGATTCCTGTCTGGTCAACATTACTCAGGTGGCAAGAATTGATGACGCAAGCAGATTGACTCTGCCTTCGCGCCAAGATCAGCGGGAATAAGGGGACAAGCCGTGCAGGACGATAATGAGGAAGGATCTGTGCACGTGGACGCTCCCGTTGTACTCCAAGAAGGCCAGCTTTCTGAACTTATTCATGAAATGACTGACCCGCGACCGGGTTGTGCCGACCATTTGGGCCAGGTGTTCCTGATTGATTCCGGGATGGANNCTGAACTTATTCATGAAGAAACTCACCCATGAGCACATAGCGCGGGCCATTTCGGCCTGCATGTCCTGTCTGATCTTCAGAATCATCGCCTCCTACCGGACGGCTTTCCCGAAATGGGCCAGTAACAGCACCACCCGAGCCAGCCGCTGGCAGCGCGATTGCGGTCCCATACAACAGTTCAATCCCGCCGTTCAGGACCAACGTTATGGGGTTAAGCGGCTTCAGCCACTAGACGAAGAGGTGTGCTATCTGGAGCCCAGCCAGAGAGGAGGTCGGTTATCAGAAGTCCATCCCAATCATGAGTGACCATAAGTCGATGCCCATTGCGGGACGCTGGTTCCCGGCACTCGGCATCCGCCACAAGTCGAGGGATAGCTCATACCTATCCTGCTTCACATAGGCCCGGGTGTCTTGTTCAATCGCAATACTGAGCGGACGGATCGGGGTGTCTCTGAACGCATATGGACGCTCCAGGCTGTGCTGGCCGATGTATCGCACGGTGTCACGAGACTCATGGCAAACATTAAAGATAGTAAACAGGTCATGATTATTCGTCTCAGACGGTGTTGCTGTGGGGGTGCGGAAGCGAGGCCGCATGTGCATCAGTTCATGTCGATTGCCGACGCGCAAGCTATCATCGAAGCCTGACGGGTGGACTACAATCAACGTCGGCCCCACAGCTCGCCCAGGCACCTGACTCCGATATTCAACGCAGGCCAACGCGGTCGCCGAAGAAGTCGTCTACTCTGGTTGAAAGTTGTCTCAATATGGGGCCAACGTCAACAGCCATAAGTGTTCTCCATTGAAACTGTCTTCTTGACTGGCCTACTCACTTATCGAGAGTCGGACGTATCCGTCGTCAACAGCGCTATGGCGGGTGCGGTCTTTTCAAACCATTTCACGGTGAGCGCCTTCTGCTTCATCTTCTCCACTAGCCCCGCGTAGGCGTTATCGCGGATAATTCGGCCAAACTGTATCCGGTAGTTCCTCACGATGCTCGCGCCGTCAATGACCACGTCGTACACGAGCCAATCGCCGGAGTGGTTCTCTAACCGGAAATCTAACGAGGTATCAACCTTTGGGCCAATCAAGTTGGTCCTGACCTCGGCAAAGCTGCCCGCACGTTGTTCAACGAGATAGAAGACCTGCTCGTCGTAATATTGGTCGATCTTATTGGCCACCGTGTCTCGTATCAGCTCAACGAAAAGGCTCACAAATTCCTGTCGCTCCGTGTCATTGAGTCTCGTCCAAGGAGCCCCCAGAGAGCGTTGGGCCATTTGCTCAAAGTTGACATGGTGTCTGATGACTTGCTCAATTTGTTGGCGGCGTTCCTCAAACCGGCCCGGCTGTTTCAGCGCCTCATTACCCAGGATAAAGAGCAAATCGTTGATCGTGTTTTTCACCGATTCAGTGGGGGAGTAATCGAGTGGCGCCACTCGCGTGCCGCCATCCACGATAACTATAATCGCCGGCTGTCTCTTCAGCCATTGATGATTCGAGGTATCGACCATCCTTGTCCCGCCGGAGGACTCCAGCGAGGCGCAGCCAGTCACTGCGGTAGCCATTCCGAGAACAACGATCCATGAAGCGAGATGTGATTGCATGGCAAGCCTCTGGTGTTTATGTGGTTAAGACCTTCGTGATTGCCGCCGTGAGAGGTTTAGCGTCCTGTACGAACTCATCCCGCTCCCTCATAAGTACCTGCGCCCAACAAGCTGCTTCCTTACGAGGATCATCTGCCGGACGACGAATTGAATTTCCATCGGTTCTATCCTGACGATCACAATCTTCACTCTACTACCGTGATACATCCGCGAGGACTTGAGGGCCCATTACAGGTTCAATGCTACGCCCCTGGAGGGATAGAATCTGGTCAAAATAGCTCATGTGTGAGGGATTAATAAGGAAGGCCGCTTGGCTATGCCCCTGCGCGAAATCAACGATGGCTCATTGAGAGCATGTTAGTCGTGGAGGACAATATTGAGAAGGAAACCGTGCACTTCCATTCTGCCGTTGTATTCAATGAAGCCCAGCTTTCTGAACTTATTCAGAAATAAACTGACTCGCGACCGTGTGGTGCCGACCATGTCGGCTAGCGTGTTTTGGCTGATCTTTGGAATGACCGGCTCCGGCTTGCCCTCCTTCCCATAGTGGGCCAGCAACAGGAGGATCCGCGCCAGCCGCTTCTCGGAAGAATTGAAGAGATGATCCACTAAGTCCTCTTGGGATCCGCACATTGCGAGACAGCAGATAGGCCACAAACAGCTTGGAGAAGCTGGGCTCATCGTGGAGCACACGGATCATTGCCGCCTTGTCAATGCGCACGATCATGGATGCGTCCAGTGCGGTGGCGGTCGCCATGCACAGCAGCTGCCCGGCGAGACACCCTGCCCCGGAAAAGTCTTCGGGATCCAGAATCGCGACGACGGCTTCTTTGCCCTGCTGCGAAACCACAGGAAGCTTGCCCCGGCCGGCCTGGACATAGAACACGGCATTGGCCGCATCCCCTTGCGAGAAGATCAGATGCTCCTTAGGGGCTCGCAGCGTCCTTTTGCCGTGGCCAACTCTGGCAAGAAAGGTATGGGGATTGAACGGTGTGGCTCGTTTTCTGGCCTCGCGCTTCTGTATTTTCCTGTCGGGAATGAGTCCGACGGTAGCACCTGGTTTTGTTCGCAATTTCGTTCGCAGTCTGTTCATACTTGCGCCAAGTCCTCTACGCGGTCTTTCGCGACTTCAAAATGTTGATCCTTTGCCAGGCTAACGGTTTCATCATGTGTAGTCTGGTCAAAATTACTCAGTTCGGAAGGGAAGAGGCAGGCCGCTTATCTTTGCCCTGCAAGACGATCCTCAGGAATTTGAAAACCTGTGCGTGCAAGCCACGGTAGTAGAAAATGAGGCCAGAATTTCCGGACTTGTTCGTGAAGAAACCGCAGCGTGAGCGCCTCTTGTCTATTCATGCCAGCCAACGTTGTATGGCTGATGTTCAGAATGATCGGAAATGACTGAACCACGTTATTTTGAAGAAATTTTCTTGTCTTCGGGCTTTGTAGGCAAGTGAGGGCTCACAAGTTCGATTCGCACGATCGGCCCCATGAGTTGCAAGGGCCCTTCAAATTGCACGAAACTCGGCACATCATCGGCCAGGATCCAACAGTCATAGTGAAACTGGGCCGGGATCTTCCCGGTAGCCTTGCCGAGCAACTCTCGAATCATTCCGATGTCCGGCTTGAAGACATACTGCACCGCCTTATGTGACTGGTCGCCTATGCGGACGGTGTGCTCACCCATCAGAAGCAGCTCCAGTTTGATGATCTCTGGCCTCGGCGTGAAGGCGAGAAAGTTCACCGTTTCACTGGCGCCTTTCGGCAGGTTCAGCAACATCGTGACAAAGATGCCGTTGTACACATCCTTGGGCAGAGTAAACGCTCCGGTCAGCACCTCCTCCTTCCCATCCTCCTCCGTTTTTGAGCGAACCTTGTATTCCTCCGTAGTGCGGTCTATCGAGACCTCGATCTGGTCAGGAAACGACGGGCCGCGCTGGACCAGGTGATAGCGGAGCATCGTAAACACACGCTGTTGCGAGAAGGTCACTTTCTCATCGTGTAGAGAGCCGTCCTTGAAATTGAAGACCAAATGGCTTTCGACCAGATCTCCCTCTTTGACGACTTGGGTCATCTCACCCTGGCCAATGGTCTCCCCGGCAAGCGACCGCACGAGAAGAAAGCCGTGCGCAATGCCCTCAGGAAACCGCACCGCGACAGGCGCGGCAACTACAGGGACGGACACGAGAGAGGCGATCACCATGATGACCGCCACGGCCGTGCAGGCCCCACGATGTCCCATAGAGATGTTCAGACTACACGACATAGCCCCGAGTGACCCCTTCATTCTCTCAGCAACTCAGCTACGGACTGGAATTCTTTTATATGCTGGGAGACAACCTTCACAATGCCAATGATGGGAATCGCAAGCAGCAGACCCCATACCCCCCATAGCCATCCCCAGAAGAGCAACGCAATAAATACCGCCACTGGATTCATTTTCACGATTTTGCCGGTCATCCAGGTGACAACAAATATGCCAACGAAGGTGGCGATCGCCAGCGAGCTGCCCGACACCAAGAGCGCCATCCAGAAGGATTCAAATTGCATGAAGCCCGCCATTCCCGTCGCGACCGCGATCAGTGCGGGCCCTAAGTAAGGAATCACGTGGAGGACGCCCGCAGCAATCGCCCATCCGCCGGCATTGTCCAGGCCGATCCATCGGAGCGCTGCCCAGGTCAGGAGTGCCAGGAGCACGTTGGCCACTAACAGCGTGAACATATAGCCCTGGATGGACAAGTTGATTTCGTCCAAGATGTGCACCGTGATTTTCTTGTCCGACAGCGATGGGCCAGTCAACCGCACCAGCTTACGTTTGAACGTGTCGCCGGCCAGTAACAGAAAGAAGACCAGAATAATCACCATGATCGATTGGCTGATGAATCCAAACACTCCCATGGAACCTTCCCTTAAGAAGTCGCCCAGCATGAACGCGGGCTGGTCAATGACGATGTGTGTGGCAGGCTGCTTGGGTGTCGAGTGGATATCCGCCGCCTGGCTGGTTGCCTTATCGATCTCGCGCGCGGCGGCTTGCACCTTTTGCATGGTGCTGGGCTGCCCCTCTCGCATGCTGAGGAGCGCGACAGACAATTTACTCGCCGCTTCGGGCAATTGATCGAGGATGGTCTGTATCTGACCGCGCAGCGAGATCGTCACAAATGCGCTTCCGCATAGGACGGCCAGCATCACAATGCTGGTACCCACCACCCGAGGGATCTTTATCCGCTCCAGCCACACAACGAGGGGATTGAGGGTGTAGGCAATGATGATTCCAAGCAGGAGCGGTATGAAAAACCTCTCTGCCCACTGCAGCGCAAATACCACGACGACTGTCGTCACAATGGCCAATGCCAGGCCTCGCACGTCCATCGACACGCGGCCGGTGAGATGAGCAGGGTCCGGCAACGACGTCATCTCTATAGGAGGGCATTCTCCTCCTGCTGAGCTGACTGGCATACTCTGCGGTTCAGGATTCACGACTGTTGCAGGTTTCACGGCGATCACGGTCACAGCGTATGATCCTTGGGATGCACTTTTCTGGGTTCAGCCTGACGGGAAAGGCGTGCTTCACAGAGGGTTCTTTGCATTCTGCCTAGACAACCGATGGAGGTCTGGTCAAAAGTGCTCAGATTGGAAGAATTGATGAGGCCGGCCGCGTGACGCGGCCTGTGGGCAATGATCCGCACGGAGGAGTAAACCTAATGCCGTCCCAACCTGTCTTCTTTCTGCGAGAAAGAACGTAGCCGACGAATATGAGAATCGTGCACGTGGCTGCGAGAATATACGCAAAAAGCTGGGGACCAGTATCTCGAAGCATAGGGGAGGATTACTGGCAACGGCTAGTAGGGGCGTTAGCGTTTGGCGGTCCGGGAAGAAGGCACCGGCGGCTGGGCGAGACGACGCTAGGGCATCGCCAAGGGCTTGAGCGCCGTCTGGCTCTTCTCATGTCCCCTGTCTTGGCCCGTCTCTACAGCTCGCGTTTCCCACAGATTATAAGCCACCATCCGCTTGGCTTGGGGGACCTCCGGCCCGGTGGGTTCCCAGAGATCCACATGCGAGCCCAATACTTCAAAGCGCTGGTTCGCATTGAAGACCCGCTCTACGTCCTCTGTACGGGCCATATGCACAACCCCCAGGCCGAGAGAATGGCCACACTCATCCCTCAGAACTTGCGCGAGCACTACCGTTCCAAACGGGGTGAAGGTCTGACGGAGCTTGTCATCTGTGCAAAAGTAGGGCAGCCCGCTGACTCGGATATGAGTACTCATATTTGACCTCTCCTGGTGAGATAATAGTCTCCCAACATAGATCTATTATGATGGGGGTATCACTAACAGTCTGGTCAAAATTGCTCACTTTTGAGATATTTTAGAATTATTTTTCTGGGAACCCATTTCATGCCGCCGGATCGAACGCACCGACGCGTCATGCCGTGCAATCTCTCGTGCCGAACAATCTCAATGTGGTGCATTCACCGCGCTCTTAGACAGAGGTCTCGTGCTGTAATACCCTTCCCAATCCACAATCAAGCAGGTATATCGTGACGGTCATTATGGAGATACAGTGGCGTCGTTCATTCGCCTCTCCACTTTGCTTCCATGCCGGCCAATTGCACCCTCACTCGTCCCAGACTTATCCTGTGTCGCCGAAGATCCTCAATCTGTGCATGGACGTCTGTCAGAACGCGATCGATCTTCTCAACCGTGATCGTGAGCCCAACCGGCCTCCGGTGAAATGTCTGCTGGATTTTCTCACCGTTCATCAAGCTCACCGATGTCTGGGATACACCGGACATATCGTTTTTCTTTGGTGCCATCATTGATTCCTCCTCAACCCCTGACTTGTTCTCGTTTCACGGGCGATTTGCGAAAAAGATGTTCATCGGTCCGTCCCGTGTCGCGTTGACCTCGATTTCTTTTCGTGTAACCTGATACAACCGCTCTTACGCAGCTGTTCAGGCACAGCACTGCAGGGCCTGGTTCAACTCCATAGGATCCACGGGTTTGAGCAGGCAGGCCCGCGCTCCTGCCGCGAAGGCCTGGGCCGCCACCTGGCTGCTTATATAACCTGTCATCATAACCACTGGTACTGACGGATGACGCTCTTGGATATGCTGCAAGACCGTCAAGCCGGTGATCCCAGGCATCAGGTAATCGAGCAATACGACGTCATAGTCCGCATGCTCGAGCTTGGTCAGACCGTCCCAGCCAGTCTCGGCGGTGTCCACTGTGTGGCCGGTACTTTTTAGGCGCATCTTCAACATACTCAGGAGGGCAACATCGTCGTCGAGCACGAGAATGTGTTTTCTCATCATTGGAGTCCACTTTCAGTAATTCTTACCCTTCGCATCCGATCCAGGAATGGTGATGGACCAGGCACCACCCATTTACGCCCATCGGATACCTCTTCTTTTGGATCGCCGTCGTGCTGATTCCTAGGAGACGGCGCAACAGCTCTTAGAATGGAAGACCCGCGCCGGCGACGGCGTAGCTCGTGTTCCTGCCGAAGGCCGACCTCTTCCAGAATAATCACAATGCGTGAGTCGTCGTGTGAATTCCGACCCGCCAACCCGAATCCGCGAACCAGGATCTTGCGCCCAGCTTCGAATATGACGCGCTTCAATTCGAAGAGCTCCCAAATGTTGGCCTCTTTGTGGCTGTCCGGGGCCTCTTGGATCTGAGCACTGAGTTCACGCGCCGGTGCCAAAAGGATACCGTTGACTGGTCCGACCTCCGTCTGATTGAAGTAGCCTGTCAGTTCCAGGCCCGTCGATTCATATGCAGCAACTGCCGCCTGCGCGAAAAGATTAGAATGCCCGGTTGTGAGCGTACAGAGGCACTCTTCGCACCCGGCTCAGGGGAGGACAATCCCTGTCCATGCCGCACATGCGATTCATGCCCATCTCGTATCACGGTTCGGTCGTTCATCATTGAATATCTCCTTGGGTCGGACATAGAGTTCGGGGATCTCATACGTAGCGATGACCCCATGTCATTGTTGCCTGTGAGATGAGCGCTCGATATAGCTCTGCCGATGCATGATTCACAGGTCGAGACTGCATGAGGACGCAGGATCAACTCGGCGAAAGAAACACCCTCCGCAAGACCTTCCGCTCGTCAGATGGATGCACATTCTTCAGAGTGAGTTTTTATGAATACAACTCCTCCCTTCCTGACCATCCCACGAGGCACTGTCCGTTTTGCAGCAGGAGGGCGGAGGCGATTGGCACGAACCACGGAGTCCTCGATATATCCACAATTAATGCATCGAGTTGCCGGGCACATGCAGCCTGTTTCCTCTCTCATGTCACCGAAGGTTTCGCGGACGAGCAATCCCCTGCAACGTTGACAGAACATATATCCTCCTTCTGTTTTCTTTGTCGCTCATATGTGAGCCTCACGTGCGTGCAGCGGCGCCAGTCAAGGCTGTCCCCTTCATCGGCGATCGCGTTTGGTTTTCCTCCCACGCTCCGCACTCGACCATGGACTGGGCGCAGATCGGACACAGATGCGGCCCCAGGGCTTTCGAGGTGTAGCACACCTCCAAAGCCGCTGAACCACATTCACAGCAGAAGGCCAGATCTATACGGAGGAGGTCTTGGGACGACCGAGCCACTCGGCAGGTCACGATGTTGCCTCCTTCTTGTCTTAGTCAGCCAGCGACTGTCACCGGCAGTATGCCGAGAAGATAGATTGCAGTCTGGTCAAAATTGCTCAGGCTGGAAAAATTGATGCGGAAGATGCGCAGCAAGGCATACTGGCGGTAGCCGGCGAGGGACCGGTTCGCCCGCATTATTCACAACGGTTCGTCACGAAAATGCCTAATGGAGCGTTTCTCTGAAGCGTAAAGCGCATCTCGTGCGGAACGACAAGCGACGAAGAGCGTTGCAGCAGCGATCCGCGGTTGTAGTAGAAGGGCTTATGAATAATGCGGGCGGGCGTAATAGCGCCAAAAGATGAGGTTGAGGATGATGAAGGCCATCACAACGCCGAGGATACCAGACAGGGCAAGATCAAACCTGTGTTGCACCATGAGGAGAGGGAGCAGGCTTTCAAGGACTTGGTCGAGACCAGGAGCACGGCCTCCCGAGACCATCCCAAGACGCCGCTTGATGAAGCTCGTCACACTATCCCCCAGCAGGACCGCGAGAGAAAACACCAGCCCCGTTGTCATATCAAGACCTTCGACCCACGCGCACGCGCTCGTAATCGGGATCGAAAACATGTAGCCTCGCCAGGTTTTTGAAGGTCCCAACAAGGGGCGTCCATCCAGAAAACGCAACCCGCAATCCAAGGAAGAGGCGCAACGGTTCCGTAACAGCCGTTGCCCTATGATGGGCGCCAAATTTGCGACGACGATCAAGAACAACAACTTGAGGTAAATCGGTTCCAGGTGAAACCTCCCCTGAACTCGGTGAGTCTGGTTTAAGACTTGAGCCGCTTAATCTCTCCCGCCGTGGCATCCACGGCGACGCGCTCGCCGTCCTTCAGTAGGTGCGTCACTTCTTGGACATTGGCGAGGGCGGGGAGGCCGTACTCGCGGGCGATGATTGCCCCGTGGGACAGCGTGCCGCCCATCTCCACGACGAGTCCGGCTGCAAGCCCCATGAGCGGCGCCATCCCGGGATCAATCACCGGCGCCACCAGGATATCCCCACGCTTCACCTTCTTCATGTCATTCGGAGAGAGCAGCAGGCACACAGGTCCTTCCGCATAGCCGGCGCTGATGGGGAGACCCCTGAGCGAGCCATCAGATCTGCCGCCTTCATCAACCGTTCCTTCAGCGCTTCCGATGACCGTATCAGGGACGCTCTGCGTGGCATGGCTCTCCCATTCCTCGCGCCGCGCCGCCACAATCCCCTGCCAGTCTCCCGCTGTTCCGGATGCGACCGCCTTGATCTCATCGAGCGTAAGAAAAAAGATATCGTCTCTGGATTGTAAGACGCCACTCGCCGCCAATGTACTTCCTACGCTCGTCGCAACGTGCCGAGCACAGGCGATGAAATGCATCAGGGCATGCCGGTTGGTTTCCCGTAATTCCAGATAACGGCAGAGCCGCCGGTGCCACCAGGAAAACATTGCCCATTCATGCCAGCGCCAGCCGAACCCGGCACGGAGATGTCGCAACGCCTCCTGTCGGACGGACTCCTGCCCACAGCGGATCTCGTCGGCGGACCTGCTGGGAGGGAACTGTAGGTGTCCTCTGATGACCCCAAGGACGTACTCAGGCACCTCCGAGAAGCGCGGCGACATGACATCGGATTCGCCGACCGCCCGGTGTCCGTATTCCGATAAATAGGCGTCGAAGGCTTGAAGGAAGCGCGTGCCTGCCAGTTCGGTCCTGAACGGCTCAGGTATCCTAGGCTCGGCCAGCAGATATGACTGAACCACCGGCTCGCGGCGGGCCGCCTCGGCCAACTCCGTCAACCGGAGAATCTGGTTGGCGCTGATGATGGTCCCAATTCCCTGCAACGATTGGTTCAGGAGCGGCCGCCAAGCGGCCCCCAGCCGCCGTTCGAGGAGCAGTTTCATCACGTAGAGCCCCTGAGACACTCCGTTGAAGATCGCGAAGGTCAGGTCTCCATTTGTGAGAAGGTGCTGACTCAACTCCTCTTCCCAGGCCGATAGTTCGACCGGCGTGAGCCCTTGTACTGGTTCGTCGTTGCATCTCGCTCCTAGCCGTCGCATCTCCTGAAACCACTTGGGTGCTCGTCTGGCTGCACGCCTGATTGTCCACTCCATGAGGATGGTGATCCTCCACCAAGGGAGCCGTGGGACCGTGAGGGGAGGGGGAGACGTTTCACCACCCATCTGCTCGGCGAGGAGCGTCGGGTCGCCACCCAGCTGCGCCATGACTGACTGAAATAAGGTCACATTGATGAACGGGCGGCCCCGGATCACATTGACCGACGACACTTCAGGCGGAATGCGACATCCCAGCTCCCGATAGCAGCGCACGATGTGGGTCTCCATAAAACCATCCAGGAGTGAGAGGCCGAGCGGGCTCGGCAATTCCGGCAGTGTCTCCTTGAAGTTCGCCCGAGACCAGACGATCGCCGTGGAGTCCGGCAGCGCATCTCGTTCAGGAATCGGCCTGGCCTGCAAGAGCCAGAGTCCCTGCATATCGTCCGCCCACTCGACATCCACGGGCTTCCCGACCGCGCACTCCACCTCTTTCACCAGCCTCGCCAATGCGAGGACTTCACGCTTCTCCAGCACGGATCTTCTCTGATCTCTTTCGGGTAAGGGCTGATCCGTAAGACCCCACGGCATGGCGACCCTGACCTTCGTCTTTTCGGCAATGTCGCGCTGGACCAGCTTCAGGGAGGCCGGGTCGCTCCCGATTTCCACGACGTACTGATCCGGCCTCACCAGGCCGCTCACCAGCGGTTCGGCTAGCCCGAACACGGCATTGATCATGACCTGGTCGGCCCGGCCAGAGACGGGGTGTCGGGAGTAGGCTACTCCTGCTGCGCGCGGAGTGAGGAGTGGCTGCAGGATGACCGCCATGGCGGGAGCAGGACGGGGCTTCGGCACACGTTCCCGATACGTGAAGGCAACGGCTGTCCACTGCGAGGCCCAACAGTCGAGGATTGCCGTTGCGATCGAGCCGCGCGGTACCCCCAACACCGTACGATAGATGCCCCCAAACGTCGCGTCCGCAGCGTCTTCATCGGAAGCGGAGGATCGCACAGCCCACAGCATGCCACCGGTCGTGCCGTCTTCCGTCGCGAATTCTTTTTCCAGCTTGGCGAGTTCTGTGTCAATCGGGTCGAGCACGGCCCGAGGCAGCACCAGCGACGCCACAGTCCTCCGACAGTCCGCAAGCAACGGCTCACGCTGAGCCTCCGGCGTGCGACTGACACGATTCCAGCGATCCGAAGGATCCAACCCGCCGGCTCGCAACGTGTCACGGTATGCCTGAGTCGTCACACAGAGACCTGGAGGAACTCGGAATCCCTTTGCCATCAGCCGGGCGAGTCCCGCCGCTTTACCACCGGCGAGAGCCGGATCGGTGCAAGATTCCAACGGGACGACCAGCGGTGAGGACACGACAGACCGTTTGATAGTGAGCCTCGACTCATCAGTGGAACGTAAAGATGGGTCACTGACATCGCCCGCACAATCTCGCGCCTGAGATCGCGACTTTGCCGCCAAGGACGATGGCTTCGTCGTCACCTCACTGCCACGGGGAAGGCTGAAGCGTCTGAGGGAGCGCCTTCTCTTCGTTGTATGCCGGGATTCAGCCACTCCGGCACGTACCGCCCAACATCGGCGGCCCACGCCGTCGCGTCTTCCTCGATGGACGTGAACAGGTCGGCCAACGTGGCGACCATCGCGTGCGTCAGTGCGAGATATTCCTGTCCACGATTCCAGAGGACTTCCGGTGAGGTAACCCCGGCCGCAAACATCCGCTCCAACGTGCGGCACCCAAAGCCGTGGTGCGCTTCTTCTTGTTGCAATAACATGCGCCGCAGGCGCTCGAAAGGGGCGTTCCGCTTAGCCAGTCCCTCCTCGATGCGCACGAGGATCGCTTCACCCAGCCCTTCGAGGATGATTTGTTCCGCCATCAGGGTTTCGGCGAAGTCTCCTCGACGAATGGCGTCTTCAATCAACGCGCGATACCGCTCCATCGGCGGCAGCAAGGGGCAGTTGCCCAAGTGGCGTGGGGCCAGCCAGGCAATGTTCGCTTGAAAGACGATCGCATGATAGGACTCTTGCCGGGCCTGGCTTCGGAGGAACCGACGCATGCCCGGGTCTGGCGCAAGCTGGGCCTGCGCGCGAGCACAGTCGCTGGCGAGATACTCTCCGTCTCGAAGAAATTGCAGAAGCCGGGCGATCGGTGCCCGCTGGACAGGATGAACGAACATGCCGGCTCCCTCCAGGTCGTGAAGATCAGGTTAGGACTGGATAATGGTTCGTACGCGGCTTTCCGTGACAACGTCACAAAGCCAGGTAGATTCTGCCTGTAAGGCAGATCATAGTCTGGTCAAAATTGCTCAGCTTGGAAGAATTGACTGGGCCGGCAGGGTGGGATCTGGCTGCCATGAATTGCTGGAGACACTCACGTGAGCTCCGCTAGGTTCGCATCGCCGTTGAGGCGGCCCGAACATAGTACGCCCCGGCCATTTCCTCAGGTCTCGTTCGGTCTACATTCGCGGGGCGGGTCCTTTTTCCTGAGAGGTATCTCATGGAGACGAACAACCAGAGCGGGTCCTTCGGTATGTGGGCCACTGGTTCGAAAGGCTGTGCCGCGGCGCAGGGAAGGGATCCGTATTGGCATCAAATCTCGACCTGCCCCCCATCACAGTTTCGGATTTCGGTGCGCGCTTCTGTGCCTGGGGGCACGTACAGTCTTTCCCTCACACATCTTCGCCGGGGCATTGGACCAACTCCCTGATCCGACCGACAAAGCGGCTCAGGAAGTGGTCACACTCAAGGACGCGACAACTTCAACAGCGAGTATATGTACGATGTGAGTGCGAAGAACTTGTCGTCCGATCCGTTGGTGGGGGAATCGCTCGTCATCGTTCTTGAGAAGATTACCAATATCGGCGGCGACGAATGGTCGTCGGGCACGAGCGAATCGAACCTGAGTCGCATGGAGATTCTGGGCAAGACGGAAAAACAGACGACGGCAAACCCTACGTTCGCATCGCCCGCGGGTCCGGGCCTGATCTGCCACCCTACACCGAAGACAGTCCTGTGATCGGGCGGATTTGCAACATGGACTATCTCATCGTGTTCACACCGGTTTTTCTGGTCTATGGGCTGAAACGGACGTCCGTCCCACCGAAACCGAAGGAACGTGTGTCGCCATCGCCTCCCACCGGCAAAATAATTCAGACGCTCATTCAGAAAGACCTGTTTTCTGAAGAAGAAGGGTGCGGGCTCTATCAACAATGATTCCTCTCATCTACAACGGCTGTCGGGCAGCTAGCCGCAAGATCTGATTCGTCCTGGTAGTTTTAATATCTGATCAATTATGACCAGATTGCGAGTCGGGCTCGGAGCAGAATAGATCCAGCCTCAATCTAGACATCGTTTGAATGCCTGAGTGTCAGGACGCCATACTGGTGAGGCCGATGGACACAGGATCTCGAGTCCACACTGTGAGGAACTAAGAACAGACGACAAGAGATGTGGCTGTCAGGTTAGAGCATGGCCGGTGGTTGAATGCATTGTACTAGAAACCATTCTTAAACGGAGGTGACATACGGGCATCATACTCCTTGTCATCCTGATCCTACTCCTTGTCGGGGCATTACCTACCTGGCCTCACAGCGCGAACTGGGGTTACTTCCCCAGCAGCGGGCTAGGCTTGGTCCTCTTGGTCTTGGTCATTCTGTTACTGACTGGTCGGATTTAACAGGCTGCGGAAAACTTTGCTGGCCCGCGAGAACCTCGCCGGCTCGCACGTGTGGCACAACAGGAGAACATTCCCGCAGGATGCCGCGCGAGACGGGCAAGGGTTCGAGGTCCGAACTTCGAGGTCCGAAGTTCGAGTTTTTTGGAACTTCGAACCCCGAACTTCGAACTTCTGTTCGCGCCTGTCTCGCGAGGCTTGCACTTCGCGCGTTTAAGCTGCTGGCGGACTTTTTCAGCATCCTGTTAAGGTCTACTCAGTCATCATAGCAACCTGAAGGTAGCTCACGTGAGCAGAGGGAGGACTCTTATGACCCGAATTCCACACACTCTGATGGTTCTCGGTGTCTCCATATTTCTCACCATCGGCTGCCACACGAATCCTCAGACCACGGGGCACTACATCGACGACACAGCCATCACGACATCAGTCAAGACGCATCTTGCAACGGACGGTCCGCTCAAGACAATGACTCAGATAAGCGTCAAGACCGTCGAGAACATCGTCTATCTCACGGGCGTGGCTCCGACAATGCAAGCCAAGAATCGGGCGGAGGAGATCGCGCGTCAAGTGGATGGGGTTCAAACGGTTAAGAGTAACATCACCGTTCAACCATAGCCTTTATCAGTATACAACGGTATGCAAATTTGGCGTTCGACACAACCAGGCGATCGCCCGCTAGTGGATCAATGAGCATCGCGGCGCTCAAGTAGCCTCTCTGCGGCGCGCATCGCCAGTCGAGCCTCTCCGGCAACGGCTGCGCTTCATTGACTACAACGGCGAGTTGCACGTGCACAGCTCCCTCTTCAATGTCGTCCTCCACGACCAAGTTCTCTTATTACTGATGATCTTGGCGTGAAGACAGAGTCATGCCGCCGCCATGTTAATTCATCCAATCTGAGCAATTCTGACCAGATCGCTGCCGGTCTTCTAAGCATAATGGCCAATAGGGGGGAGATTGGGGATGGATGATGGGGCAGATAAATAGAAAAGCCAATACACCGTATCTAACAGGGGAGGGAGACATCATGAACACGGAACAACTCAAGGGTAAATGGATGCAGTTCAAAGGCGAACTGAAACAGCAGTATGGCAAGTTTACCGATGATGACCTGCAGCAGATCGAAGGGAACTACGACAAGTTTGTCGGCAAAGCCCAGGAACGGTACGGCGATAGAAAGGATGAGCTCATGAAGTGGGCGGACCAGTGGCATCAGAAATCGGCGCCGGAAGCCATGGGGAAAAAGTCCCGCTGACGGGAAGCAAGCAAGAAAAGAGAGATGGATCACCGAGTCATTTCACATTTCAGTTAAGGGGAAGATTATGAAGACACGTTATGTACTGACGCTCTGTACGGCTCTGGTTGTCGGTGGGGCACTCATCACCGGATCGGCAAGCGCGGTTGGCACGGCCGACGAGAAGACCCCGATCAACGACACGTGGCTCACGGCGAAAACCAAGATCGCTCTTGCTGCCGATGGTCGAGTCAAAGGGCGGCAAATCGATGTCGTGACCACAAAGAACGTCGTGATGCTCCGCGGCAAGGTCGATTCCGACGCGGCCAAGCAGGCGGCGGAGGACATCACCAAAATGCTCGATGGCGTCAAGACGGTGAAGAACGACCTCAAGGTGGTCGCCCCGTCCAAACGCGAAGCGGTGGAGGAGAAGGATGAGGCCATTACGGCACGCGTCCAAAAGAAGATCGCGAAGGACGCACATCTGAAGAAAGCCGATATTGCCGTTCAGACCAATGCGGGGGTCGTCTCGCTGACCGGCGAGGTAAAGGATTTCATGACCAGTGCCAATGCGTCCTGGACTGCTTGGTTCGTACCGGGCGTGAAGTCTGTGAAGAACGATCTCACGGTGAAGGAGAAGGCCTAACGTCTTGGGACACGCCTCGCTCGTTTCGGTTCGAAACAACAGAGTCAGCGGAATGACATGCCACACATTCATTTACAAGGAGGTGCCGTCATGAAGAAGCTCATCGGTCCGTTCGTGTTCGCACTGATCCTCGGTGTCGTGATGGCATCCCTCTCATTCGCGGCTGGTGACATGGCTGCGCCAAGTACCCAGACGATCAAAGGGGACCTGCTGAAGATCGACGGGGAATTTTACGTGGTGAAGGATACGGCCGGCAAGGAAATCCGTTTACATGTCGACAAGACCTCTCAGCTGGACGGCACCTTCAAGGCGGGGGACAAGATCGAGGTCCAGGCCACGGAAAAGAACCACGCTGTGTCCATTCGAGACGTACAGTCCAAGAAGTAGGTTGGGGATACGAAGGTAGAAATTCGGGCAACAGAGATTGGGCCAGTCCTCAGGGCTGGCCCAATCCGTACCTAAGAAGGGCAGGCCTCCTCGTAATCAATGGGGGGCTAACACAAGGGGGATTGTTTCATGAACATCATGACATCGAGGGGCCTCGTGAGCGCACTGGTTCTAGCCAGCGCAGGGCTTGTTATGTCTGCCTGCAACACGTCCAAAGCCACGGTTGATACGTTCGCCAAGTTCACATCGAGCACGAGTCCGGGGGAGATGTTCGATGCCGATGGCTACGTCAAGCAAAGCCAAAAGGCGCGTCTGTTTACCGCGGTCGCGTTCGAGAATCTGGAACAGGACATCGCACGTGGGAATGGAGAATATCTCACGTCGTTGGCCGTCTTGTTGAACATTCCCGCTGGGGCACAGGCCGAGTTTAGGACGCGCGCTCAGAGCACATATCCTCTCCTGTTCGCGTCTGACCGGCGGACGGCGGAAAGCCTGTTGGCCACGCTGCCCAGCAAGAGAGAAGATCTCCGAGCCGACAGACAACAATTGGAGTGAGGTCAAGGGAGAGCTGGGGAAATTTTGTAATTCGTGATTGATCGCAATGCGGCAAGCATTTTTCTCTTGCCCTGGCCAGTTGGCATTCTCAACGAGAGGACCTCGGTAAAAATGAATGTCTGTTCCCAGTTCAAAATTACATCTATGCCAAAGGAGACTGCCATGTTGTTCAAAATGTTCATCGTGTGTGGATTGATGATATTCGGAGCGCTGTCTGTCGAGGCGGCGGACATGGAGATACAGGTTGTCGATAAGAATTGTTGGATCGAAGTGTTCGATGACACCAAATACGATGCCGATGACCCGCATGTCAAAATTGAGGGGCCCAAAGAGTACGCGTCTCTGAAAAATCTCAATGGGAGGGATTGGAACAATGATATCCAAAGTGTCATTGTCGGATCCAGCGCGATGGTGCTTGCGTATAAGGACAAGGATTTTAAGGGGACGGAGATCGCTTTCGCGTCGGGCCAGCGCATTCCTGACCTTTCCCAGCTGGACATGTCCAACAACATTGAGGCTCTTCTCCTTGGTGAG
>PLBR01000012.1 GCA_003135435.1 Nitrospira sp. | reverse complement strand
ATCAACATGCCGGGCATGGATGGACTGACGCTGTTGCACGAGGTCAAGCAGCGGTTCCCCGATCTGCCGGTGATGATGATAACCGCTTATGGCGATGACGAGCGCCGTTGTCGCGCTGCCGAGTATGGTGCGGCAGAATTCATCACCAAGCCGGTCGATTTCGATCNNTAATGTGTTTAGACAATGAGAGGCTTCTTTCGTCAGGTGATATTGTTGGCATTCTCAAATATACCGATCCCACTCTTGAAAAAATGCTGGAACGGGCAAAACAAAACGATGGCGATGCCCTGTTCGCGGGTTCTCTTATTCTCCTGGATGGTTTTGATCTTGCGCTGATTGACGAAGTCGAAGCGGTCGAATGGGCACGTCGCGGGGCTTCAACCAAACACCCCGCGTGCGCAATCGTCTATGGGCTTCACTTGGACGCCGGCCATGGGAACCGAAGACGGCGCGATGCCGAGCAATACATCATCATGGGAAAGAAATGGCTTCTGGATGCCACGCGAGACCAATCCCACCCATGGGCGCTGACCCTGCGGGCGGAAGTGGAGGCAAGAGGCTTGGGGGGTTTTAGACCGAGCAAAGTGAATGCTGCGCGGCTTTTAGAGTCCGCTGCAAAATTAGGAGTTGCTTCTGCGCAATACCGACGCGGCCTCGATTACGACGTGCAAAGCAGACGAACCGGCGATCAGAAAGATCAAAACGCCGTTACGGCATTTGGGTTCATGGAAAGTGCGGCAAAGCAAGGACACGCTCCAGCCCAAAGACTTCTCAGCTTCTATTTGAAGAAGGGTTTTGGCACCGACGAAAACCTGGACAAATCGACCGAGTGGTTATTCAAGTCTGCCAACCAACACTATCCGTTGGCGGCGCTTGATGCTGGTTATTGGTGCAACGAACAACGCAGCGGCGTCGAGCCGGACTCCGAAGATGCGAGAAAGTGGGCAGACGAGGCGCTGAAATGGTATCGGTTGGCGGCGTTGAATGGACTGCCGTGGGCTGATATTGCGATTGCTCAATGCTATGAGTTCGGCGTCGGTGTGGCGGAAAACAAGGCCACGGCCTATTCAATTTATTATGCATTGGCTAATCGGGATGGTCGGACATTTCTGACCCGACAGCCCGATCAACGAGGCAGACGCTATATCACAAGCAGAATGGCCACGTTGAGAGGGTGCGCGACGACGATAGGACAAAAAGGAAAACAGCTATTGCTGAGTTGGGGAGAAGATGAACTCATAATAAGCGAAACGCCCGGACATCTGTCACAGCCAAAACAGCCCAGGAGAGAGAGTTCTAAACGGCGGCCAAGATGATCCAACCGAAGTCGAGACGGTCTAAGCATCTCGTCTTGCCTCTAATCCGGTAGCCCCGGCGTAGGCATAGAGGTGTTGAGTTCTGAAGCCGTTTGGCAAGGGTTCGATGCTGTGTTTTAGAGAACAGGTCGTCCCCGGCGGAATTTCGTTGCGTCCGCCCCTTGGTGGGATGGAAAATCATTTCACTGCAGTCTGGGAGAATCGGGCGAGATTAGAGCGTGTTAGCGACGCGTCCGGTCGGGGATCTGGTATGGCCGCACCTCGAATGTCAAAAGCGACCGCCATCTGGTTGGTCGAAAATACCGCGCTTACCTTCGATCAGATCGGTGATTTTTGTGATTTGTCGCTGGATGAAGTGCAGGCCATTGCCGATGGCGAGGTGCCCGAGATGACCGGCCTCGATCCCGTTGCCAACGGCCAGACTACCAAGGAAGAAATCGCCCGTTGGCAGGCTGATTCCGCCGCCCGGCTGAACCTCGCGTCATAGGCGGACGGCGGTGCGATCTCCGAAGGCTCAGATGGGGGTTTTGGACCTGACGCTTCGCGGCATCTCGGTAGAGCACCACGAGGCACGTCTTGTCGCGGTCGCCGTGATCCCGGTCGCCGCCGCCTCGGTCATCGGCCAGCTTGCCACCTATCCGAACCTGACGCCCTGGTATGCCGGACTCGACAAACCAGCGTTCAAGCCGCCGAATTGGGTTTTCGGGCCGGTTTGGACGACCCTCTACGTGCTGATGGCGTTTGCGGTCTGGCGGGTGCTGCGGTTGCGGAGAAAGACATCGGCACGCCGCCTGGGGCTGACCGTGTTCTTCGTTCAGTTGGCGCTCAATGCGGCGTGGCCCTGGATGTTTTTCGCCGCGCATAGTCCTCTGCTCGGCCTTATCAACATCGTTCCGCAACTGATGGTCATTTCGGCCACCGTGATCCTCTTTTGGCGGTTCGACCAAATTGCGGCGTGGTGTATGGGGCCGCTGGCGGTCTGGGTCGGGTTTGCGACCGTGTTGAATTTGGCGATCTGGTCGCTGAATGCTGCCTGATCCGATAACCGTCTCATGCTATCGTGCGACTTCTCCCGATCGCTGCCAGCGGCCAGCGCGATTGGGGATTATGATGAAGGATCTCGCCGATGGAGCCAGTTTGGGACGGGCTAACGCGTCCTGAGACTTTGGGCGAAGAGTCAGTTCGAGTCCGGCAGGGGCTTGCACACGCCGCCAAAAACTATGACTGGCCCCGAGGGATGGCGATCCTTTCCGAGCATCAGGAGTTGGTCAACACCACACGACCCGGCGGTTCGTCTTTATACGCCCCACTGCACCAAGCCGCTCATGGTGGTGCGCCGCCAGAGATAGTCCACAGGCTGATCGGCCTGGGCGCTTGGCGAACCTTGCAGAATGTCCGGGGCGAACGGCCCGTCGATATAGCCGAGAGGCGGAAGCAGTCACATCTGCTCGGTATTCTCGCCCCAGACCTGAAGCGGCGCGTTCCCATCGGCATTCTGCTCAAGGTGCAAGCACATTTTCATGCCGTCATCCGTGGACGGGCCGAGCGTCAGGTGCAGGACCATGGGCTGCGGCTACCCGAGTTGGAGCCGCTGCTGGAGTTCGATGACCTTCGGGTTTGGTTCGCGGTGCCGGGCATGGCTGGCGGATTTAGCTATCGCCTGGAGACCGAGGGTGTTGAGGCTAAGTTGGTGTCCGAGAGTTGGAGCCGGGTGGTTCAAGGCTCAGGAGAGCTCCATGAGATCACTTCGGCGGGCAGTCAACTTGTTGCGGAGGGCTTCGTATAAACGCCGGCTGCCGGGACGCTTGGTGATCCGACCGTCCTAACTGATCGTCTTGATCGGGCATTTCCCCGGAGGTCACCCGGTGAGATCGTCCAGGAACTCTGACGCCGGATTGACGCCGGTCACGAGCAGATGGTCGCGGGCACGGGTGCAGGCAACGTAAAGCAGGTGCCGCTCGGTCTCGTAGACTTCTTCGAGGTCGGCATCATCGGGGCGACTTTTTCTATCACCGCGCCGAGGAACCCGCACCTATAATGACCGGGATGCACCGTGCCTGTGCCGGCAAATAAGTGAGCACCGAGCCGGCTGAACGGGGGCGGGGAGACGGCTGACCATCATGGACAAGCGGAGCCTCAGCGAGCGCGACATCTGCACCAAGTTCAT
>PLBR01000231.1 GCA_003135435.1 Nitrospira sp. | reverse complement strand
GCGCCCGAGATCGTGCTGCCCGCGATAGACTATTATATTAATCAGGTTAAATTAACAGAATTCAACCCCTACGGTTTCAAAGCGACGTTTAACCCGACCTACCCGGTCACATCCAGCAATCCCTATGGCTGGATATCACCATGGCATTACGGGCTGAATCAAGGGCCGATTATTTTGATGATCGAAAACTATCGTACCGGCTTATTGTGGCGATTGATGCGAGACTGCCCGTACATCGTCAGCGGCTTGCAGCGAGCGGGTTTTGGCGGGGGTTGGTTATGAACCCTGGCCTGCACGGATTACAGTTCCCGAGCCGACAACAACGAATTCTCAATTACATGGTTTGCGGCACGTCCGTTCGGGGCAAAAAACATCTAGAAGATGTATGCAGAGAGCTTCCGTGGAGCCGATCATCTGTGCGTTGACTCCTGTGCCATGCAAGATGTGCAATGATGACTGGTAATGAATTCCATGGGCGACTATCTCTGAAGCGAAGTCCGAGTTCATCAATGGCTTCACGGCTGGGATGCTGGCGAGGAGTTGGCATCCTGTTCGGCGAGCAACACCAATCCTTTATGACAACTGTGTCCACATGACAGTAAACCAAACCGCTTATGGCAGACTTCGCACATGAACCAGATTGTCCTCATTGCCCTGCGCAGGCCGTACACCTTCGTCGTTCTGGCGATCTTAATTGTATTGTTCGGAGCGAAGTCGGTGCTCCAAACACCGACCGACGTCTTTCCGAATATCAAGATTCCCGTCATCTCCGTGGTCTGGTCCTACGCCGGCCTGTTGCCGAGCGATGTGTCCGGCCGCATCACGTTTTTCTTCGAACGCGCCTTGACCTCGACGGTCGAAGGCATTAAGCATATCCAAAGCCACTCCTACTACGGATTCAGCATCACCAATATATTTCTTCAGGACGGCATCGACGTCGCCGGCGCCGAAGCTGAGGTCGCGGCAATTTCGCAGACGGTCGTCAAACAGCTGCCGCCGGATATTTCGCCGCCCATGATCATGCGTCTCGAAGCGTCCTCGGTGCCGGTGGCCATGCTCCAAATCACCTCCGACACGCTGACGCCGGCGGACCTCTATAACCTCTCCATCACGCAAATCCGACCCCTGCTCGTGGAAATACCTGGAGCGATCCTGCCGCATCCATACGGGGGTCAGCCCATGCAGCTGCTGGTGTCGCTCGATCAGCAGAAATTGCTCGCCCGTCACCTCACCGCGAGTGATATCCACAAAGCCCTTCGGAATCAGAGCATCATACTGCCGGCGGGCGATCAGAAGATCGAGGCGACGGACTGGATGGTCCAGACGAACGCTTCGCCGATGCAGGTCGAGGATTTCAACAATATCCCGATCAAGAGAAAGGGAAATTCCTTCATCTATGTGCGCGACGTCGCGGATGTGCAACTCGCCGGCCCGCCGCAAACGAACGCCGTGCTGGTGGACGGCCAACAGGCCGTCATGATCGTCGTGATGAAGAGCGGCGAGGCGTCGACCCTGGCCGTGGTCGACGCGGTTAAGCAGGCGATCCCGCGCATTGAAAAAGTGGTGCCCGAGGGCGTGCAGGTCAAAATCATAAACGACGCCTCGATGTTCGTGAAGGAGTCGATCACGGATGTCGTGCGCGAAATGCTGATCGCCGCCGCGCTGACCGGTCTCATCGTGCTGCTACTGCTCGGCTCAGGGCGGGCGACGGTCATCGTCGCCACCTCGATTCCGCTCTCCATCCTGACCTCGCTCATCGGCCTGCAAATGGCCGGAGAGTCGATCAATCTTATGACGTTGGGCGGATTGGCGCTGGCCGTCGGCGTTCTCGTCGACAACGCGACCGTGATGATCGAGAATATCGACACCCATCTCGCCATGAGCAAGCCGCTCGAAGAGGCGATTATCGACGCCGCCGATCAGATCGTCGTCCCGACGTTCGTCGCCACCTTATGCATCGTCATCGTCTGGCTCCCGCTCTTCGAGCTCAGCGGCGTGTCCGGCTGGCTGTTCATGCCGATGGCGAAAGCGGTCATCTTCGCGGTGCTCGCCTCCTTCGTCCTGTCGTACACGCTGGTGCCGACCATGGCGAAACATATGCTTGTAGAACACCACGCACCGCAGGCCAATGAGCACGGCGGGCGGCCCGAAGCGGAGAAACCGCGGGGCGTCTTCGCCCGCCTCCAGCAGGGGTTCGAGCGCGGCTTCGAGCGGTTCCGTGATCGCTACAATGGGCTGCTCAAACAGGCGATCGCCCATCGCAGCGCGTTCGTCGGAATCTCTCTGGCAATCGCGCTTGGCTCCCTCGGCCTGTTTTACTTCAACGGGCGCGACTTCTTCCCCGAAATCAAGTCGGGGACCTTGCAGATGCATATGCGGACGCCGCTCGGCACGCGCCTGGAGGTCTCAAGCCGCGTCGCGTCCCTCGTCTCGAACGACATCGCGGAGATGCTGCCCGGTCAGATCGAAGGCATCATCAGCAATTGCGGGCTGCCGGTCGGACCGCATAACCTCGCCTTCATTCCGACTCCGACGATCGGTACGCAGGATTGCGACCTGACGATCTCTTTGAAGAATGATAGGTCGCCGGTCTGGGACTATCGGCGCACTCTCCGCAAAGGCTTGAATGAGCGCTATCCTGGCACCGAATTCACGTTCCAGCCGGCTGATCTGACCGCGAAGATTCTCAACTTCGGCTCGCCCTCGCCGATCGACGTCCAGATCAACGGCATGGAGATGCAAGCCAACTACGAGTTCGTACGCAAATTGGCGGATGAGTTGAGCAAGATCGATGGCACCAGCGACGTGACGATCCAGCAGACGATGCACACGCCGACCCTTTTCGTCGAAGGCCATCGCAGTTTCGGACTCAGCATACAGATGACCGAATCGGACATCGCCAACAATCTGCTCTTTTCGACGTCCGGCACCCAACAGGTCGACCAGCAATATTGGCTCGATCGCAAGACCGGCCTCTCCTACCAGGTCAATATCTATACACCGCAGACGCAGCTCACGAGTATTCAAGATCTGATGACCATCCCTGTCGATCTGGGCAATCTCAACTCTTTGGAAAATAAAACGCATCTGCTCGGCAATGTAGCCTCGGTTTCATCGGTCGGAACGCCGGGCGAGGTCACGCACGCGAGCATTATGCCGCTGTTCGACATCTATGTGTCCGCCGAAGGGCGCGACCTCGGGGGCGTGCTGGCAGATGTCGGGAAGGTCGCGAAACGCATGGAGAAAGAGTTGCCCCGCAGCGCGGCGCTCACAATCCATGGCCAGGCCGAAACGATGCACATCGCCTATGTCGAATTGGTGGTCGGTCTCATCGCCGCGATCGTGCTCATCTATCTCCTGCTCGTCGTCAACTTCCAATCGTGGCTCGATCCCTTCATCATCATTACGGCCTTGCCCGGCGCATTGGCGGGCATCGCGTGGTCGCTGTTCCTGACACACACAAATATTTCCGTGCCGGCGCTGACGGGCGCCATCATGACGATGGGCATGGCGACCGCCAATTCGATTCTCGTCGTGTCCTACACCCGCGAACGGCTCAAAGAGCACGGCGACGCGCTGCGGGCCGCGGAGGAAGCCGGGAAAGCCCGCATCCGTCCGGTGCTCATGACCGCATCAGCCATGATCGTCGGCATGCTGCCGATGTCGTTGAGTAATTCCCAGAATGCGTCGCTGGGTCGGGCCGTCATGGGCGGCTTGACGGTCGCAACCTTCTTTACGCTGTTTTTAGTGCCCTGCGTGTACGCCATCATCTACAGCAGACGAGCCGCTCGCCAAAAGGACCGTACGTAAGATGAACATCCTCATGAAGACCCTGCGTGAAAGACGCGTTGCACTCGTCGCAATCTCAGCGATCCTGCTGTGCGTGCTGTACGGCGGCTTCCGGATCTATGAGAGCAACCTCGCCACCGCTGCGGTGCACGAGCAGACGCTCGAAAACGCCGTCCGCACCGTGGCCGTCACCAATGCAAAGCCGATGGCGCCGACCGAAACCATTACGCTCCCCGGCAATATTGTGGCCTGGTTTGAGGCGCCGATCTATGCACAGGTCTCTGGCTATGTGAAAATGTGGTACAAGGACTACGGTGCGCTGGTGAAGAAGGGCGACATCCTCGCCGAAATCAACGCGCCGGCCCTCGACGCTCAATATGCACAGGCCCAGGCCGATCTGGCGTCGGAGCGCGCGCTCTATGGTCTCGCCGACATCACAGCGAAGCGCTGGGTGGCAATGCGCACAAAGCATGCGGTCTCCGAACAGTCGATCACGGTGAAGGTGGCGGAGGCGAAAGCCCAAGCGGCGAAGGTTAACGCAGCGGAGCAGAACGTCAGGAACTTCGAGGCGCTGATCCGGTTCAAGACGATCATCGCGCCCTACGATGGCGTGGTGACCGTACGCAACGTCAACGTCGGCGACTACGTCACGAAGGAAGGCAATATCACTAATCGCCACGCGGGCGCCAACCTCTTTACTGTGGCCGACGTCAGTAGGATGCGCCTGTTTGTCAACATGCCGGAGTCGTTCGGGGCCTACCTCAACCCAGGCCTGACGGCCAACGTGACGGTGCCGCAATTGCCTGATCGTCATTTCACTGCCAAATTCCGGACCGTCGCCCGTGGATTCGATCCGGACATGCGCACTGCGGTCACCGAATTCACACTCGACAACGAGGATAGAGCCCTCTGGCCCGAGTCCTACGCCACGGTCCGTCTCACGGTGCCGACTGATAGGACTGCTCTCACGATTCCGTCCAGCGCGATGGTGTTTCAGGAACTCGGCACGCAAGTGGCCGTGGTGACGGAGGACGACCGCGTGCACTTCAAATCGATCGCCGTGGGCAAAATCCTCACCGGAACGATCGAGGTGACAGAGGGGATTTCCACAACCGACCGCATTGTGACCCACCCCAATGCCGCGTTGCTCGAAGGCAACAAAGTCCGCATCGTCACGCCAGCGACTGGTTATCACCTCGTCGGTAAAGAAGAACCCTCTCATGCGTTGGCGCCGTCCCCGCAGCAGCCAGGGATGCCATCCGAGCCAACACCGAAGGAAAATCTATGAGCACACAGACACGTGTCACCCACCCCATCTACAATCTTCTCCCCACGGAAATCGAGGGGTTCGATTCCCTGGCCGAGTTGGCCCTGGATATGCGCTGGTCGTGGAATCATGCGACCGACCAAGTGTGGCGGCAACTTGATCCCGAACTGTGGGCAATCACGCATAACCCCTGGGTTGTCCTGCAGACGGTCGCGCGCGACCAGATCGAGCGCGTGTTAGACGATCTCGTGTTTCGCAAACACGTCGATGATCTGGTGCAAACCAGGCGCGATGCGGCGGAGGCGCCCGCGTGGTTTCAGCACACCTACCCACAATCTCCGCTGACCTGTGTGGCGTATTTCAGCATGGAATTTATGTTGAGCGAAGCGTTGCCCATCTATTCGGGCGGGCTGGGTAATGTCGCTGGCGATCAGCTCAAAGCCACCAGCGATCTTGGCGTGCCCGTGATCGGCATAGGACTGCTGTACCAGCAAGGCTATTTTCGCCAGGTGATCGACAAGGACGGCGCGCAAGAGGCCCTCTTCCCGTATAACGACCCCGGACAGTTGCCGATCACGCCGGTGCGCCACGCGAATGGCGAATGGTTGCGGTTGGAGATTGCCTTACCTGGGTACTCGGTCTGGCTGCGTGCCTGGCAGGTCCAGGTCGGCCGAGTGAAGCTGTACCTGCTGGACAGCAATGACGCGGCGAACTTCCCCGCGCATCGAGGCATTACCAGCGAACTGTATGGCGGCGGGCCTGAGCTGCGCCTCAAACAAGAATTACTGCTCGGGATCGGTGGATGGCGACTGCTTGGTGCGCTTGGCATTCAGCCGGAAGTCTGTCATCTGAATGAAGGGCATGCGGCCTTTGCCGTGTTGGAACGCGCCCGCAGTTTCATGCA
>PLBR01000235.1 GCA_003135435.1 Nitrospira sp. | reverse complement strand
AATGTCGGACAGGCTCCTAGCGATGATATAAGTCGCCTCCCTGGTGCCAAGCTGGTGCCAAAACATCCTGATACAGGATGATCTTGAGTTGATGATGACGGTCGCCCATCAAGTCGCGATCGCACTGGATAACGCCTCCGCGTATGAACAAATTGAAGAGTTGAACGTGGGACTCGAAGTCAAAGTGCGTGAACGCACGGCTGAGCTGGAGCAGGCGGATCGCTTGCGGTCTCAATTTCTCTCGCATGTTTCGCACGAGCTCAAGACGCCGTTGACCTCGATCAAGGGGTTCTTGCAGAACCTGTTCGATGGATTGACGGGGCCGCTCAATGAAAAACAGCAGCGTTATTTGTCACGGATGTTGGAGAATTCAGACCGGTTGATCCGTATGATCGAGGCCTTGTTGGATCGCACGAGGATTCAATCCGGGAGGTTGGATCTCGTTCCCGGCGAGATCGACCTGGGGCGCTGTGTGGCGGATGCGGTCGAACAATTGCGCCTCTTGGCCCAGGCCAAACAGCAGACATTGGAGGCGGTCGCTCCTCCTGCCCCACTGATAGTCTGGGCGGATCGCGATCGCCTGATCCAGATCATCACGAATTTGGTCCAGAATGCGGTGAAGTTTACCCCGGAGGCCGGCAGCATTATGGTGACGGTGAGGCAGGAGAACCAGACGCTCGCCGGGGTCTCTGTGCGCGATACCGGGCCGGGTATTCCGCCAGAGTTCCTTGACCAGATATTCGATCCGTTCTTTCGAGTCAAGCAGGTCCGGAGCGGAACGAAAGGGCTGGGCTTGGGTTTGTCGATCGTGCGAACGTTGGTGGAACTACAAGGTGGGGCCATCGTCGCGCGGAGTGAACCAGGGCACGGTGCGGAGTTGACCTTCACGATTCCGTTGCTTCCCACGATCGCGGTGTCGCTCGGTGCTTCATCGGCAGAAGCGCCCCGCATCCTGGTCGTCGATGATGATCCGGATATTCGTCAACTCTTCCAGGATTGTTTGCAGGCCAAGGGGTATCGTGTCCAGTCGGCGGTTGACGGAGTCCGAGCGCTGGAAGCGGTGCGGTCCGAGACGTTCGAAGGGATGATTTTGGACATTGGCGTTCCCTCTATGGATGGGATGGACGTGCTTAGGCAAATTCGAAGATGGGATCAGCAGATCCCGATTGTGATGGTCACAGCGTCAGGCTCCAAAGAATTGGCGGTTCGCGCGATCGGCATGGGTGCGCAGGCCTATGTGCTGAAGCCGTTCGATGTCGACGAGCTGCAACGGGTCGCAGACTATTGGTTTCGGCCTTTGGAGCGACCGTTATCGGAGTCTGCGGGGGAGTCGGGCATGCTCGGGTGAACAAAAAGAAGAGGAGTATGACTAGGAGAGTCTGGGGGAGGTGTTGTCGAAGGACTGGATCGGTTCTTCGGATGTGGATGCCGTGGATCTGTATGATAGGGGTGTGCTTGGCGTGCTTACCCGGGATGGCCTCCGCACAGGTTCCCCGTATTCAAGGGCAGGGAGCCGCCGCATCCGCGATGAGTAATGCCTTTGCAGCCCAAGCCGACGACCCCTCGGCTCTGCACTACAATCCGGCAGGGATGACGCAGTTGCAGGGGGTGCAGATCTTGGCAGGAGGGCTTCTTGCCGGCGGTACGACCAACTTTACAAGTTCGAGCGGCGTCAATGCGACCGGCGATCGCAACGGCAGTCTTGCCTGGCCGCCGCCTACGCACACATACATCGTCGCGAATTTGAAGGATCTCGGGATCACGGCACTGGGTAACCTTTCTGCCGGAATTGGCCTGACTGTGCCGTTCGGCTCGCTGACTCGCTGGCCGAACGATGGGCCGTTCAGGACGGCCACGACCTTCAACGCGCTGCCGCTTCTGGATATCAAGCCTACCCTCGCCTACAAGGCCACGGAGAACCTCTCTCTAGGGCTGGGTGCGGATATCTATACCTTCAGCGGACTCGCCGGCGAAGGTCATGCAGAGAAACAGTCGATTCCTGCCGCCGGGGTGAAAACTGAACTTTTTGGGAAAGACACCGCGGTTGGTTTCAACGCCAGCCTGTTGTATACGGTGTTGCGCAATCCCGATGGGAAGCCGCTGGCAAACATCGGCATCGTCTACCGCAGTCAAGCGACCTTGCACCTGAGCGGCGCATTATTGGCTAATGGAGCCAAAGTGTCCGATGCCAGCGCCACACTGGTCTTACCGCAAATCATTACAGGAGCGATTGCGATTTGGCCTGTTCGGACGAGTGAACGGGAGTGGAAATTGGAGATGGACGTCGACTACGTGGGGTGGAAGTCTGTTCGAAATCTCGATGTCACGTTGGGGAGCGGTATGACGATTGCGCAGCCGCAGAACTGGAGTAGTACCTATGCTGTGATGCTCGGAACCGAATACAAGTGGCTGGCGCTTGAATCGCTCCCGAACTGGGAGGTGGCGCTGCGGGCCGGCTATACCAACCAGCAAAATCAAATGCCTGATTTGACCTATGATCCAGGGATTCCCTCTTCGGACCTCCACATCGTGGGGGGAGGGATTGGATTGTTGTGCAAGGAGCAGGGGTCGTTTCTGGGCCTGATGCGATGTGGAGACCTCGGTGTGGGCTCGCTGAAACCCAAAGCGATCGGAGTCGATCTCTCGTTTCAAACGGCGCTCTACGAGGACCGTACGGTGCTGGGCAATCGCAATCCGACCGTCGATGGAACCTACAGGACCACGCTGTATAACGGTGGTGTGTCGATTCGAATGATCTACTAGCCGGATGCGCGAGATGGGCGGGACGAGCGAGAAAGGCGAGATAGGCGCGATTCGAAGTTTGAAGTTCGGGATTCGAAGTTCCGGAAACCTCGAACTTCGGACGTCGAACCCTCGCCCGTCTCGCGTAGCGAAACGTCGTGCGTCAGGCGGATTCGTACAGGCGCGGAACGCGGGAACCGATCCCGCAGAGGACTTCATAGGGGATCGTGCCGATCCAGTCGGCCACTTCATCAGCCCAGATCGATTCCTGGCCCTGTTGCCCGATCAGCGTGACGGCCTCACCCACTTGTACCGGTGCGAGATCGGTGACATCCACCATGATCATATCCATGCACACCAGACCGACGATCGGGGCGCGGCGTCCTTGAATCAAGACCGATCCGCAATGGGAGAGCCGCCGACTATAGCCGTCGGCGTAACCAATGGGCAGCACCGCAATGCGCGTCGGTCGTTGCGCGACAAATGTCCCGTTGTAGCTGACGGTTCTCCCTCGTGGAATTGTCCGAAGTTGGACGATCGTGGTTCGAAGCGAGAGGACAGGTGTGAGATCAGGAGCGGGGATTGTGGCGGGCAAGGTGTGGTACCCGTAGAGCATGATGCCGGGGCGCACGAGTGAAAAGTGCGCGTCGGGAAACCTGACGATGGCGGCACTGTTTGCCGTATGCACCAGCGGGATGGAGAGACCACGTTGTCGGATCTGCTCCAGCATGGCACGAAATGCGCCAAGTTGCCGTTCCGTGAAGTCGCTGTCCGCTCCGTCTGCGTCGGCAAGGTGGGTCATCATGCCCTCGACCTGGAGGGGACTCCGCAAGATAGGGTTGTCGAGGAATGAGAGCAGATCTTCCGGAGAAAACCCTAATCGTCCCATCCCGGTTTCGACCTTGAGGTGAATCGGGTAGGAGGTTGGATGTGAACGAGCGGCCTTCGCCAAGGTAGGAAGGATGCGCCCATCGCTGACGACCGGTGTCAGCCGGTGAGCGACCAGGTCGGACACCTGCTCCTCGAAGAGCGCTCCCAGAACCACGATAGACGCTGAAAGACCGGCTTGGCGGAGTGCGATACCTTCGTCGAGCGAGGCCACTGCAAATCGCTCGATGCCCTGGCGGGTAAGCGCCTGAGCGGTCTCCACAGCTCCATGCCCGTACGCATTGGCCTTGACGATGGCCATGACCTCACAGCCGGGGGACAGATAGCGCTTGATGCAAGAGAGATTGTGGGCGAGTGCCGTGAGATTGACGGTGGCGTAGGTGGGTAGCACGGTCGAAATCGAGATCACACTTCCATGATTTCTTGTTCTTTTTTCTTCACCACGTCGTCGATTTTTTGAATGTATTGGTCGGTCAGTTTCTGGGTGTCGGTTTCGGACTTTCGCAGCTCGTCTTCAGTCAACTTGCCATCCTTTTGCAGTTTCTTCAAGTCTTCGTTCGCATCTCGCCGGAACCCACGCACAACGACTTTTGTGTCTTCGCCGTGTTTTTTGCAGATCTTGCTGAGTTCTTTGCGCCGTTCTTCGGTGAGCGGCGGAAGGGGCACGCGAATGACCTTTCCGTCGTTGGACGGTGTGATGCCAAGGCCCGATCCCGCCAGGGCTTTTTCGATTTCCTTGATCAGGTTCGGCTCCCACGGCTGGATCGTGATGAGGCGGGCCTCCGGGGTCGAAATATTGGCCACCTGCTTCAGTGGGGTCATCGTGCCGTAGTAGTCAACCCGAACGCCGTCGAAGAGGGCGACCGACGCTCGCCCTGTCCGTAGGCCGGCCAAATCCCGCTTGAGATGCTCCAGTGCGGACTCCATCTTTTCCGTGACCTTTTGGCGTATGGCGGCAGGGTTGGACATGCGAGACTCCCCAGAAAGTTAGCGGCGATCGGGTGTGACAACGGTTCCGATCGCTTCGCCCATGGCGACGCGTTTGAAGTTGCCTTGTTCCTTCAGGTTGAACACGATGAGCGGAAGGTTGTTATCCATGCATAGGCTGATGGCCGTGGCATCCATCACTTTCAAATTTTGATTCAAAATCGAAAGAAAGGAAATCGTCTGATATTTCTTTGCAGAGGGGTTTTTCACGGGATCGGCGTCGTAGATTCCGTCGACCTTGGTCCCTTTCATGATGACCTGGGCCCCGATCTCCATCGCCCTCAGTGCCGCCGCAGTATCGGTGGAGAAGTAAGGATTCCCCGTGCCGCCGGCGAAGATGACCACGCGTTTTTTCTCAAGATGGCGAATGGCTCGTCGGCGGATATACCCCTCTGCCAACTGGCGCATTTCGATTGCGGACTGGACCCGCGTCATAATGCCGGTGCGTTCGAGTGCGTTTTGCAGAGCCAGGGCGTTGAGAACGGTGGCGAGCATTCCCATGTAGTCGGCAGAGGCGCGTTCCATGCCGGACGCGCTGGCGGCAATACCTCGGAAGATATTACCACCGCCGATGACCACGGCCACTTCGATGTCGAGGGCCACGACGGAGGCGATTTCCGACGCGAGGCCTTCAAGGATGGAGGGTTGGATGCCGAAGCCCTGCTCACCGGCCAACATCTCTCCGCTCACTTTAAGGAGGATGCGCCGATAGTTGGCAGAGCTCATGCTTCGCCTAATTGGTACCGGGTGAAGCGGCGAATGTTCATGTTCTCGCCGATTTTTGAAATCTTCAGTGCGAGGAGGTCCTTAATCGTGACAGCTGGGTCCTTGACAAAGGACTGTTCGATCAGACAGCTCTCTTGGAAGAATTTTTCCACCTTACCTTCGACGATCTTCGGCCATGTGGCCGGGGGCTTGCCCATTTCTTTGGCCTGTCCCTCATAAATCGATCGTTCTTTCTCGATGAGCGAGGCAGGAATGTCCTCCCGTCTGACGTAGGAGGGTTTCCCGGCAGCAACCTGGAGGGCCAGGTCGTTGACGAACGACTTGAACTCTTCGTTCCGGGCGACGAAGTCGGTTTCACAGTTGACTTCGATGAGCACACCGATTTTTCCACCCATGTGGATGTAGGCGTGTACGAGGCCTTGCTTGGTCTCGCGGCCTGATTTTTTGAGCGCGGCGGCCAAACCCTTTTGGCGCAGGTAATCGATGGCTTTCTCGATGTCGTCGCCATTCTCGGTGAGCGCTTTCTGGCAATCGAGGATGCCGGCGCCGGTTTTTTCCCTCAGTTCTTTGACCAGCTGACTTGATCCAGCCATACGTGACGATCCTTCTGGGTAAACAGTGAGTGTAGTAGCTGACGCATGCGACGCCGGGCGTTATGAAGCCGGTGCGCTCGCGAAGCTGATGGCCGCGTCTTTGTCTCCCCCTGCAGGAACGGGTTTGAAATCTGCTTCTTCGCGCTGTGCCCGCAATTGGGCGCCTTCAATGCAGGCGTCGGCAATGCGAGACGTGATGAGTTTGATGGAGCGAATGGCGTCGTCGTTTCCAGGGATGGGGTAAGTGATGTGGTCCGGGTCGCAGTTCGAGTCCAGGATCGCGATTATCGGAATCTCCAACCGCTTCGCTTCCTGCACGGCAAGGTGTTCGATGCGGGTGTCGAGGACGAAGACGGCTCCTGGTCCGCCGCGCATGTCCTTGATGCCGCTCAGATACTTCTGAAGTTTGACAATCTCTTTCTGCATCTTCATAATTTCTTTTTTCTTCAGGCCGTATTGGCTGGGGTCCGCCAGCTTGGTCTCCATCTTTTTCATCTTATCGATGCTCTTCCGGATGGTCTGGAAGTTCGTGAGCATCCCGCCGAGCCAGCGTTGGTTGACGAAGAACATGTTGGCGCGTAAAGCTTCTTCTTGAAGGATCTCAGCAGCCTGCCGCTTGGTCCCGACAAACAGCACCGATTGGCCGGTGGCAACGGTGTCGCGGACGAAGGCATAGGCCTGCTCCATCCGAGTTAGTGTTTGCTGAAGGTCGATGATATAGATGCCGTTGCGTTCCCCAAAGAGAAACTTCTTCATCTTTGGGTTCCACCGATTCGTCTGGTGTCCGAAATGGACACCCGCTTCTAACAATTCCTTGATCGAAACCACTCCCATGCCTTCACCTCCCCTCAAGACTTGCAGAGCGCCTGCTGACGCAGGCGAGGGGGACTGGCCCCCTTATTCTCAAGTCGAGCGACGTCCGTGACGCCGATATGAATTTGATACTGTTCCTCCACGCACGAGATTGTGCGAGAAGGAGACGGTCTCCTGAGCACTAAAGCCTTGGCACGCTAGCATGGTGAGGGTGAGTTTGCAAGACCAGCGCCATCCCCTCGCTTGCTCCCCCGTTCGACCCGGTGTTAAGCTCGCACCGCTGTTGGAGGGAGTCGATGCCGAACATTTTGCTCTTAGTCTCGCCGAGCTGTGGGGCCTGCCCGTCGGCGAAGAGTCTCTGGAAACAGTTGCGGGTGAAATATAGTTTCAGCTATCGCGAGGTGGATATCACCACAGAGGATGGACGGAGCCTCGCCGACCGGCATGCGGTCAGGGCGGTGCCGGCCACCATTATCGATGGGCGACTGACGTTCGTCGGCGTGCCGAGCCGTGAGAGCGCCGAGAAGGCCTTGTTACTCAAAATGAAACCGCGCGAGTAGGGGAAGGACCACTCCATGGTCGACGACGACGATTTTGAGCTACCTGAGCTCCCTGTCATCGACAAGGGACCTCCGCCCGAGTGCCCCATGTGCGGCGAGCCGATGGGATTTATCGATGGTGACTGGTGTTGTGTGGATTGCAATGGCGAACTGTTGGGGCCGGAAACCGGCTAACCAAGTGAGTAGTGCTGTGTGATGGGTGATGAGTTCTAGCCACAAAGAGAACATCATGGCTCTCTGTCCGGTTTCTGCTCGTCACCCATCACCGATCACTCGTCACGGTTCCTGATGCTTCGCATCATCACCGGGCCTTTTCATCCAGCGCTTGATCGTGCCCTCGTCGAGGACATTCGGTCCTGTAAGACCGACGATCCCTTTGCTCGGCTCGCCGTCATTGTCCCCTCGGCTTCCCTAGTCGAGCAGTTGAAACAGTTACTCACGCGTCACGAGCCTCACGCTTTCCTCAACATCCACTTTTTGACGTTCCACCAGCTGGCCCTCCGTCTGCGTGATGATCTCGCGGCGGTCTCCGAGACCAGTTCGGAACCGACCCTGCAACTGGTCGACGATTTCTTCTTCGAACAATTAGTACGGCAGGTGGTTCGACGCAAGCTTCCAGGGCTTGAGCCGCTCACGCGCTTACCTGCCTCACCAGGAACCTGGAAAGGCCTGTGGGCGACGGTGCGCGATTTGAAAGACGCAGTGGTCGCTCCAACGACGGCGCTGAAGGCCCTCACGGAAGGGGTCTTCGAGGAGGATGACCATATCTGGCTCCATTCCATGTTCACCCTGCATGCGGCCATCATGGAAGCCAGCCGGTCGCTCGGGGTTGGTTCTCCGGATGATCTGGCGGCCTCACTCGGCCGGGATCTCTCAGGTTCACCGTTCCTCAACGGGCTGCAACGCCTGTTCTACTATGGTTTCTACGACCTCTCGCAGGTCCAACTCTCATTCTTCGAATCGGTGGTCCGCGCCGCGCCGACCACGTTGTACTTTCCGCTGCAGGACCGCCAAGCTTTTTTCTTTGCCCGCCAATTTTTCGAGCGTCATCTCCTTCCTCTGGCAGACACCCATGATGATCTGAGTGGGGAAGGGGACCGGACCGCAACAACGGATCTGGTTGAACTCTCCGTCACAAACGTGATCGGGGCCGAACAGGAGCTGGCGACGGTCTGCCGTGAAATCCTGACCTTGGTCGAGGTGAACGGCTATCGTTTCGACGAGATAGGCGTGGTGGCCCGTACGTTGGAGCCCTACCAGGCTCGGCTGCAATCGGTGTTCGATCATCATCTAGTGCCCTTCACGTCAACGGCTGGACGGCCGCTGGCGCGCGAACCCCTGGTCAAAACCCTCTTGCGCCTCGTCTCGCTCCCACTGAATGACTTCGATCGTGTTGCCATGCTGGATGTGGTCACGTCGCCCTTCTATCACGCCCAGGGCGCCGGTTCAGCCAGAGTGAATCTCCGGCCTGATGTGTGGCGTTCTCTCGTCTACACCTTGGGTATTACGAAAGGGGAAGTGGAATGGAGGCGCCTGGCAGAGCCGGCTAGTTCGTCGATCCTTCGCGATGCAGAAGCGGAGGCTGAGGAAGACGATGAGGCAACAACTGTAGGGATGTGCGAGACCTCTCAGCTGACATACCTGTGGGAATTCGTGTCGCAACTGATTCACGATTGCCGGGCTCTCCCAGTGCGAGGATCAATCGGAACCTTGACCGACGTATTTCTCACACTGGTGGAATCGCATGTTCACGTGCCTGGCCTGTTCGACGCACCCTCTATAGAGCTCTCCGAGCCTGCCGATCTCAGCAAGGTTGGCTCGCTGGTCCGGTCCTCGCTGGCCCGTCTACGGGAGTTAGACCCGCTGGGAGGGGACCTCTCATGGGAGGAATGGGCCGAATTGTTCCGGCTGGTATTGGACGAGACCAGCATCCCCATCGAAGAGGAGCGGCACCAGGGTGTTCAGGTGCTGGACGCCATGACGGCTCGCGGACGGACGGTTCGGGCGCTCTTTGTTCTTGGCATGAACGAAAAACTCTTTCCACGGTACGTGCGTGAAGACCCATTTCTTCGTGACCGTCAACGCGTCGTGTTGGAATCAACCCTGGGCTACAAGATCGATGAGAAATTAGCCGGGCATGAAGAGGAGTTGCTATTGTTTGAACTCCTCAGCCGCTCGGCAACCAATCGGCTGTATCTGTCCTACCAGCGAGCCGATGAAACAGGACGAGTTATGGCGCCGTCCGGCTTCATCGCCATGGCGATGCGCGATCCACGATTCATCGGAAAGCTGGAAGAGACAGTCCCTCGACGGCTGACCCAACGGATCAGCGAACAGCCGTCGATCCAAGACCTCTTACCGGCAGAGGAATTGGCCTTGGGTTGCCTGTTGCAGGGCTACGATGCGCGACCTGTACTCGATACGATGGGACGGGACAGGCCACTCTTTGAACAGGGCCTTGCCACACTGAACACCATCGAGCGAGAATCCCCCGAGCTTGGTCCCTTCGACGGCATGGTCGGCGCACAAACATCTGTGTCACCGGTGGCCGCGGAACGGAGCTTCTCGCCCACAGCATTAGAACGGTATGCGACCTGTCCCTTTCAGTATTTTGCAGAAAAAGTTCTTCGGCTGGAGCCTGTCCGACGGCTCCAGCACGACCACCTGCCTCCCTTAACGCTCGGGACCCTTGTTCATGAATCGCTACGTTTGAGCTACGAACGGTTGGTGCTGCTTCAGTGGCCAGACGGCTCGCTGACCGAGGCCACGGTGCAATCCACGGTGCATGCGGCAGTGACCAATACGTTTGCCTCCCATGCTGCAAGCCAAGGGACGGGGCACGCCCTGCTCTGGACCTTGGCTTGCGAACAGGTGACAGAATTGGTCACGGCTGCCGTATCTTCCGACCAGGCGGAGTATCAGGCAACCGGATTCCGCCCGGTTGCGTTTGAGGCGACCGCCCAAGGAATCGTCCCGCTGGAGTCCGACGGGTTATCCGTTTCCCTGAAGATTCATGGCACCTTGGACCGTGTCGATTATCGCGCTGAGCCTCCGGCGCTTCGTATCGTGGACTATAAATTTAAGCAGGGGAAGGAGATCACCGCCGTGGATCGCAACCTTGCCCTGTCGGCCGTGCGCGGGTTTCGGCTGCAACCACCCCTCTATGCGCGCATGACGCTGCCGTCGCTGCCTGCACCAACCGATGTCCAATTGCTCTTCTTGGCGCCGCAGTGGAAGCAGCCGATCTCTCGCTCAACGTTTGACGCGGGTCTCTGGACCGGCCACACCGGTGACATGATCCGACAGACGCTCTCCACATTGGTCCAAGGCATTACACGCAGAGAGTTTTTCATTCTTCCCGATGGCTATTGCGACTACTGCGAATTTTCAGGCGCCTGCCGCCGCCACGATGCTATGGCCTGGTGGCGCTCTTACCGGTCTCCCCAGGCCCGAGTCTTACGCCGGTTGAGAAAACAGAAAGTACACGATGAGTGATGGACTGACACTCGCGGACTCCCAGGATCGGCTCCTGGCGGAGACTATCTGGGACCGCAATGTCGTGGTGGTTGCGGGAGCCGGGACCGGCAAGACCACAATCCTGGTCAATCGCATCCTCAACCTCCTCATGAGAGAGCCAAACCCCTTGGCCATCACGGAGATCGTGGCCCTCACCTTCACCAACAAAGCCGCAACAGAAATGAAGCAGCGGCTCCGCACGCAGCTCCTTCGCTTAACCGAGCAGGCCGATGACATGATCGCCACCTTCCGGACCCGTTACCATCTTTCAGCTGAACAAGTAGGCGAACGGGCCAGGACGGCGCTTGAGCAGATGGAAAAAGCTCAGATCGGCACCTTGCATAGTTTTGCCGCGCACCTCTTGCGTCTCCATCCACTTGAGTCTGAGATTGATCCATCATTTCAAGAGGATGACGGATCACGTTTCAAGGAATTATTTCACTCAGGCTGGGACCGATGGTTGGACGATGAGCTCGGAGCAGCCGGACCACAGCATGATCGATGGCGACGAGTTCTGGCTGGGACCACCCTCGACGATCTCCAACAGTTTACCGCTACCCTCGCCGGGGATTTTGTAGACCTCGATGAGCTAGATCGGCAGTGCCGATCCAGCTCCTTGGAGGGCGCCCTGCGTGACTGGATCGTGGCCACGCATTGTCGTGCAGCCATTCTCCTTGCCGCGCAAGATCGACCGAAACGGCGTAAGGCGGAACAGATGCTTGCCGCTGCAGTGCGGTCGCTGGCACTCTTGTTGGAGGAAGGGCCGCCGGGGCTTGCTCACGTATCTCAGGATGAACGGGCCGTCCTGGAGAAGGATCTGGGAAAGGCGCCTGCCGGATGGGATGAGGCTGCGTTCCAAGAGGCGGCTTCCATCATCGGGCTCGCCCAACAACTCCTTACGGTTGACCAGTCATACTTTCAAGAAGTAGTGACGCTCGTGCGACCCTTCCTCGATCAGGTACATCATGGGTTTCTCACGTCGGGGTGGATCGCCTTCGATGGGTTGTTGGCCCGAGCCAAAACCCTCTTGCGGGACCATTCGGCCGTCCGCGCTCGGATCAAAGAGACCTATCGGGCGATCCTGGTCGATGAGTTTCAGGACACCGATCCGGTGCAGTACGAGATCATCCTCTACCTCGGTGAACGAGCGGGCAGCCATCAGACCGCGTGGCATGACGTGGACTTGGAACCGGGCAAATTGTTTATCGTGGGGGATCCCAAGCAATCGATCTATGCCTTCCGCCGGGCCGACATTGAAGCCTTCGAACGAGTCGTGGAGAAAATTCGAGCAGGCGGGGGAGGCGTCTATTCCCTGGTGACGAACTTTCGCAGCGATGGAGCCGTCCTCGACGTCGTCAACAATGTTTTCGACCGGCTCTTCCGACCGACCGAACATGTTCAGCCAGCCAATGAACGGCTGGCAGCCAGGCCGCAACGAAAGCCAGAGGTTTCAGTCTCCGGAGCGCAGCTTCGCCTCGTCACGCCGGGAGAGGACGACGAGGAGTTCGATGTGCAGGCTGCGACTCGGGCGGAGGCGGAAGCGCTGGCGCGCTGGCTGAAGGAGGAGCTCCTCGCCGGCACGACGGTCACGGATCGCGATCGACGCGACGGTCCGCTCCAACCGGGCCACATTGCCCTGATCTTCAGAAAGTTGACCCAAGCCCAGGTCTATCTCGATGCCCTTCGCCGCTACGACATCGCTTATATCACTGACGGGGAAAAGCATTTTTATCGGCGCCAGGAAATTATCGATTTGGTCAACCTCCTCCGGGTCATCGACAACCAGCACGATACGATTGCGCTGGTCGGAATCTTGCGTTCACCCCTGGGCGGCATGACGGACCGGGACCTACTGGCCCTCCAGCAGATAGAGGGCCTGGACTACCAGCAACGGGAACGGCTATCTGCCTGGAACCATCCCCAGGCAGGAATGGTGAGGCGGCTCTATGAGCGCTTGGTCGAACTGCACCAACTCGCTCCCTTGCGACCTGTGCCTGACGCCATTGATCTGATCTTCGATAGATTGCCCGTCCTGGAATTGGCCGCCGCGTCGCTCCATGGCGAGCAAGCCGTGGCCAATCTCCGGAAGACAAGGGATATGGCCGAGACACTCGCCGATCGCCCCCATCTCACGTTGACCGGGTTCGTTGATCTGATGATGACCAGGGTGTCGCAACAGCCGGATGAGGCAGAAAGCGCCCTGGCTGAGGAATCACTGGATGCCGTTCGCGTGCTGACCATCCATAAGGCCAAAGGATTGGAATTTCCTGTGGTCATTCTTCCCGGCCTGCACCAGGGGTCAAAGAATCTCCGCAAGGGTCCGTCTATCCATCATGATTGGTCGAGCCGGTGTTATAGCCTGCAGATGGGAGGCCGCTCGAATCTCGGAGCCGTGCTTGTGGATATGAAGATGGCGGCGCGGGAAGAGGCGGAACAGCGGCGGCTCCTGTATGTCGGCATGACACGCGCGCGCGATCTGCTGGTCTTATCCGGTGGGCAGACCACTAAACCGGGGCATGACACGGTCCTCGCTCTGCTCGGAGAAGCGATGTCAGACGAGACGACTCTATCGACGTCTGACCATATCTGTATCGGAACAAGTTGCCTCACTCGTGTGATCACGCCGGCCACGGTGGCAGCGAGACGACACCGGAAGGAGCCTCTGTCGAAGGTCGCTCCTGCTCCTGCCCTTGGCCCCATTCTCATTCGCCGCCACGCAAGGCAAGTTGAGTGGGAGCAACGTCGAACGACGTCGCGACGGCTGACCCCTTCGAGCCTCGCAGGAAGCAGGCCCGAGGCCGTTTTCCCGCGTACTGTGACAGGGCGTGATGCCGATCTGGCTCGGCTTATCGGAGTCTGTGCCCATGCGGTGCTCGAACAGTGGGACTTCACCAGGCCTCGCACTGAAATCAGTAATGTCATCGAGCAGACCAGTCGTCGCTATGTGGCACAGGATCATCCTCAACTGATGGCCGACGTCACGGAAGATCTCACCGCGCTCTTTGAGAGCTTCCTTTCCTCCGAGCCGTACAAAAGACTGCAACGTGCGACGGTACTAGGACGAGAAGTCCCGTTCGTCATGCCCTTGGGAGAGGGCCAGATGATGGAAGGGGTGATTGACTTGATTTACCGGTTGGACGACCGAATCTGGATTGCCGACTATAAGACGGATACGGTGGCGGCTGCAGACGTACAGGCCAGGGCGGATCACTATCGATCCCAAGCGGATAGTTATTCGCGAGCTGTCGCGAGTTCTTTAGGATTGCCGTCTCTCTCGTTTCTGTTCGTCTTTTTGCGGCCAGGTGTCGCTGTTGATGTCTAGCAGGCTGCGGAAAAACTATTTCGGCACAGCAGAGTTTCGCTGGCCTGCCTCTCTGGGACAAGCCCGGTCTGTCTCGTCTGTTTGGTCCGTCTTGTCTATTTGGTTGAACCAGACTAACCAGAGAGACCAGATGGACCAGACAGACCAAATGAACAAGACAGGCTGGCAGAATGTTTCAGCATCCTGCTACAGTCATTGATCCTGTAATGCCGATTCTGTTCTTGCTAAAAGGTTATCTACGTCTATGGAAAAGCATCTAAAAAGTCACGCCATACGGCGCGTGATGGTAGGCACCGACCGCTCCGAACCCGCCGACCAGGCCGTCCACTGGGCCGCCGGGTTCGCCGATCGCTACGACGCAGAGCTGTTCGTGGTACAGGTAGTGGTTCCGCAGTATCCGTCCGCCACAGAATTCGGCGCAGCCGAACAAACACGCGCTGCTACCGCCAAGAATGAACTGGCGGGCTTCGCGCGGCAGGTCGCCGAGGAGCGCGGTCATGCCCTGGTCGTTATTGATGTCGATCCGGCATTGGCGATCGTCCGCGCCGTTGAGCAGGAGGCCATCGATGTCCTGGTGGTCGGCAATTTTGGCATGGCGGGACGAAAGGAGTTTTTGCTCGGCAACGTACCGAACCGCATCAGTCACAATGCCCGCTGCACCGTGATTATCGTGAACACCTTGTCATCTACTGGTGAGCCTGGATCGGACTCGGTGCAAGCTCACCGACCGAAGGGTGACATTCCGCCTTTTGAGCCTCGGCTGGTAGCGCGCGCTACGCAAATCGCAACCGTGATGGCGAAACATGGCCTCACAGAGCTGTTCGGCCAATCCGACGAACCGGATACGACCATCCGCCGTCAGCAGGCCAAGCGCTTACGCACGGCCCTGGAAGAGCTGGGTCCGACATTCTCGAAACTCGGACAAGTGTTATCAACCCGCCCGGATCTCCTTCCGGTAGAGTACATTGAGGAACTTGCCCTGTTGCAGAGCCACGTGCCGCCCATGACTGAGCGCGACGTGGTCCGGGTTTCGGAGCAGGAATTGGGAGTACCGTGGGAAGATGTGTTCAAGTCGATCGATCCGAGTCCCCTCGCCGCCGGCACAATCGCTCAGGTCCACCGTGCGACACTCGAAAACGGTGATCGGGTTGTCGTCAAGGTTCAGCGACCCACCGCTCGTGCTGAAATCGAACAGGACCTCGCCCTGCTCGAGGTGTTTGCCGAGAAAGTCGGAAAGCGTCCCGCGCTCAATCGGGTGATTGATATGGAGGCCGTGTTCAAGCACCTCTCCACCTCGCTCCACCGTGAACTTGACTTCCGTCAGGAGGCCGACAACATCGGGCGGATGCAGGGTGTGCTCGCAGGCTATGATCGCCTTGCCGTACCCAGCGTGTACCGGGATCTCTCCACGTCCCGATTATTGGTGATGGAAGAGATCCAGGGCATACCGATCAAGCAGGCACCGGCAGGTCCAGAGCGCATCCAGGCCGCCCGTCAACTGCTGGAGAGCTATTACAAACAGATCATCGTCGATGGCTTCTTCCATGCCGATCCCCACCCAGGCAACCTGATGTGGTGGAAGAACCGCGTCTACTTTCTCGATTTCGGGATGGTCGGCGAGGTAGGAGCCGACTTCCGCGAGCATCTGTTGTTATTGTTGATGGCGCTGTGGCAGGAAGATGCTGCGTTTGTCACCGATATCACACTGATGATGACGGGCGCCATCGATTGCAACGATCTCGATGTGCCTCGATTCCAAAGCGAGATCGCGGAAGTCATGGTGAAATATCGCACGGCCGCGCTGGCTGAGATGCAGATCGGGCCCATTCTGCAAGAAATGAGTGCGGTCTCGTTACGGCATGGGGTCCCGCTACCGGCCTCGCTCACGCTCGCCATCAAGGCCCTCGCGCAGGTACAACTGGCGACTGCAGATCTCGATCCAGCACTCGATCCTTACGACATAGCCGGCAAGTTCTTGACGCGCTGGGTGGTCAAGCGCATGGGTGCTACGCTCAACCCGAAGACACTGGTGTATCAAGCGCAAAAGTTTAAAGTACGGGCTTTGCGCGTGATCGAGGCGGTCGAACACCTCATCGGTGCCAGCCCTGGCCAAAAGCTTGTGGTGAACTTCCGGGCCAATTCGCTGGAGGATATGGTGCGCCGCACGGGACGGCGTCTGGCGCTCGGCCTGACCGCTGCGGCAAGTGTCCTGGCCAGCGGACTCACGGTCATGGCGACGGGTGTGGCAGAGTGGGTACCGATAACATTCGGAGTCGTCGCCGGTCTACTGACCGTTGGCCTGGTGATCGATCTGCTGCGAGGGCGTTGAAGATGACAATGGTTTACGATGCAGTGCGGTCCCGCGACGAAGACTTCGTGCCATTGCGCCTGATCGAACGTAACACGGCTTTCTCAAGCAGGTACGCGATGACCATCATCGCCAGGCCGACCAGCCAGCGCTCCAGCTGTCGAATGAAAGGCCGTTCCGGGATCGTATTCGTGGAAGCGCTGTTCATCATACGTGTATCATTGCTTGAAGGATTACTCCCCGCAACGAGTAATCTCCTACGCTTAACGCAGTTAATCCTATCCTTCACAGGCTGGAATATCCACCATCGACTGTATCCATTATGAATGATCGTGTATCAGCGTGGCTGGATAACCTTGGTCTCGGGAGATACTCTGAGGCGTTTCAGCACAATGCGATCACGTGGGATGTACTACCCGAGCTGAAGGAGAGCGACCTGGAGGCGCTGGGTGTCTTACTGGGACATCGAAAAACACTCTTGCGCGCGATCGCGCAATTGTCACCGAGCGCTGAAGGTAGGGGCCCGGGGTCTCTCCCCCTTGGCGTCAGTCTGGACACGCCGCCAGTCCCTCTCGAGCGAGAGCAAGCCGAACGGCGCCAGTTGACGGTGATGTTTTGTGATCTGGTGGATTCGACCGCGCTGTCTCGCCGGGTGGACCCTGAAGACCTCCAGGATGTGGTCCGACGTTTTTTAGACGCCTGTAGCCAAGCGGTTGGTCGGTTCAATGGCTATATCGCCAAATACATGGGTGATGGGATGTTGGTCTATTTTGGGTACCCCCAGGCTCACGAACACGATGCGGAACGCGCGGTCCATGCCGGACTGGCGATTCTGGATACGGTGACGGCGCTCAATCACGACACTCCCCATCCAGGGGTTAGTCTTGCAGCACGCATCGGGATCGCGACGGGTCACGTCGTCGTCGGCGAACTGATGGGGCAGGACACCGCCAAGGAACGGTCAGTGTTCGGCGAAACCCCGAATCTTGCCGCTCGCCTCCAAGCACTGGCACAACCCAATCAGATAGTCATAGACCCGGTGACGAAACGTCTTGTCGGACATGAGTTCGAGTTCGCGGATCTTGGCGTCGTGTCGCTGAAAGGGTTCGATACACCCGTCCAAGCCTGGCAGGTATTGAGTATCAGATTGTCGGCCAGCCGGTTTGAGTCCCATCGAGCCAGCCACTTAACCAATTTCGTCGGCAGAGAGCAGGAGCTCGCACTCCTGGTGGGTCGCTGGCGCGAAGCCGTCGGCGGCGAAGGACAGGTCGTGCTCCTGTGTGGTGAGGCCGGCATCGGAAAATCGAGACTGACTCATAGTCTGTGTGACCGCCTCGCCGATGAACGGTACCAGACGATTCAATTTCACTGTTCACCGTACCATACCAATACGGCGCTCTATCCGGCGATCAATTTTCTGCGGCAGGCAGCGGGACTCGCCAGTCAGGACAGTGCCCAGGCGCAACTGAATAAACTCGACGTCATGGCTCGCGAAAGCGGAATTGATAACCAGGACACGGTGTCATTGCTTGCAGATCTACTCTCGATTCGAGGAGATCACCGGTACCCGCCGCTCACTATGTCATCCGAAAAACGCAAGGAAATGACGCTGGAAGCCCTCGTGCATCATCTACAAAGGCTGGCCGATCGCTGTCCACTGTTGTTCATTGTGGAAGATGCCCATTGGCTAGATCCCACGACGCTGGACCTCCTGACGCGAATCATTGACCGCATTCGGCAGATGCGCGTGTTGGTGCTGATCACCTTTCGCCCCGACTTCAAGCCGGTGTGGGCGGACTATAGTCACGTGACGTTTCTGACGCTGAGCCGGCTTCCACGTCGGCAGAGTGCTGAACTCATGGCGACGATGACAGGAGGGAAAACGCTGCCGCCCGAGGTGCAGCAGGCGATTCTGGCGAAGGCCGATGGCGTGCCTCTCTATATCGAAGCGTTGACGGAAAATGTGCTGGAATCCGGGCTGCTGACTGAGAACAACGATGCATTTACCTTGAAGGCCACATTAAAGGAATTGCCCATTCCGGACAATCTGCACGCGTTGCTCATGGAACGGGTGGACCGATTGGGGCCGGCCAAAGAGATTGTCCAAACCGGAGCAGCGATCGGACGTGAATTCAGCTACGAGCTGTTACGGGCCACGGTCGAAATGCCGGACAGCCAGTTGAGGCAAGCGCTCGACCGGTTCGTCGCGTCCGGGCTCATTTTCCAAGAGGGCGAGATACCCCTTGCGACATACCACTTTAAGCATGCTCTAGTCCAAGAAGCTGCCTACAGCACCCTCCCCAAGAAACCTCGGCGAGTACTCCATGCGCGAATTGCCAAAACGCTGGAGAGCAGGTTCCCCGAGAGGGTAAAAATGGAACCGGAGCTCCTGGCTTATCACTATGAACAGGCAGGATTGACCGGTCAGGCAATTGATTATTGGCAACTTGCAGCTCGCAGAGATGCGGAACGATCAGCCAATATCGAAGCGCTCAGTCATTATAATAGGGCGCTAGATTTGCTAACGGATCTGCCGCAAGGCCAGGAACGTAATGCCCTGGAGTTGGACCTCCTCATTGCACGCGGAGTCCCCTTGGTGTCCGTAAAAGGATATGCATCCGACGAAACGGAACACAATTATCGAAGGGCGATGGAGTTGTCACAGGAGAACAGCGGTTCCCTGCATCAGTTTCGCGCCATTTGGGGATTATGGATATTCCATCTGGTCAGAGGGCAACTCGCCAATGCTCGCGGCCTAGCCGAAAATCTCCTCGCTCTGGCTAACCACGAGCAAAGCTCGGATCTACTGATTGAAGCTCACCGGAATTTGGGTACGACCTATTTCTACCTCGGTCGGTTTGATGAAGCACGAACCCATCTGATTACCGCAAAATCCCTGTATGATCCGAATCAACACCGCTCACATGCCTTTCTCTATGCCCAAGATCCCGGGATAACCGCGGCGAGTTACCTGGCCAGGACATTGTGGATATTAGGCGAGGTTGAGCAAGCTGAAACGCTGGCGCTGGAGGTCATTGGCATGGCGAGGGAGTTGGAACACCCATTCACTCGAGTTATTACCTTAGTTTATCTTTCCTGGATCTATTCCACTTTCCGCAATGCGAAGAGAACGCTGGAGCTTGCCGACGAAGCCATTGCGGTTTCAACGCAATACTCATTTGAATTGGGTTTGGCATTGGCGACGACCTTTCAAGGATGGGCTTTGGCCGAAAATGGGCAAGAGGAAGGTCTCGGTAAGTTAATACACGGACTTTCCGCTATTCGAGTCACAGGTGCAGGTCTCAACAGCACTTTTACATTGGCTTTGCTTGCAGAAATATATTTACGACACAAACGCATTGACGAAGGCTTGGGCGCAATTGAGGAAGCGCAGAAGTTTGCTGCAACTGGGGGAGAACTGTTTTGGCAAGCGGAACTGCTTCGTCTGAAGGGCGAACTGCTGCTCGCACAATCCGACCCCTCCGTCCAGGCAGCAGAACAGTGTTTGTGTGAAGCCTTGAAGATTGCGCAAGATCAGCATGCAAAAATGTTTGAACTTCGAACCGCCACGAGCCTGGCTAGGCTCTGGAGGAAACAAAATAAAGTGGATGAGGCCACACGCATCTTGAAGGCCGTGTACTCCAGATTCACCGAAGGCGTCGACAACCTCGACTTGATTGAGGCTAAAACAGTCCTTGAACAGCTTAGCGTGTGAAGTCGCTGCTGTTGTGACCTAGCCCCCTTAACCGAGTCCAAATCCTATGTGCGGCGTAGATGCATTTTGGTGTACTGGGAGGACGTATTTCTCCTGAGAGGCTTTGTGATCGGTGTGATCGTCAAGTTGTTGCTCGGGAGAACTGAGTGATAGACATCGCGAGGGACCAGAACGGTGCCACGATCTAAACATCCAATGACTATCTCGCCGGAAGAATTCGACGCCTGGATCCAAGAGGCACTCGCTGGACTGCCAGCCCGCTTCGCAACGCTCGCCGATGAGGTATCCATCGTGGTTGAAGAGGAACCGTCATCCGATGTTCTGCAGGATCTTGAACTGGAATCAGAAGACGATCTGCTGGGTCTGTATCAAGGCGTCCCGATTGATCAGTCATCTTTTTTCCAGCCTGCTGGTGAACTGCCTGCCCGTATCGCCATCTATCGAGGCCCCATCCTGCGTCTCTGCCGGACGAAGGCCGAAGTCATTCACGAGGTCCGCGACACGGTCGTCCATGAACTCGGACACCATGTCGGGCTGGATGACGAGGAGATGCCTTACTGAGATTTAGCCTGAATCAAGGTCCGCCGCTGATAACCGAGGACGAGCATAAAGATTCCCACCACGACCATGGGAAGGGAGAGGAGTTGGCCCATCGAGAAGGATCCGAGGATAAAACCAAGTTGGGCATCCGGTTCGCGAACGAATTCTACGATCATCCGGCAGACTCCATAGCCGGTGATAAAACTCCAAAAAATTGTTCCCGACGGCGGTATGGTTTTCGCGATGACCCATAACAGGGTAAACAAGAAAACACCCTCAAGACCTGCCTCATACAGTTGTGAGGGATGGCGGCAGGCAGGCCCTCCACTCGGAAACACCATACACCAGTCGACATCGGTGGCTCGGCCATACAACTCCCCATTGATGAAATTGCCGAGTCGCCCGAATCCTAGCCCGATTGGCGTGGCGGCGGCTGCCAAGTCTGCAATCTGGTAGGCGGGAATACCCTGCCGTTGGCTGAACCAAAACAAGGCAACGATGACTCCGAGCAGGCCGCCGTGGAACGACATGCCCCCTTCCCAGACTGCCACGATACTGGCCGGATGCTGCACATAGTAAGAAAAATTATAGAAGAGGGTGTAGCCGAGCCGTCCTCCGATAAACACCCCAAACGCAGCCCACACGACCATATTGTAGACCTGGTCCTTGGTCATGGAGAGGCCCTTCGACTCTACTCGACGCATGATCAGGAAATAGGCGCCCGCCAGTCCGATCAGATACATCAGACCGTACCAGCGAAACTGCAGGGGGCCCAGTTCAAGAAAGACCGGGCTGATGTTGGGGTAGGGGATCGCGTGCAACAAAGTCATTAGTGCCTCATGTGGCGTATTTGAGAATAATAGGTGAGGGTCTCAACCATTGCAAGCACGCGTTTGCCCTGCGGAACATCAATTCTGATCGTTGCTCAGAGCCAGTTTGAGAGGCCTACCACTTTCGTATGTTGGTTTTCTGTCACGCCTGTGTCGTGAACTGTGAGGAAAACACAACTGAAAATTAAGCGCTCTTAATCGTAGGAACAGGGCTGCGACGAATCATGGGAGATTTTGTGGTTTCTCGTCTGGCACGCTTAGTGCTGTAGGAAATAGAGCATGAGCATGCAGCGTGTCGGCACTCACATTCTTCATTCAACCGTGTCAAGGAGGTTCACCATGTCAGACCAGGGACGTCAGGTAGCGAAGGTCGCAGCGTTGGTGGCAGGTGGGGCGGTGATCGGAGCGGGGATTGGATTACTCTTCGCGCCGCAAACGGGGGCAGAGACCCGGCGTGATGTCGGTCGCTATTCGAAAAAGGCCCAATTGCAAGCGACTCGATGGAGTCGGGCGGTCCAATCCGGGGTGAAAGAAGTGATGGATCGCAGGAAGCCTCTCATTCAGACGGACGATCAGAGGCCGCGGATCGAAGCGGTGTAGTTGGAGTGGCTCACTCAGCGGCCAGACCTGTGGCGCAAACAGCTTCTTGCTAGGCTGTTTGCGCCTACTTGGAGCCGGTCCAACATTGCCGTTCGTGACGAGGCGAAGGAGGTGTGGCCAGATGCGAGGCCGCAGGCCTGAGGCTGACCCACGTTTCACGGTTCTTGTGAGCGGGCCGAGCACGACGCAGATAGTCGCGGATCGTTCGCTGCAGTAGAAAGGTCAATGTTGGACAGGCTCCTAGGCCGACCTTGACCGACCTAGACCCCGATGCTAGAGTCCCGCCACTGCGGCCCCTGCTGCCGGAGTGGCGAAATTGGCAGACGCAAGGGACTTAAAATCCCTCGGGCTTAACAGGCCCATGCCGGTTCAATCCCGGCCTCCGGCACCAAAAACAAGGGGTTGCGTTTGATGCGTGCCTCCCCTATTTTTGGACCAACCATCCACGGACAATTCCGCCGCACCAATGGCTCCGAGCCACGCCATGTCAACCTGGCGAGCACACGGTACGTTCGACTGCTGTGCCGTCCCTGCGATCGATTTGATCCGAGCGACCCGTAGTGTTGTTGATTCCATCCGGAGAGGTTGACACTGAGCTAGCCTGCATTATTCATGAAGGTGCGTCGCGAAATGGCGGAGTGGCGCGCGAGGAGCGCGAGCACCGGCTGGTCTCTCTAGTTTATCTGGTTTATCTCGTTTGTTTGGTTGAACCAGATAGACCAGATGAACCAGATCAACCCTCCCCCGTCTCGCCCGTCTCGCTTGAGACAGGCATCCGCGCTTGCAGCAGAAGCTTCATGAATAATGCGGGCTAGGCCCGAATGAGAAGATGGTCGATGAGAGCAGGTTTTTCGATGTGCATGGTTGCGGGGGCATCGATAAATCGTTTCAATCTCATCCGGTCATTTGGGCTCACCTGGATCACTTCCACCGTGATCCAGTGGTCGTGAACCTTTCTGACTTCCGCCAGCCGGATATCTATAAAGGCCTCCTCGCCTTCCAACCATAATTGGACTTTCACGAAATCCCCTGCTCTCAGGTGATCAGGGGTGGTGAGCTTATGCCCACCCTCTAAGCATTCGAGGACGCACCCGTCCGCTTCAAGCTGCTTGCTTACGTTCGCTAGCACGCAGTCAATAGTAAACTTCGGACTATCCCACCAGGTCTGTTGTGTCCCTTGAGCCATCATGTTATGCGCAGGGTAGTATGGGAAAGGGGTGCTTGGCTATTCCTCAAGAGGTGGGGGGCCTTACCCGAAATAGTGGTGTACGGGTAACTGTCTGTATCTCCTGCACCTACGCACGACCTATGGAAACGTTCCCATTAAATCAACTCATCAGAGCGATCCGTTGCTTTGCGGATCTGCAGGGTCAGATCATACCCATATGAGCAGGGGGGAGTGGAATCAGAATTGGTCAATGTGCAGCGGGGGCATTCGAGAGGCATATCGAGACTTGGCCCACATTATCCATGAGCGCTTCTGCTACAATCGCCGATCCGCTGCACTTGCGTGTGAAGCGTCGTTCGTGAAGCAATTCCGGAATCTGTTGACCTGTTGACCTGTTGAGTTTCCGACCAATCATCAGATCGACAGATCGTCAGATATGTTCCACTTCACGTTTCACGAGGAACGTTCTTTCGGGAGATTTCGCGGCGAACCGTTATGAGTAATGAGGATCAGGAGTCTCCGGAACAACTGTTGTGGCACGGTGAAAATTGAGTGGTCTCTATTTCCAGGACAATAGGATAAAGTCACGCAGGATGCTCAAAAAGGCCGTTCAGCAAGGCCGCAGCGAGCGAAGAGGCGAGGCGTAGCTTCGGTACGTTGAGCTTCTGAGCGACGCGAGAACGATGCCTGGTGAAAGGCGCGTCTCGGCGCGCAGGGTTGGGCGGGTGAGAAAAGAGGCTTTTTCAGCATCCTGCTAGGAGGATACTTATGATAGGTCATTCACCTTCTCAGCGATTCTTGGTGCTTGGGAGCATTTTGGCGGGATCCGGCGTTGCTGCCGGCGCCTTTGGTGCCCATGCGCTCAAGGAAATTCTGGATGCGCCTATGCTCCAAGTGTTCGAGACCGCAACAAGGTATGTGATGTATCATGCGTTTGGGCTGTGTATAGTTTCTTGGGCAATTGATCGTTACCCCGGACAACGCCTTGAAAAATCTGGATGGCTCTTTATCCTTGGGATTCTTCTCTTTTCAGGCAGTCTGTACGTGGTGTCTCTTGCGGGCATCCGGTGGATGGGGGCTGTGACCCCGATCGGTGGGCTGGCATTCATGGCAGGCTGGATACTCTTAGGTTGGGGAGTCTGGCGGGATGCGCTCCCTCGCACCACGAGCCGTACTCCTTAGCATAATTACTGTGCGAGACTTGCGGGGAAAGCGGGACGAGCGAGACGAGGTAAGATCCACGTTCCTTGCGTCGCGCCCTTCTCGCCATTCTCGCGCGTCACTCTAAGGCGTACAGCCAGCCGTTCTCTTTCCGCTGATCGATCCCCAACCTCCTTGGGAATTCACGAAGGTTCCTTCGAGACGCTGGCCTTCTTTGCTAAACTGCAGACTATCTTCTTGGACCCAACCATCGATTTCCCACCGTAAATAGACGTTCTCGCCCAGCACGATCGTTTCCATGAGTCCCGGCAGAGTGGCCTGCGTATTTCCTGCTGGTGGAAAGAGTAACGAAAGCTTCTGTTCTTGATGGTGTTGCTGATGGTTATGAATGATCCACTGCCAGGTCCCGCACAGCCTGGCCTGTCCACGGAGCCCACGCACCCGATCTTTCCAATTCCGTATCCGATCCCATTCCTGGTAGCTGGCCTGCATGGCGTCCAATTCCAGGCGAGTGGATCGCTCCAAGACCGTGACCAACAGGGTTGATGCAGGTTCTCCCTGATTCCCCTTGGCCCATTCTGGGGAGGCCACTACATCAGAGAGTTGATTTAGTGAGTCATGCCAGGGCGCTTTTCCCTGTTGATCGAGCCATGCCCAGGCTTGCGAGGCTCCGGATAGTCGCTCGGTCACCGTCGCGAGTTGCTGATCTCTCACAGCCTGCCGAACGGTGGAGGCGAGGTGCCAGGCGGCTAGACTGCCCATCATCCGATGAACCGCCGCCGTCAGATCCGGCACCAGGAGTTCCTTCGCGAGCTTGGCGGGCAAGAGGTTGGCTCCCAATGCCTTGGCCACATCGCCCATCTGGAGTGCGGGACCGATTGCCGACACAAACAGGTTGCTGGCGTCCTTGTCGGACTCCATCTTGGCCAGTTGATCAGAATGGGCACGAATGACCGATGGGAAATCGGGCGTGGAACTCGGAAGGGATTCGTCCGCCTTGGCATTGAACCAGGCCCCGAATACAGAGACGACCACCATCACAAGGGCGATGCCGATTCGCGATTGGACTGGTCGAATAACTAGGATGTGATGGCGCATTGCGGTACTCTACTGCGCTTGACTGGGACTCTCAAGCAACAGGATCGGGTGGGGAGCTCGTTAGGTGCTTTGGAAGCAGGTCTTGAGAAACGCGGCGGTTGTTTCCCAGGCTTCTGCCGTCGTATCGGCACGATAGCTCTCCACGTGTTGTTCATTGCAGAACGCATGGGGAGCGTCTTGGTAGGTCCGGATTTCAACACGCTTCTTGTACTCGGTTGCCGCCGCACGAAGCCGGTCCACATCCTGACTGGGCACCCACTGGCCCTGACCGGCCTGGTGATAGAGCACCGGACAAAACAGATCTTTGATCGCGGTTTCAGGCTGCATCACTCGGCCGTAATAGACGACTGCTGCTCGAAGCCGTTTCCGTTGACAGGCGAACCGGAGTGCATACGATCCACCCATGCCGTAACCGACCACGCCGTGAATATTTTGTTTAATGTGGTCGCGCGTATTCAAGAATTCACAGCAGGAATTGATGTCTTGCAGGACGAGCGACTCGTTCAGCTTGCCCATGAGCGCATCCGCAACCTCTGCGTTGGCCGTCACCATGCCACCCAGTCGTCCGTACAAGTTCGGAATGATGACGCCGTAGCCTTCGCACGCCAGCCTGGCGCCGAGATCCTTGATTTGCGCGGTCAGCCCCCACGCTTCGTGCAGTAAGACGAGCCCGGGGTAGAGCCCTTTTTCCTGAGGCCAAAACTGAATACAGTCCACCTGCACATGTTTCGACACGCGTGTCTGGATATAGGGATCGACGGCGGCATCCGTCAGCGTGGGAATGGCGACGCCACTCGGAAAGCGAGCGGTGCCGGTGCCGATTTGATCCAAGGTAAAGGGAGCGATGGTCGATGTCATTGCGATAATCTCTTCTCCCTCAAAGCTTTGCGGGGGGTCCCTTCTTCAGGTAGGGCTGATACAACGCGCGCGTACTATAGGGACCAGGCCGTCGGGCTGTCAATCCGGCTGCTAGCAGGATGCTGAAAAAGTCGTTCTTCTCCCCCGCCGAACCCTGGCGCGCCGAGACGCGCCTGTTCCCATGCAGCGTTCTCCCATCGCTCAGAGGAACCGTAAGACGCGAGGCGTGAAAAGTGAAACGAGGGTCAGCCGCGAAGCCGCGTCATAGGGTGAAGAGGCTGTCTTGGCAGACTCAGGGCGGGAGGGTGAAATAACTGCCAGGGTTGGGTGGGTGAGAAGTCTGGCCTTTTTGAGCATCCTGCGTGAGTGTTCTGCTCTTGCCCCAGACGTACAGATTATCGAAGTCCTGCTATGCCGAAATGGTTTTTCTGCAGCCTGCTAGGGTCGAGTTTTAGTTGACCCCGCGTTCGATGGCGGCTACAGTTTTCTCACCCTCACGGACTGTTCGACGACTATGCCACTTAGAATCGGTCTCATCGGTGCCGGCCGGCATGGCAGCCGGTATATCCACCATCTCCTGCATGATCTACCAGGGGTGAGTCTTGCCGCTCTCTGCCGGAAACGGATCGGGCAAGGAATGCCTTCGCTTACGACGACAGAGATCCCTGTCTATGGGGACTATCGCGCCTTGATCGCCGATCCGACAGTAGAGGCCATCGTCGTGGTGACCCCTCCGTCGCTCTGTCTCGAGATCTGTCTTGAGGCCGTGCAGGCGAGGAAGCCGATTCTCATTGAAAAGCCGTTAGCGCCGACAGGCCGCGAAGCACGAGCGATGGTGACGGCAGCAGAAGACGCAGGCCTGTTGCTTATGACTGCACAGACCTTGCGTTTCGACTCGACGATTCTTCTTTTAAAAGATCACTTGCCGGAGATCGGCCGGCTCCGGTACGCCACCTTCACCAGCCAGATTGAAACGAAAGCCAGCGACCAGGTTCGGTCACCGATACCCGGTCAGCGCGGGGCGCTCTTGGAATTTGGGGTTCACCTCTTGGATGTGGTGCCCTTTCTGACCGGCGAAGAAGTGGTCGCCGTCCGCTGCGAGTTGGACCAGCTTCCGACCGTGGCACCGGACACGATGGCGATCGTGCAGGCCCAGACCGCGAGCGGCATACGATGCGTCCTGGACATTGCACGAGTCGTAGCGGGGCGGGTAGCGAGAACGGAGTGGGTGGGAGCCCAAGGGCAGATCGTTGCCGATTGGTGTCACCAGCGAGTAACCGGCGTCATCGGTGACCGCGTTCCTCTGGAATGGGTCGTCCACCCGCAGCAGACGATTCTCGCCACGCTTCGCGCCTTCGTCCATGCCATTGAAACGAACACCCCGCCGCCTATCACCGGGCGTGATGGATGTCGCGCCGTCGAGGTGGCCGACGCTTGTTACCGTTCGGCAGAACTTGACGGGGCAACCGTCAGCGTCTCGTCTCTCCGTTAGCAGGATCGCCGCCTGTCTCGCTTTTCCCGCCGGCCTCGCCCGTCTCGCTGAGTCATGCATCGGCGACGATATGCGTATCTGTTTCCTCTACCCCTTCAATTTGGTGAATCTTTGTGATCACCACATCCGAGAGGGCTCGTTCGTCCGTGACACTGATGAACAGAATAATGTCAGGCCTCCCGAAGCAGGAGTGGGCTTGTTCGACGCCGGCGAGGCGCTTGAGCGACTGCAGCACATCTTTCGTCCGCCCGGCCTTGACCTTGATCAGGATATAAGCTTTCGTTGCCATTGCATCCTCCCTGTTGCGATTACTGTGCCCCGCCCGGCATCTCCCGCCGTCGTTGCGCAAACATCTGGTGAATATTCTGACCCCGTTGTTCGAAGGCGGTACGTGCCTTCGCAACGAGCTCCATCAACCAATCGAAATCCGCCAGACTGATATTGAATTGGCGAAAGCCCGGCGCCAGCTGCTCCCGCTGATCGATCGCCATGGCGACCCACTGTTCACCCAGTGCCTCAAGCACATCCGACGTCCAGCCTGTCGAACGGAATCGAGACGCCGCTTCGTCCGCACCGCTTCCCGTTTTTGCCGCCAATGCTCGGTCCAGAAATGCGTGCACGGCCGGATCACCGCTCTTCATAAACACCGATTGAAATTGGATGACCACCCTGATGACGCGATTCGCATCGGGAGTGCCTTCGGGAGGAAGCACATCGGCATCTTGTAGCATCGCGAGCACGGCCATCGACGCTCCAACTGGTCCAGAAGTGGTGGCCGAACGACCAGGCACTTGGGCCAAGACCGGGCTGGCAGCTCCCATAATCAGACCACCAAGGAAAAAACAGACAGACATGGTACCAGGCAACATGATGGGTGAAGCGCGTTCTAGCAGGTTCGATTGCAGGGAGTGGAACGGGACAGACATGAAATGGATTATACAGAAGGGGAGGCGGGGGAGCTAGCGTTCGAACTGGTTTCATGACAAAAGGCAAAATGGAACCATATTGCTGCTGTCTCCTGGTGTTTCGGTTGCAACGATTCGACAGGGTTCCTATAATCCACCAGCCCCGTGCCTTGCATCGGAGTCACCCATGCTCGCAAAAGTTCTGAGTGCTGCACTCGTCGGTATTGATGCGCATTTGATCGACGTGGAAGTCGATATTGCCGGAGGGCTTCCACAATTCTCGGTCGTCGGTCTCCCCGATGCCACGGTGCGGGAGAGCCGCGACCGCGTCCGCTCCGCGCTCAAGAATACGGGCTTCCATTTCCCGGCAAAGAAAATCACCGTGAATCTCGCTCCGGCTGGAATCAAGAAGGAAGGGTCCGGGCTCGACCTGGCCATTGCCATTGGGATCCTCGTCGCGGAAGAAGTCATTCCACCCCAGAATGTACGAGGCCGCATCTGTGTCGGCGAACTCTCGCTGGACGGCCACATCAAGCCGATTACCGGTGCCTTATCCATTGGGATCGCCTGTCGGCCAGACTATTGTCTGCTCTTGCCGGCTGAGAACAGCCAAGAAGCGGCCATGGTGCAGGGCGTGACGGCCTATCCACTCCACACGCTCCCCGAGGCCGTGGCATTTCTCAATGGCACTGTTTCGCTGAACCCGGCTCGCGCAGACCGGGACCGGTTCTTTACCACGCGCCCGGTGGAGGATGACGACTATGGCGATGTGAAGGGACAAGACCATGCAAAGCGCGCCCTGGAGATCGCTGCAGCTGGAGGCCACAATCTCTTGATGGTGGGACCGCCTGGATCAGGCAAGACCATGTTGGCCAAACGTCTCCCGACGATTCTGCCTCTCATGGAGCCGGAAGAAGCGATCGAAACGACCCGCGTTCATAGCATAGCCGGACAATTACCGGCCAATCATCCGTTTCTGACCGTCCGTCCCTTTCGCGCCCCACACCACAGTATTTCCGATGCCGGGCTCATTGGAGGCGGAACAGTTCCCCGGCCTGGAGAAGTGTCCTTGGCCCACAATGGCGTGTTGTTCCTGGACGAATCTCCGGAGTTCCGCCGTCCCGTCCTGGACGGATTGCGGCAACCACTGGAAGACGGGCATGTGACCCTGACCCGGGCCAGCGGTTCACTCCGCTACCCTGCGCGATTCATGTTGATTGCCGCGATGAATCCCTGTCCCTGCGGATACTATGGGGATCGCACGCGTGAATGCGTCTGTACCCCGCACCAAATCCGCCGATATCGAGCCAAATTGTCGGGACCACTACAGGATAGACTCGACATTCACATCGAGGTTCCACCGGTCTCCGTGCGAGACTTGCACGATCACGGTCCCATGCCGGAAAGTTCTGCCACGATTCGATCACGCGTCCTGGCGGCGCGTGACCGGCAGCTCCACCGGTATCGTCAAGACGGGATTCATACGAATGCCCAGTTGAAGCCGCGGCTCCTGAAGCGGTATTGTGCCCTGGAGACGCCGGCGCAGGAACTCCTAGAACAGGCGCTCACTAAACTTGGATTGTCTGCTCGGGCCCATGGGCGCATTGTGCGTGTGGCGAGAACCATTGCCGACCTCGCGGGCTCTGATAGGATTGAGCCGCTTCATGTGGCGGAAGCGATTCAATATCGCAGCCTTGATCGTCGGATGGAGTTTTGAGGATCCCCTGTGTGGTCGTCTCTGAAAGTCTTTCTCTGGTGGTTCGTTGTCGGCGCCACCATGGCGCTGGCCGTGATCCTTCTGCAAGGTGGCATTCGGGAAGCCATGCAAGCGCAGGGATCGGTGTGGGAACTTAAATTGGTCGAGCTGCTCACGACCATCTTGGGAGGGGGACTGCTCGGCGGCTGCATCGCATTGATTCTGGATCGTATCAAGAAGTCATAAGGGATGTTTCTCACATCGTAGTAAATTGAGGCCATACATGGACGTGGAAGTGGGTTCGAATCTGTACCGCAACACCGATGGCATGATTGAGATCGAGGGCGTTCCGCAGATTCAAGTGGCACTGAAACCGACGACGGGCGACTTACTCGTGACTTTTGCGTTGTTCGACGCAGTCGGAAAAGTGACGGCAAAACTCGTCGATAGCACTCTGATGATCAACGAACGACGCGCCTACGAAGTGAATAAGACCCCGAAGAGTCTGCTGCTCACACATCCAGCCTCGGGAATGGTCATCTTACAGATGGACGTGAAGGCGCCCGACGTGGTGGCCTTCACGAAAGGGGAGTTCCATACGATCAAAGGCCACGTGATCCAGGTGTCTCCCGTCGAATGGAAAATCGACAAACTGCGTGCCAGCGGCACGACGCACGATCTGAAGGGCGGGTCCGTCATCCTTGGTTGATAGAGGGCGACGCGTCCTAGCAGGATGCTGAAAACGTCCGCCAGCGGCGTTCTCGCATCGTTCAGACCCTCAACGTACCCCAGAGGGTACGCCTTCGGATCTTCACTCGCTACGGCCTTGCTGGACGGACCTTTTGAGCATCCTGCGGGGATATTCTACTCATGTCCCAGACTTGCAGGCCATTGTAGTTCTGCTGTGGTGAGCTGGCATTTCTGCAGCGTCCTATCCCGCGACCATCGGCACGATGACGATATGCTGATCTTTCAGTTCCACGGTCGCCGTATCTCCATCGCGCAATTCGCCCTTGACCAATTGACGCGCCATCGGCGTTTCAATTTCCTGTTGGATCAATCGCTTTAGCGGTCTCGCTCCGTAGACCGGATCGTAGCCGCGCTCCCCCAGATACCGCAAGGCCGCAGGCGTCACGGAGAGAGAAATTCGTCTCTCTGTCAAACGTGCCCGCAACCGCTCGAGCTGAATCTCCACGATCTTCGTAAGCTGCTCCGTCTCCAGCGGATGGAACACCACTGTCTCGTCGACGCGATTCAAGAATTCCGGGCGGAAGTGCTCCCGTAGTTCCGCCATCACGAGGGAACAGACTTCGTCATAGGAGGCGTGTCGTTGCTGCGCCTCAAGAATCTGCGGGCTGCCGATGTTCGACGTCATGATCAACACCGTGTTCTTGAAATCAACGGTCCGGCCCTGAGAATCCGTCAATCGTCCGTCGTCCAACACTTGGAGCAAGACATTGAAGACGTCGTGATGGGCTTTTTCGATCTCGTCGAACAGAATGACGGAGAACGGACGCCGTCGGACAGCTTCGGTCAGTTGTCCGCCCTCTTCATAGCCGATATAGCCTGGCGGAGCCCCAATCAGACGGGCCACCGTGTGTTTCTCCATATACTCGGACATGTCGATCCGAATCAGGTTGGCGTCGTCATCGAAGAGCGTCGCGGCAAGGGCCCTCGCCAACTCGGTTTTTCCGACTCCGGTCGGACCGAGAAAGAGAAACGAACCAATGGGCCGATTCGGGTCTTTGATGCCGGAGCGCGCGCGGAGGACCGCATCTGCGACTGCCTGCACCGCTTCGTCCTGGCCGACTACGCGCTGATGAAGCAGTTCACCCAGCTTTAAGAGCTTCTCCGTTTCACCTTCGACCAGTCGAGCGACGGGGATTCCCGTCCAGCGACTCACGATGGCTGCGATGTCGTCTTCATCGACCTCTTCTTTGAGCAACCGGCTTTCGCCCTGTTTCTTGCCGAGCTGTTCCTGCTCCAACGCCAGTTCCCGCTCAAGCCGGGGCAACTCTCCGTATCGCAGCTCCGCCACACGATTCAAATCGTAGGCACGTTCCGCCCGCTCCATCGCCTGTTTGACTTCTTCCATCGCTTCTCGAGTCTTGCGCAGCCGAGACACCGAGGCTTTTTCCGAGTCCCATCGCGTCTTGAGCGCTTGAAGCTCTCCTTGTTTCTCACCCAGCTCTTGCTCAAGCGTCGCTAGCCGCGCCCGACTGGCCTGATCCTGTTCTTTCCGCAAGGCCTCCCGCTCGATCTCCAACTGCATCACCTTGCGGGAGACTTCATCGAGTTCCGCCGGCAAACTATCGATTTCCGTACGCAGGCTGGCCGCCGATTCATCGACCAGATCGATGGCTTTGTCCGGGAGAAAGCGATCGGCGATATACCGATTCGAGAGTTTTGCTGCAGCAACCAGCGCGGCGTCTTTGATGCGCACGCCATGGTGCACTTCGTAGCGCTCCTTGAGTCCGCGCAGAATCGAGATGGTATCCTCCACCGTCGGCTGCTTGACCAGCACCGTCTGGAACCGCCGTTCCAACGCGGCATCCTTCTCGATATGTTTCCGATATTCATCCAGTGTCGTCGCGCCGATCAAATGCAGTTCGCCGCGGGCCAGCATGGGCTTGAGCAGATTGGCGGCGTCCATCGCCCCTTCTGCGGCCCCCGCTCCCACGACCGTATGCAGCTCATCGATGAAGAGCAAGACTTGCCCCTCTGCCGCCTGCACCTCTTTGAGGACCGCCTTCAATCGTTCTTCGAACTCGCCGCGAAACTTCGCGCCGGCCACCAACGATCCCATGTCGAGAGTGATGACGCGCTTCTTTTTCAGTCCTTCAGGCACGTCTCCTTTGATAATGCGAGAGGCTAGCCCTTCGACGATGGCCGTTTTCCCGACGCCGGGTTCGCCGATGAGCACCGGGTTATTCTTGGTTCGTCGTGAGAGAATTTGGACGACGCGACGAATTTCCTCATCGCGCCCAATGACGGGATCCAGTTTCCCTTGCCCTGCCAACCGGGTGAGGTCGCGACCATATTTTTCCAAAGCCTGGTAGGTGCCTTCCGGGTCCTGGCTCGTGACACGTTGAGACCCTCGTACTTGTTGCAGCGCGCCCAAGAGCCGTTCCTTCGTCAGGCCAAGTTTTTTGAAGACGCCCCCTTCTTGGACCATGGCGAGGATGACATGTTCGACACTGAGATAGTCGTCTTTCAACGCTCGTTGTTCGTCTTCGGCTTTGGCCAAGACTTGGCTGAGCCGCGAGGCGACATGGAGTTGTCCAGGGCTTGCCCCGGCGCCCTGTACTTGAGGCAACTTCGCGAGTGCCTGCTCCACCCCCTGGCGAACGGAGGGCACGGACAATCCTGCCTGTTCGAGGAGAGAGGACGCGAGACCTCCATCCTGTTCCACGAACGCAAGCAGAAGGTGCTCCACATCTATTCCCTGATGATTCCGCCTCGTGGCATGAGACGACGCGGTCTGGAGCGCCTCTTGTAGTTTGATCGTCATGCGATTCATGTCCATCGGACCACTCCTCTCCACTCGGATGTGTTGACGTTGTCAACGTACATAAGCATAGGATCTGGGAAGTCAACCTCCCGCGAGGGTCCATTGGCTTGACCCGACAAGTTCCCGCAGACTATTGTCTTTCATGTCACGAATTCTGACAGAAACACTCGCACTCTATCGGGAGGCCTTCCGCAAAACTGGAGAGTCCCTTGCTCGCGGCTGGATGACCATAGTGGCCGTGGTGGGATTTGGATTCCTGCTGGTGCTCGCTGGCCAGATTGCCTCGCCGCTCGGCATGGCTGGAGGATTTCTGCTTGGCGTGGTGAATGCGCTCCTGGTTGGCGCCACCCTGAGCCTGATCGAGCAATCGATTACCTATGCACGGGTACTCACCTTCCGCGACATTCTTGGCAGCGTTGGCCACTACTTTTGGGATGTCATCGGCATTGGGTTCATCCTGTGGCTGCCGCTCATGGCTCTTGACATGAGTATGCAGACCAACCCGTTTGGGCAACTCCTGTCGTACGCGGCGCTTCTGCTCATCTTTCTCTTACTGAACCCGGCACCGGAAATTATCTATCAAGTACGGCATGATTCCCAGCTCGACGTGTTCAAGACCTCGTACGAGTTCGTTCTTGAGAATTGGATAGAATGGTTTCTTCCGTTTGCGCTGATCCTGATCCCCGTCGTCCTCTCGCCTATGGGGCTGCAATCATTTTTTTCCCTCTCCAGTCGAGTGGGCAGGGGGGCGGGTTTAGATTTTTCCCAGCTCCTCGTGCTGCCCTTCACGATCTTCGGAAGTTGGCTGGACTTCATAGGTATCCCTCCCTCAATCAGCTGGTATATCGGGCTGCTCTTCACGCCACTGCTGGCCGTGGCCATGTTATTGTTTCGTGGCCATCTCTTTGCATCGCTACATGGGGTGTCACGCCGCCAACGCCGATTTGTCTCGCCATTCAAGTAGGGACGTGTGTAATGGAAAGGGAGAGAGTTTCCGATTTTCCTGATCGGAAGTCGCTCAAGCCTTCCTAGCCCTTTCACCCCCCCACAAGGGCGGATGATCTGCGAGAGAGCTTGTTTGCCAGATCCCTTGAGTGCCACGGGAAAATAGTGTATGGAATTACCTACAGTCTCTACAGTTAGCCTCGCTTCTCAAGGCTGAGAAAGAGCTTCACTCGTGTATTTGTCCATCTTCTGGCGAATCGTCCTAACCTCCCTCGTCATCATCGTGGTGATGGCCGGGGTGAATCTGTATGCCTTGTTTCACCTGCGCCAGTTGACTGCATTGAGTGCCAACATGGCCACTCATCATTACCCGGCGATCGAATCGGCCAAACGTCTGCTCACCGTGCTTTATGCCCAACTCAATAGCGAAAAGAAGTATCTGGCCGTACGCGATGCCACGTTCTTGCAACATTTCGATGAAGAGGTCGAGGAATTCCATCGCGGGCTCCGCAGCCTTGAAACACAGGAGCTCACTCCCCAAGGCATTCAGCTCATCGAGGACACCAAGCACCTGCAGCAAGAACGACTCACGATTTTCTACACAGAGTTGGAGCATGGCGTGGCGTCTCCCGCGGCCCGGTCTGTGGACTATGAAGGTCGGCGAGACGCCTTGATGGACCGCATCAGCGCCACACTCCAACAGTTTATCGATCTTCACGAGACGGGCATCAGTGTCGGCGTCAGCCGGTCACGGGAGAGCTCGGCGCAAGCCGAAGCGGTGACTGAGCAACTGGTTCTGCTTGCGCTCGTGTTTGGCATTGCACTCGCCGGTTTTGCCAGCTACACGATCCTGCGCCCGCTTCGCCAATTGCAGAGCCATATCAAACAGATCGGGCAGGGCAATTTCCGCGCGTCCCTGAATATTCAAGCCCCCAGTGAGTTGCGAGACCTTGTTGACGCCGTAAACTGGATGGGCACAAAACTGCAAGAGTTGGACGATATGAAGGGGGAGTTTCTCGCCCATGTCTCCCATGAATTACGCACACCCATGGCCTCCATCCAAGAAGGTACCCATTTGCTGTTGGATGAAATTCCAGGCCCATTGTCGCAAGAACAACGTACGACCTTGCGCATCATGGCGGACAGCAGCCGCCGACTCATCACCCTCATCTCCACTATTCTGGATCTCTCCAAGATGGACGCTGGGATGATGGAGTATCGAATCGTCCCGACGGATCTCAAGCGCATCACTGATATGTCGGTCAACAAAGTCCGGCTCCTCGCCGATGCCAAGCATGTGCAGCTGTTGGTGGAGGCGCCTGCACAACGTGTGTGGGTCAAGGCTGATGCGCTTCGGATTGAACAGGTGCTCGACAATTTGTTCTCAAACGCCTTGAAGTTCAGCTCGGAAGGGGGCATTGTGAAAGTACTCATGAGGCCGGACCCGAAAGCGGGAGTCCTTGAAGTGAGCGTATCCGACGGAGGACCCGGCATTCAGGCCGAAGATCTGCCCTATATTTTCGAACGCTTCTATCAAGGACGCACGAAGGCCAAACATGCGACGCCGGGGAGCGGCCTCGGGTTGGCACTGGCAAAAAAAGTGGTTGAAGCACACGGAGGACGGATTTGGATCGAAAGCGAAGTCAAGAAGGGGACGACTGTACGATTTATCCTACGCCTCACAAAACCAGGAGAAACGGCATGAAGGCCGTCCACCGAGGCATCACATCGGGAGTCTTGTCCTGTCTATTCCTCGCTGGATGCGCGGCATGGTCGCCAGCCCCGCAATTTTCGGAGCCCTACTTCAAGGTGGATGCGGGAGAGGTAAAATCCCTCAATGCGTTGGCGAAAAAGCAGGAGGCGCTCGTCCCGAAGTGTGCCGAGCACAACTCCTGCGACCATGTCTACTTTACGCGTGCCCTGCTGGGGCTCTACGAAAGTCGAGATAGCGCCTCAAAGTACTTCGAGAAAGTGATTGCCGCCGCGCCCAAGAGCCAGCTGGCCTCCTCCAGTAAGCTCTGGTTAGAACTGGTCGAGAACCACGCCGCTCCCGTTGAGCAATCCTGGTTCCAATCGGTCGTGGCAGCCCCGGCCATTTCGGAGAGTCAGGCGATCCTGGCTCAGGCCTCAGATCGGCTGGTGCGAGACTTGCTTGACAGAGAGCTGACCATCCAGCAATTGCGGGCCATGAAGGAGGCCGACTCCCAATCTCTGGAAAGCCTCCAGCGGGAGTTAGCCGAGCGTGAACGGAAGATCGACTCGACCAACGGTAAGAAAGACACCGTAAGAGGTTCAACCGATACAGGCATTGTGCTTTCCTTACAAAAGCAATTGTCCGATCGGGATAGGAAAATAGAGGAATTGACGAGCCAATTGGAAGCATTGAAGCGCATCGACCAGGAAATGCGGGATAAGGTTCGTCCTATCCGTCCCCCGTCGACGGTTGCACCGCCTCCGACTGTGCCGGAACCGATGACACCGATGACACCGTAGAAGGAGTTTCATGGAAAAAGAACATATTCTTGTAGTCGACGATGAAGAGGGACTGTTACATCTTGTGAAGATGCGGTTGACCGCTATGGGCTTTGCCGTCACAGGCTGCACCACCGGACGTGAAGCCCTTGCCGCAGCCAAGAAGGACCGGTTCGACCTCGCCATCACCGACCTCCGGCTGGGTAGCGAAGACGGATTAGATGTGACGGAGGAACTGCTGCGGATTCATCCAGGCCTTCCGGTTATCATCCTGACGGCCCACGGCAGCATTCCCAATGCCGTGGAAGCCATGCAGCGGGGGGCGTTCGGTTATCTCACCAAACCGTTCGATGACCAGGAACTCAAGTCCAAGATTGAAGAAGGGCTCTCTCCGCAACGGATGAGAGGAGAGATCCAGCGACTCAAGTCTCTTGTCAACGAATTGTATGGCATGGAAAACATCGTCGCGCGGAGTCCTGCGATGCAGCGTTTACTCCAACAAGTGGTGCAGGTGGCAGACTCCGATGCGTCCATTCTTCTCTTCGGAGAAACCGGGACCGGCAAAGAAGTGTTCGCACGTGTGATCCATTCAAACAGCCGACGGAGTAAAGGACCGTTTGTCGCCCTCAATTGCGCGGCCATTCCTGAAACGCTCTTCGAGTCTGAACTCTTTGGACATGTGCGCGGCGCGTTTACCAGCGCCCATGGCGCCAAGCGAGGCCTGTTTCAAAGTGCCAACGGCGGCACGCTCTTTCTCGACGAGATCGGCGAACTACCGCTCTCGATGCAGGTGAAACTGTTGCGGGCCGTGCAGGAACGGGAAATTCGCGAAGTGGGATCTGAAATCTCAACGAAGATCGATGTACGGATTATTACCGCCACCAATAAAGACCTCGGCGAAGCGGTTAAGAACGGCTCATTCCGGAACGATCTGTACTACCGCATCTCTGTCGTCCCGCTGTTTCTCCCGCCTCTGCGTGACCGCCGAGATGATATCCCCTTGTTGGCCCAGCACTTCCTGATCGCGAGTGCGAAACGGGCAAATAAAGACTTGCGTGGCTTTACACCGGCCGCCCTCAATCGGCTGGTCACACATCCCTGGCCCGGAAATGTTCGCGAACTAGAGAATGTCATTGAAAAGGCCTCCGTCATGACGCGCCAAGACATGATTACGCCGGACCTCCTGCCCTCTATGGGTACATCACCGGACGCGCCGCTCAAGCCGCTGACTGAGGCAAAGGAAGAGTTCGAGAAAACCTATCTCAAGAACGTCCTGCAACTCACCGGCGGCAATATCTCACGCGCCGCTCAATTTGCCGGGCGCTATCGGGCAGACTTCTACAAAATGCTCAAAAAATATGGCCTGCATCCCTCAACTACGAAGGCGAAAGCGGAAGCCGATCTTGAAGAGCTGGAAGAGACAGGCGATCTCACGGAAGCCGAACGCTAGGTCCGTATTTCTCATAGCGGTGAGCGAGCGACGGGATCAGACAATCTGCTCACGCGCCTAACAAGATGCTGAAAAATTTCGCCAGCGCCACAGAGTGTGGCGCGTGAAGCGCGAGACATGCGCGAAAGGTGCGACGTGGACAGATTGGACTCCCCCCTCGTTTTGCCCATCTCGCTCGTCACGCCAGTCGCGCCTTTCCCGCTTGTCTCGCATGTCTAGCGTGGCAACATCGTCTTCCGCAGCCTGCTAACGATTCAGCAGAATCGAACCATCCACGCGCAGCCTCACTCTGACCTCGTCTTTGGGAAAGAAGTCACCATCCAGACCCATGGCCGCGACAAGTGCACGCGCACCATTGGAGACGTGATCTTGCCCGATGGGATGAATCTCAATCAGGAACTCGTCAAGCAGGGCTGGTGCTGGTGGTATCGGAGGTATGCGCCTGGGGATACGGTGCTGGAAGGGCTAGAGACGGACGCCCGCGAGGGGTGGAAAGGCTTGTAGGCCGATCCGCAGCCCGTGCCGCCGTGGGGTTTATCACAAAGCCAGACGGGGGCAATCGCTCAACCTCTCAGACCTCATACCGTTGGATGCTGAGACAGAAGGCATGATGGCGTCTCGCGGTCCGCCATTATTGGGAGCACGAGAACCGGACTCCGCTGTTTCCTCTTCGCCCTATCCCATCATCGGCAACCGCAAAAGCCATATCTACCACCGGCCTGACTGTCCCAACTACATCCAGGTTGCGCCGCACCATAACGAGAAGTATTGTGCCCCACTTAAATTGTGGACAGGTGGCTTAGTCAGCTGGATGCAGGAAACCCACTGAATTTATTCAAGACCTCTCGCAGCAGAAGACAGCAGAAGGTCTCTCACCAGAGTCACGAACGAGTGTGCCTGGATGTCGCTTAAGAAGTGGAGACTCGAAGAGGGCTGGATTGTCTGTAGAAACAACGGTTAGCAATGTTCAATAAACTGGCCAGAAATTAGGTGGGGCCGTACACTCGTGTTGAAGGCAGGAGCGAAAGCTTTCACCTGCCTGAGAGGAGAGGCGTCACATGGATAAACAGTTCAACGGTCTTCTACACAGAAGCTCGATTATGCACACATGGTGGTTGCTGCAAGCATGCATCGTATTGGCAGGCGGATTGTGGCTCGTGTCGTGCACGAAAGAGCAGAAAGATCATAGGGCCCAGCCGGCGCCGTTCAGTCAGTCTTTGAACCCCTGCCAGCCGGCAGGAGTGTCCTCCACCGCAACGCCGGAGTTTTGTGTGAATGTGACGGAGATACAGCTGTTCAGCCATGACACACAAGCTGATGTCGGTCTGTCGCTCGTGAACCGAACTGGGCGCCGGCTCTTCATCACTTTGGCAGGGTTCACTTCTTTGACAGACAGCAGCGGAAGAAACTGGAATACGGGAGATAGCAAAGATCTTGGCGGCCCCAATAATCCAGTGCCGTTAGAGCCAGACCGAGAAACGCAGGGATCAATCTCGTTTTACCAAAATGGACAGGTTCCTGCAGGCCTGACCTTTTCGATGCGTGGAGAAATTGGGATTATGAAGATGGACTCTCGCGGTCAAGCGGTCCCAGGTCAGATTGCAATAAAACGCGAGATCAACCTCTCGGGGATTCGTATCCAGCAACAGCCACCTCAGTCTACTGGCGCTACGGAACAGAACAACGACACCAAGCTTGCCCAATTGTCTCCTCGGCGCGCTATCCCTACGACGCCCAAGTCATCGGCTTCGTCGAAGTCGTCCGCACCTGGGGCAGTCGTGGGGGCGTCAGACAGCGGGAAACCGAATCGCCAAAAGCCAGCATTGCCCAACGCAAGTCGTTCACCCGATCAAAGGTCGAATACAAACGATTCTCCGGCGGGCGATGTCGCGACAATCAAAGGCGGTTCCAAATCCGTCGGGAGCGGCGGGTCCGGCCCGGACGTGCTCGGTTTGCGCATCGGCATGGCGCCTGATCAGGCCCGCGAGATGTTCAAGTCACATGGGTTCGAAGCAACGACCAGATCCCCGAATAGACCCGTTGGAAATTATGTTGAAGGCTCGAACACACTGGAAGTTAGTCTTCCCGGACAGGCTCCGCAGCCTGTGCCGAACACGAATTATGTAGCCCGGATATCCGGTGCTATTAGTGACATGAAACATCCTACAACTGAGAACTCAGCTGTTATACTTACTGTATTCTTTGGGCCTGTTCCTGGACAGGAGGGAATTCTGTCGCTCAATCTGAGCGAGTATATTCCGGCCAGCAAGAAGCCAACTGTTGTCGCCTTCGCGAAGACACTCGTGGAGAAATACGGAACTCCCACCGAGTTGCAACCGGATTCCCCCGGTATATATCGATGGCGCTACGACAGCAATGGAACACTGCGTAAACCCACCCCCGCAACGAGTTTCGCCGGCTGCCCCAGACTGAGACCGGGCGTCGTCGAATTCCAGCCCCTAGGGTCTCCCCTGATGATTCAGGAGTATAAGCAGTCGGCGCCCAGGTGTGGTGCCATCTTCCTTGAGGTGTCCGTGGGGTTCGAGGATTTTAAGTATGCTGGGCCCGGGACGCTGATCAAGAATTACACCACTCACATGACGGGACTTGATGCGACCATACGTGCGTTGGACGCTGCCAAAGGGATCGTCGATAAGGCTCAAACAGAGGCGAGTAGGGCTGCGATCAAGAAGGGACAGCAGCAAAATCAGGGTCTTTAGGCTTTTACTCTGTACGGAGAGAAAGGGGGGCAGGCAGTGACCTGCCCCCCCGTGGGTGTACCACATCGAATGTCACTCACGCACAGCGCGCCTCGTGATGGGCTAAGCCCGCCGCCTCAGACCTCGCCTTTGGGAAAGAAGTCACCATCCAGACCCATGGCCGCGACAAGTACACGCGCACCATTGGAGACGTGATCTTGCCCGATGGGATGAATCTCAATCAGGAACTCGTCAAACAGGGCTGGTGCTGGTGGTATCGGAAGTATGCGTCAGGGGTACGGTACTGGAAGGGCTAGAGACGGATGCCCGAGAGGCGAGGAAAAGGTTCTGGGCCGATCCGCACCCGGTGCCGCCGTGGAAGTGGCGGAAGCGTAAGCACGACGCCCGCTGAGGCAATCACCGCCATTCTAGGAGCGGAACGATCAAACCACAAGGCGGGGCGCGGGAAGATTGGCGGGATCAATTCCCGGTGTCAGATGGCGCGGTGGCCGCGGGATAGCTAGGAGGACACGGACGTGTTGAGGGTGCGGACAACCGGTTCACCGCACGCATTGCAGGTATAGCGTTCCCTCGAACGCGTGAGGGCAACCCCTTTCAAAGTCAGGTACCGCCCGTTCAATGTCAGGGCCCGATGGGCACAGGGGGAGTGATCCGCTGACTGGTTCACCGTGATGCGTATCTTCATGAGGTGCCTTCCGTGTTTGCTCGCTCACACACTTGTAGCAAATCCCCCTTCTTCTTTTCAACCTGGAATGAATGTGGTCGAGGCTGCGGGCTGGCTAAGTGTGCTCCGCGCTCTCGATGGCTGACACCGGCAGGGAAAGCATGTTGTGAAATGCGTCTAGAACGGAAGATTCTGCTCGATCGTCCAGGTTCAACGGGTCAGTCCTCGCCAGGGGGGCTAGCCATTTTTTGTTGCGTGAGGACTTTCGACACGGGTGCTACACGGGCAGGGCGGGCGGCTGGGTGTACCACAACTGGCAACACAGGACAACGGCAGGTTATTGTCGTCTCGATGGGAGGCAAGCTGACGCGATGCGTAGGCAGCGCAAAGAGATTGTCCAGCGTGTCCTGGGCGCGGTGGTGGTGGTGGCGGCGGCATTGTTGTTCTTGCTCCTGATCATGATTATAGGGTAAGCGGATGACGCGCGGGAAGGTCAGCGCGGACTCTGGCAAGACCCGCAGCAGGTGTCGCCGTGGGAGTGGCGGAAATCCAAGCGGTAGTGTGGGGGAGTTTCGTGACGCAGGACAATCCGCTCAATCCCTTCAATCCGATGAACCGGTATGATCCACGGAACCCGACGAGCCCGATGAACCGGGACGCGTATGGCGTGTCGTTTCAGCCGGTGCGGTGAGGGAAACCACACTGTTAGCTAAGGGAAGCGTATCTCTATGATGTTTTTTCGCGACTCGGCCACCACCTCGAGAAACGCCGTCGCGTCTGCTTCTCGCAACTTTTTATAAGGGGTGGGATTTAGTCCAGCCTTTAACACATCCTCAAGCGTTTCGGATTTTGCGATCACTTCGACCTGATACTGGACCGACGCCCCATCTACGACCCAATTCTTTCCCGTATGTTCCTTCAGTCCGACATCGTGCATGAGCGCTGATTCGGCGGAAGGTAACACACCATCAAAAATGTTGTATATGCGGCGGAATGCCGCTCGGTATTTCTGAAAAGGGTTGGGTGATTCTTTGGAGGGTGGATCGTCAAGGTGGGAGAGCAATTCGACAAAATTCAGCATTGAGAAACGAACGCGAAAACCTCGCTCTGCTTTCAAGCGGCGGAGCGCGGCTTCGCCTGCATCGCCAAAACCTAAAATGACATTGGTGTCGAAGAAGACTCGCGGCGGCCGTGCGTCATCATAACTTAATTTGACAGTACCTGGGGGGTCCGTTGGATCAACGTTTACTCGAACGGAAGGAAGGGAGGGAGGAGGACTTTCAGAAATGGGTTGGTCTTCTCTTGTTACCTTTTCCGTTATCTTTTATCTTTTCGAGACCACTAAAACTCTTAAAAGTGGAGCTGGCGAGAGGAATTGAACCTCCAACCTGCGGTTTACAAAATATCCATCGGCGTACTCTAACTAGAGGCAACCACAACATATTGTGGAAATGAGCGGGGCATGCGTTGCCAAACCACGCCAGAAACTTGCACCCTACGCACCCCAGGCGCACCCTACTTTGCGGTCTAAGGGCACACAAAGTTAGTGCGGACTGACGAGCCGTTGGATGACGCTTGACGGAATTTTTGAATCTGTGATATAAGAATTCTACGTAGATACGCCAGAGTCCTTACGGCGTATTTTTGTGCCCTTTGTGGCCCACGGATGGAGAATCTGTGCGGCCATTTTCATTTTCAGACAAGGGCCTCCTCTCGAAGAAACACGCCGCCGCTTGGGCCGACGTGAGCCGGCGAACGCTTGATCGCTGGATTCAGCAAGGCCTACCCGTTTATCAAGCTTCCCCCCACACCAAAGTTTTGATTCGGCCCGCCGATATCGAGTTCTTCCTACAGCGCAAACAGCTTCCTAAAGCCGACCTTATCGCGAAGGTGGAAGAAGTGGTTGCTCAGCTGCGACGTCAGTCCTTTATCAAGCAAGAGGAGTGATTCGAATGGGTGCCTGGAGAACCAGGTCTAACAATAACCTCCTGCGATCTCATGAAAGCAGGGTTACGCGACACGGTACAAGTTTGTCATCGTCGAGACAGGCTTGGACTAGGTAGTAGTTGGAATCGATATACGTGGGGAAAGGCCGCTTCACCTAAACCAGAGAAGGAGAATCACTGCACCATGGCTCGAAAACCTCGTCTCCCATTCGAATGCTATCGCTGTGGCAAACGCTGGAAAACTTCGCAGGCCCTGTTCGGGCACCTAAGTCATCATACCTATCTGAGGCAGCGCGCACAGGCTGAGGCTGAAATTGGCGCTGTGCCTCAAGGCGCCGCTGTCAAAAACCATAGTGGATCAACCCTACGAGAACGGCTCCGACCGTCGCAGGGTGGAGAGGCAGATTGTATGAGACGGCGACCGGGTCCGCTGAGTTACGAATCCAGGATACTCTTGCTTGATGTGGAGGCCGCGCTTGATCAGCTGCAACAGGACGCTGAGCACTTCGCTGACTGGGCACGGGAACTGATCCGCATGAATGTGGCGGGACAGAATGCGCATGCCCAAGTATGGGAACAAATACATCAGACGCTGGATGACTACCTACACGATCTCATGCCAATGCTGGCACTGTTTCGGTTAGATCGAGGGGCGCTGTTCCGGATCTACAATTCAATGCGCAGGCTGAAAGAGCATTGGCTGGCGCAGCGGATTCGCGAACGTCGTTTTGTTGAGACGGAACCGGATGGATTGGACCCGGAGTTCCGGCTGGAGCTCCGTGAAGAAGAAGCGCAGCTCACACGGATTGTCGAGTACCTGAAGCGGCTAGTGGCCGGGGCGCCCTAAGTGATCCGTCGGCTCGGCAGTATCGAGTGGGACCTGGCGGGGTGGGCGAGTCCCGCAGGGAGTCGACCGGCCGCTGGCCTCAGCCCACCCGGCGCGCCCGCGAGGGGGGCCACAATGGAGCACAGTGCACATGGGGAAATGGCCGTTAGCAGGCGGGGCGCGAGGTTTCGCGGGGACCCGAGGAGCGGGAAACCTATTCCCCCTGATCGTGATGCGATGGCTCGCACCGTGGAGGCGGTGCGAGCCTCCTGGCATTCCTTAAACGATCCTTTCATCAAATGGACTTCGCCTTAAAAGGGCGATCGGTGGGGATAGGGATCTTGTGGGATGGAGTGAGACCATGAACGATATTCGCATTGAAATTATGAGCAATTCTTCCTGAATGAGTGCGACGGAGTGCGATTAAGTTGGACCTGGAATCGGGAGTAAAACCGGGAGCGAACAGGGAGTGAAACCGGGAGTAGGAAAACTCGAACGGTGGACTCCCACAGAACAAGACTCATTATCGACTCCCCTCTCATCATCCTGTCCTGAATGTCTATTAAGCCCTGAGAGGGCTTTGTGGACAGAGGTGACAGCTAATGGTCACTCTCGCCATCTCACACGCATCTGAGAGCCTTGACACGTCTACACTGACGGCAAAGCCTTGGCCCCTGCCATAGCCCTTCGGCCCTGAGCAGATCGTTTGTCCAGCCAGAATCTCCAGAGGCCATACATACACTGGCCTGCGCTGCCCTCTGACAAATGCTTCTCTTGTCGCCGTTTGCCCTCGGAAGGTGGGGTGCTTTCTCGCGGGTGAAGGGGTGAGCGGCGGTACCACTGCGCCTTCCGGGTTTTCGTCATTCCATTCGACGCATATGACAAAGAGCTGGTGAAATGGGAGATTCAGAATGTCGTCAAATGCATTGCCACTGGGTCTGGCGGGATGTCAAGCACTTAGAGGGAGGCGAGACGCCGGGTTACAGGGGTTCAATTTCTTATGACTTTCGGAGATACGGGAATCTGCCATCCAATACGCTAAACGGGAGATCACCTGAGCATATTGCAGTCTGGGGTCATGACATTGTTGTAGCTCAATACCTTCGTGTCAGTATTCTATATGTTTTGAATCTCTTGATATAAGAAGTCGCCCGGATGTCGTTCATTAGTGCCCAGTAACAATGTTTAACAAATTCTGTCTTGACGCCATTTGGATAGGTATATCTATATCTCGGTAGGGTGCAGTCCTCATATACCTCATTTACCATTGACCTCTTAAACTCTGGCTCCAAATATTCTTGGATGCCCCATCGAATGCTATTGAGCTGCTCAGCTAGGTGACTTCCTCGGTAACTAAAAATATCAGTGTGAAATCTTTCGTAGAAATCATCTAATGCCAACAAGGCGTCCTCATCACTGACCTCTTTACCGTTCCTCGTGAGTATCTTTTTCAACTCGCGGGCTCTTACATGAAGTCTTGAGAAATTATGCTTGGATATGTCTCCGCATATTTTGATGAACTCCTGTCTCTGAACCTTAAGCTTCGTATCAAGGTCAATCGAAGGAAACCAAACTTTGACTTTGATCTCATGCTCCAACCACTTCTTGAATGCTGTGACAGTTCGCCTCAATGACTTAACCGAATTGTGTTGGTTGAAGCTCGGCTTTTCACATATTTTGACTAATGCGTCCATGGATGAAATCTTTTCCCCTGTAACCTCTTCGGCAGACTTCGAAAGAAAATCGACGAGAATGATGTTGGAAAACCTTTGATGGATCGAAGTCTTGAATATTGCCTGAGCCCCATTATCTCCCTCACTTAATTTAAGAACTTCATGATTAACCATTGATCCAATTGATTCATTTGACGCTTTGAGAAAAATGACCTCTTGTTCAATCGCTGTGAATTTCATAATGGCTAAAACTATCGGCGGACCCTACTCAACAGCCCTTGAACTGTTGTGCCTGACACTGTTGCGAGAGTTGCTTGGATTCGGCAAACTGCGCGGCAGTGTGCTCCCGTTTGTGGGAGAGTTCAAATGAAACTCGGAGCGGCTTCGCGGCACCTTATGGGAGAGCTGATCGCTATGGGTGATTGCGAAGAATGTCGGCGTGTCTACTGCGAGTGTGGCGCGGGGGGGGGGTGGGCAAAGAGAGAGTGGTGAAACCTTCTCAGCGACCCTTGAACTGTTGCGCCAGTCGTTGGGCTTCTGCAATCTGCGCGGCGAGAGGAGTCAAGGTTGTGCCTCCTCCTGGCGAGATGGTAAACGAGGGTTCACGAGCGGCGAGGGCAGGGCGATCTGATAGGTCGAGTACCCGAGTTGGCGAAGCAACAACCGTCCGTCCCTCGACATCCGATCGACGGCGACGAACACATCGCTCCAACTAAGATGCGGATGAAGGAACCTGACGACATCGTCTAGGCTGCAGGCACCAGTGCTCTCCAGTATTTCGATAATGCGTTCTTCCGTAGTCGCGTGGATGGTTATCATGGCATACCTCCAGCGGGGATGGGGTGGGGTGCTCGATTACGCCCTCAAGCTTGCACAGGAATGCCTCGCGGGGGACCTAGGCGATGCACTAGTATACGTAAAATACATTACCAGAGCTCCCGCGGTCAGACCTAAACAATACGCCTGACTCACATTGCGGCTGGTACAACCACAGGGGGCAAAGGCTGGTCACTACAGGTGATTGCGAAGAGTCTCGGCGTGTCTACTGCGAGTGTGGCGCGGGGGGCTGGGGTAAGAGGGAGAGTGATTTCA
>PLBR01000013.1 GCA_003135435.1 Nitrospira sp. | reverse complement strand
TTTCGAATTTCATGTGACCCTCATGATAATCAAGAAGATCAAACACTTGCATCGGCAGATCACGGCAAATCCGAGCAAGAAACACGCGAATCCGCAACCAGCCGCAACCAGAATTCCGCCTCTCGAGTGAGCCTGACCGATTCGGCGGCTCCTGACACGGAACGGACGTCATGAGCCAACGTCTCGCCCTCCCTGCTCGCCGCAACCACATCACACAGAAGGTCAAAGTCGCCGGTCAACGCACGCTCTGGTTTTGGGGGAATCTCCGCAGAGTCATGCGTGACCCGAACCAGAAGGTTTGGGCCGGAATGACATGGCAAAAGCCGCCACTCCCTACCTACACCCTCGACTGGCGATCGCGAGGCTAAGATGTCTGCAAGGGATACATCGAATGCCGCAAATCCTACGGAGAGGCTAGCTTTCTCAACTTCACATCCCGCGAGATCTCGTCCTGAATTTGATGGACGGCTTCGGATAAGGCCCGATTGAGGCGGGCACCCGGAGGGACGTCGTTAGTGGGGTTGAAGGTCTCGTTGAAGGTGGATTGGCCTGTGTAGGTACCGAGGACCTCGCCCGTCGGTTTCAAGACAAAAAGGGTCAGATGGGCCTCCCCGCTGCTGACGTGCGTTTTCATTCGAAGCTGCTGCGCTATGATTCCGACATAAGGGATGACGTCTGGAATCAGGGCCCAGGTCTGAGGCCGATAGTGCTCATGCAAGGCAGTGATCCGCCCAGATAGAATCACATCGGGATGTGGGTCAAATCGGGTTACACGTGAAAACACCCCTGCCGCATCGAGTTCTTTTAGTAATTCGTTCTCGACTTGGCGGGTGAGCTCACTGGGTTCGACCCGTTCCGCCTTGGGCGCGTCGAGGCCGAAGGTTTCCTTTCCCGATAACAAGGCGTACGCCGGGTAAAGATTATGGAACTCGGCTATCGCATCGATGATTGGCCCGATCTGTGTGAGCGTGATGTCCGGGGCATACTTCGGGCCCCCACAGCCGGTGGCGAGGATGACCAACATGAAGCTGATAGTGAAACCCATTCGTGTCATTGCTCAGTACTCTCAGACATAGAAACACAGGACAAGACCGACAGCTCTGAGAACTGTCGTGGCGCTCATGTGATGACGCTCCGCGTGTGATCTAGCAATCCGAACCTACTTCTGCTTCGCTACGATCTGCTCCTTGATCTCGTCATATGTCGCTCAGAAGAAAGCCTGCAGTAGGAGGTCGGTTGGAATCAACGATTCTGGTCGATCCATCGCTTTGCCTTTCTGAGGGCAACGCTATCGGCTTCTTTACAACTCTTGCAGATTTCAGTTGATTCACCATTCACGGTCGTGAGCAGTTCTTGATTTCCAACTGATTTTGATATGAGGGCCAGAGGCAACCAGTGGGCATCCACCAGGCTTTGGGAGCAGACTTTAATTTTGTGATCGTTGTACGGAACTCATTCGATCATATTGTCTTACCGACCTCTCACATGTTGGAGATGGTCGCTTCTTCGATAAACATGCTGTCGCGTTTGGGGCGGTGGTCGCTCATGGCGATGTGTAGGGAGTGGCCTGTGTGTCCAGAAAGTCTTTTAACCGGCTTTGCTCACTATGGGTTATCTGAATAAACTCCACTCCATAGTTTTTCCCTTGTACCCAGCGCACCGCGGCTAGCACGACCTGCAGCGAGGGTTCTCGAAAGGGGAGCGAGAGATTCAGGGCCACATAGTCGGAAGGCCGGAGAGGGTGTGCACTAGAAAGCTTCGCGCCGGTTTGAGAGAGATCCAGGAGGACACTGTGGCCGGAATGCTGCTCTGAAGCCACCGTAGTCACACTAACGAGCGGGATTCGCGGAAACTGTCGGCCATCCATATGGGAGCCTCGTAGGGAGGCGTATTGTAGGAGGGTACCTACGGAAGGCGCAAGGGGCTGTGCCCGTGAGCGGCTATATACCACTTCTCGCCCTTCGACTATTGTTTAATCTTCCGCCACTCCCAGCGGCATCGGCTACGGCTGACGAGCTAGTTCGGAATAAGCAAATGCGTTAATGGTACCGTGGCCTGCGAGCTTTCACTCACCTGTGGCAGTTTTCTCCTCCGCGGCGGTTCTTCATGACGCGTCTGGCGCGCAATTCTCTCACGAGGAGATACCAGACAATCACGCCATTGATCCCAACCGTCGTGAGCCTCAGCGGAGTCACATGGCCCAGCATGCCATACAGCTCCCATGGGATAAATGAACCGATCACGATCATCGTGAGATAGGTGGCCCATGGCTGAGCGAACAGGAGACCTCCCCCTTGTACAAACGCGAGTCCGGCATACACAAAGGAGCCAATACTCAATGTCTCCAGCCGTTGATCCGTAATCGGCAGGACCTTCGTCAGGAGCCAATGAATAGAGCGATTCTCAGAGTCCAAGTGGATCATATGGAGCCACTGCTTGATGACAAGCAGATGATTCTGATCCAACAGGAGCAACCCGCCGACTCCAACTGCAGCCAGCAGCACTCCTTGAATCAAGTAATAGGTAGCGAGCAGCTTAAGAACCAATGGGGAAGACCGCCTCATCGTGAGGTGTTCTGCCTGAGACAGACTCCCACTTCGTCCTCGCTGCCGATCCTCGCACCGTAGAAGCAAGAGTGGTTCAAAGGCATACTTCCGATACCACCAGCACCAGCCGTCTTTGACGAGCGAGTGATTGACGTTAGTGCCCTCTGTTGGCCCAGTGACTGTTCCGGCGGGACTTGTCTGCTTTTCACGAAAGAAGGCTTCGCTTTTTTTACTGGAACTTTAGCGGCTCTGGTTTTCTCGCCTTTGGGCTTTTCGGAGGCTTCTTTTACCGAAGCAGATTGCCGTGGCTTAGCTGCCTCTTTGAGGATTTCCGCAACGATCAGTGCGTCGTCTGATTGCTTGGCGCGGCCTTGTCGTCAGCCGCGTAGGAGTAGGATGCCATTCCGACACCGATGATCACTGCGAATAGGAACAGACCGATGAGCTTCATCATGATGGAACCTCCTTGTGAATGATGATTGTGTGACATGCGATTGCGCTGACTCATTCGTTTCGAGCCGAAACGAGCGAGGCGTTTTCCAACACCTTAGACTTTCTCTTTCACAGTGAGATCGTTCTTCACCGACTTCACGCCAGGGACCTGCCAGGCGGTCCAGGACGCTTGGGCACTGGTCGTGATGTCCAGCACCTCGCCCGTGAGCGAGACGACCCTCGCATTGGTCTGCACTGCAATAACGATGTTCTTTAGATGGGTGTCTTTCGCGAAGTGTGCCTTCACGCGTGCCGTGATGGCCTCATCCTTCTCTTGCACCGCCTCGCGTGTAGACGGGGCAACTATCTGCAATTCGTTTTTGACCGTCTTGACGCCATCGAGCCCTGCGGCGATCCCCTCCGCCGCACGCTTCGCCTCGTCGGAATCGACCTTCCCGCGGAGTATCACCCGGCCCTCTGTGGTCTCGACCTCGATCTGTCTCCCTGTTCCTTTCGTCGCTGAACCGCAGCGCGTCCCACGGGACAGCAACGTATGTGCCGCGCACACCGAAGACGCCTTCGTAATGGACGACGGCATAATCTATGTCGTCGTCCATCGGATCACTCACGAGGTCGTTCCTGGCAGCGAATGTTGTCCCATCAGCGTCCTCGTACCGGACGCATTCCGTGACCTACGACGGAAAGCGAACCTTAGCGATCGGTTCCCCCTTCAATCCTTTGGTGATATTCGCGAGAATATCTTTTACTGTTTGACCACTTGAACCAGTCGGCAATTGGCCCATTTCAGTATGGATTGCCTCAGCGATTGGTCCTGGGCTAACGTTCTGCTGCTGTTCCAGAGCACGACACACGCCAACGATAGCAAGTGAAAAGGCCGTTACGATGTCAGATAAGACATGTTTGTCTTGATCAGTAAAGGACATGATTCCCTCCCTGGGTTATTGTGAATGGATGATGCCTAGCGATCACTCGATGTCCCACTTGTTCGAGTGTTGCGCCTGACTCTTGCGATGACCAAATCTACGGTGGATGGAGCGTTGAACATGGTAGCCCCATCCACCCTGGTCGGGGTCACGGGCCGTACAGGGATCTCGGCTCCGCTACTTATTCCCATACTGTTCGACATGGGCCTTCGCCGCTTCCGCCTCCGCATCGATCGCCTGTTGGCTATGGCCCTGCGCGAGGTGGGCATGGTGCGCCGCTTTCTCGTGAACGCCGGCTTCATGGTGCTTGGCCGCTTCCTTGTGATGACGTGCGGCGTGCTCGTGATGCTCGGCGGATTTTTTGTGATGGGCTGCTGCTTGTTTTGACATGGACTCCTCCTATGAATTGTGAATTGCTCCGCATAGTATGCGAAAAGACCGGCTACAGATTGGTCACAATTGCTCACTGTGGAACATATTTTTTCTGCACACCGCAGGACGCTGTCCCTGCGCGACGATTCAACCATACGATGAATGCAAGCCGTAGCGGACGACATTGTAGAGGGAACGGTGCAGGTGCAACTCCCCGTTCGCGTGCTGCTTGCCGTTGTAGTCAATGAAGCCCAACTCGCGGAACTTATTCAGAAAGAAACTGACACGGGCGCGTTGAATCCTGCTGGGATCGACATAGAGAAAGCGCTTTTCGTCACCATGTCATCCACTGTGCGTTCTCGCCAGCCTGACAGACCCCCCCCTGCTCGCGCGTCTTCCATACCTTCGCGACTCAATTCCTTCTGGTTGTATGAGTTTCACTGATAATCCGTAGTCCAACGGCTCTATGCAAAAGTTTTTGCGGCTCCATTGAGAGAAAATTTCTGAAACGTGCGCTCCAGTTCATCTTTTTCATATGCGTTGAAGCTCGTGCGTGCCTGTTCTTTTTCCTCTCTTCTCGACACGCCATTTCTCCTCACGCACGAATCCTTGCGACTGGCGCGGCGTTCCTGATTAAAGACGCTTCGCATTCTTTATGTATGTCGGATGGAGTCGATTTTTCTCGATGTGATCCGTGCCGTGAGAGGCTTCAGGAACATCCAGAGAGTCTGCGCGCGGGAGTGGAGATGCTAGAGCGGTACGGTTTGGCTAGCACAAAAAGCACAAAATTAGTACAAACGGCACAAGCGACAGGGCCGGCACTGGCGACGAGGGGTGTAAGTTGTTGAAGTATTTGGTGGGCCGTGTAGGGGTCGAACCTACGGCCCGCTGATTAAGAGTGACAAACGGCCATTTCTCATAACGCTCGCTATTGCAACGGTTTCCCCATTTAGTGAGCAATATCGAGGTCCTGGCGCGTTCCATTGAGTCTATACATTCCCGTTCTTTCCTTTCCTTTCCCGCCTCGTCTGGTCACATAAGTGGTCACAGCAAGCCCTTTTGTGGCCGTGTGGGTTCACCCGTTAGGACCCCATGCCTCGGGGTTGTTGTGCATTTGAAAGATTTGCACATTTCCGCAACGGCGACAGCAAAATATACGCAATTTCAACTTGCCTACCAAATGAAATCCCGCACTCTCAGAAGACATAGGGGAGCGCGTATCATCAGCTATCAGTTCATATTCCCCATACCCACATACCCTACAAATTCGCGGCATATCCAGTCTTAACAGTTCCCCATCACGCTTCATTGTCTCTAGGAGTCGGTCGATTTGGCTGAGAAGTGCTAGTGCATCAGGGTATCCGACATCTTCTTCGTTCTCTTGAATGCATCCATCAAGCAAGGCGTTTATCAGGTGAACGTGAGGGTCTTATGAAAAGAGGCGACTGAGATCATATTCTGGTTTGCGGTGATACCATAGCGGCAGCACAGTCTTTCCAGATATCATCGCCCACAGCACCTTCCCAAGACTGAATACATCGAATGACGGATTAAGTTCTTCGACTCGCTTTCCATAAGCCCAAGGTGGCATCCAATCGCGGCTGCCTGCGTTTTCGTATGTGTCGGTGAGACGTACCCTTCCTTCTTCCGCAAAATATACTAACCCAAAGTCACCGAGCACTAACCCTGCTTCTGAAAAGAAAATGTTGGCTGGCTTAATGTCTCGGTGAAGTATTTCCATTCGGTGGAGTGTAGCGACTGCATCCACAAGAGGCCGAAATGCTTGTAGTGCGGTAAAAGATTTTGATTGGAACTGCCTTGAATTATCGGCGAGAGTTCCAAGGGGGAAAAATGTAGTTGCAAACCATCCCTCAGAAGCATTTGAATCTATAATCTTAACGATATTCTCGTGGGGATGTTTGGTAAGCACTTCGATTTCTTGTTTTAAACGTGATAGAGCTTTGCTGTCGGTGCGTATGTTCTCATGTAACACCTTAAGTGCCACTATCCCTTCTTTTTGAATCGCAGATACATATTTGTGCACCCCGTCGGCTAATACTCGTGCTCGCATATTTTGTTCTTCGGTCATGCCAATCCCATTAATGGCTGGGACCGCCCTCGCAATAGAATCAAGGATTTTGAAAAAGAGATTACTGTCCTCTGCTAGATAGGTAACTCCCTGTCCTCCTCGTCCCTTTTCACCCCTGGTCTCCCATCTACCGTAATTCATATAACAGTCCCTAGGTTGATTACTTGTAAGGTCGAAAGTATTTGTTTCGGAGCAGGCGGAAGCATACGTCATAGCACTGGAAAAATCGACTTCTCGGGTTTGAATCAGGATGTTTTGAATACTGTTCGCCGAACGAACTAGGCAGGTGAAAGTAGCCTTAAAGTCGGGTCGAAGGTTCTGTCTACAGTATTAAGTGATGAGCGGGGGCAGGAAGTGAAACATAAAACAAAGACGGTCATATACAAGAAAGATCTTCTTCTGATTCCCCGCTCACTCATGAATAATCAGTGCCCTTCTGAACTGTAAAAATAACAAGGGCACCGAGTTATCCTCGATGCCCCTGCTTCCAGGTCCGTACTGTACCTCACCACACCACAGCGGCGCGGCGAAGGGTGTTGCCTGGGGGTTAGAAGGTAACTCCACGAATGGAGTCACTTTAGCCAGGTCGCCAAAAAAGGGAGATCCGAAGCCTGCTCCCCATTCGGCACGCCATCAGTGCCAGTCATTGAAGTCCACCGGGATAACCCCAGACTGACACCGTAAGGTTCTGGCAAAATAGCACCAAACTCGCTTGTCACGCAAGAGAGCATCTCGCGCTTCTGGCGCATATCTCCGATGCCACCAGCACCAGCCGTCTTCGACGAGTGTGTGGTTGACATTGGTGCCATCAAGTAGGAGCACATCAGCAAGGGTGCGCCCGCCTTGCGCCGCGAAATGTTGATTGCAAGACTTCACCCCATTGGCTTGGGGTTCTGTGCGCGGCCTAACTTTTGAGTTCAGCGGACGCCAAAAGCTGTCTGCTGCAAGGGTAAGGTTACCCATCTATACCGAGAAATACGGTGACCTTGCAGCCTTCATAGAAGGACAGGCGTAGCACCCAGGTTACCGTACCTTCGCCTTCGTGTACTTGGTAGGAGAACACGCTGGGGTTGGCGCCGATGTGCGTTGCACCCTTGAAAAGTACTTGTGAGCACGCAGCGACGGTTGCGATGACATTCGCGATCTCTGCGGAGTTGTGTTCGTCAGGAAACGCTATGAATTCAGGCTGTACTCGCAATGAGCCGTGCCAACGCTTGCCAAAATGCTGGAAGTAGACCCCGAGTGCCAAGAGGCGGAGACTTCTGTCAAATCGTACACCGTCAAGCTCCACTTTGTTCGTTTCGTAGAGTTCATGAGTTCGATCATCTGCTATCAGCACAGGCTCCGCCCGCTCCATCATTGACTCAACCAATTTCGGCCTTCGAGCGACAGCGCGCGCGATCTTAGATGACACCTGTAGATTGGCAACGTGATTGGCTGGCAAGTTCATCGCGAGGACGAAGAACAGATATTCGTCATCTCCCGACTTGTGAGTATTGTGTTCTTCGCAAGATGGCACCGTGAACAGATTGCGCCGTAGGTCGGTGCCATCTGGAGTGTCCTTCGTCTCTGGAAAGAGACATTTTGGCGGTACGTGTTCATCGCTGGTGGCCGAGTTGCCGCACGCGTAGCAGGTGTGCATGGTGCTTTCAGTGGCTACTCTTCATTATGACTGGCCGCTTGCAAGCAGGCGCGGCCTGTTGCAAAACGCTCCATGTCGATTCGTCGTTGCTCATTTGCCTTTCGGCCTCCACTCCCGCGCCAGCTTTTGCGCCTCGGCAATTTGGGCAGGGGTCATCTCTTTCGCGAGACGATCACGAAACCCGACTCCCATCTTTTCTCCGTTCGCTCCACCCAGGTTGTACCACTTATGGGCCTGGACAAAATCCTGCGGTACGCCATTACCATGCTCATACATCGAGCCAAGTTTTGCCAACGCTGAAGCATCTCCTTGATCTGCGGCCAGACGAAACCAGAACAAGGCCTGCTGATAATCTTCTGGGACTCCGCTACCGGTTAAATATATAGTCCCCAGGTTGGTCTGCGCGTACGCGTTACCCAGGCTAGCGGATTTTTCAAACCACTGCCGTGCTCTCCCATAGTCCTGGGGCCCGCCCTCGCCGTTGACATACAGCACGCCGAGATTTGCCTGGGCGCGCGCATGCCCCTGGACGGCGGCCTTCTCGTACCACTGCCGTGCTCTACCATAGTCCTGTGGCACCCCATGGCCGTTGGCATACAACCAGCCGAGGTTGGCCTGAGCGACTTTGTCTCCCTGCTCGGCCAGCGGTCTAATCTCACGCAGGGCTGTTTCGTAGTCTCCACGGTTATAGGCATCCACGCCCGTTTCATAATCCGCCCATGCAGGCGCGGCGAGACAGACGATCAACAGCACAAGGGTGACAGGGAATCGGAGCACTATCGACGGTAGGGGACAGAACGAGAAGGGCATCGGGGCCTCGCAGGGAGGCGCATTATAGGAGGGATGCGAACGAGGGCGCAAGAGCCGTTCGTCGTGGGATCAAGGATAGGGGACAGGTTGCCGAGAAAGACTACTTGCGCTGTTTCCTCCATTCCCACGGCGGCACCGGCTGCGGATCGGCCCACAAGCCTTTCTTCGCCTCTCGTGCTGACTTCTCTAACCCTTCCAGCACGGTACCCCCCCGGCGCATACTTCCGGTACCACCAGCACCAGCCTTGCTTGACGAATTCCTGATGGGTCCAAAAGGATTGCGAAATCCCTAGCGGATATCTTTGTGATTTCTTTGAGGATCAAGACTGGAAATCGTAGGGGTCACAAACAACAGATTCTGCTCAACCGTGAGAATGCTTCAACTTCGTGGTGCATACATAATCACAGCCACGCCAGCTAGACAGATCACTGCACCAAGGGTGTCAAACCGATCGGGACGAGTCCCGTCTAGACCCCAGCCCCAAAGTAGCGACAAGACGATAAACACCCCGCCATATGCAGCGTAGACGCGTCCGAAATGCGCAGGCTGAAAGGTTGGGATAACGCCGTAGAGGATGAGAATCATGCCTCCAATGAGGGCGTACCACAGCGGCTTACTTTCTCGCAATGAGAGCCATACGAGATAGCCCCCGCCTATCTCACACAAGCCTGCAAGTATGAAAAGTCCGACTGACACTGGCAATGACATCTGTGCCTCCTGGAAGACAGTTGACTGAGCAAAAAACGATAGTCTAGATCTGCCGCGATCCTCTCAAAATTATTTGTTTTTGACCTGCGGAAAGGATACGCCGAACACCACGAAAGATCGAGACATGACCTTCACATCTACCGCAAGGTTTTTGATCCTCGGTCCAGCCTTCCTGCTTCGCGCTGTCTTGTCCCCCCCCACAGATCTGCACCCCGGCTTCTGTTACGCCGTCCTAGCCCCGTGTAGTCTCCCTCATGGTGAGGGTTCTGCCTTTGACCCACAACCAGGTTGGGAGGACTGTGACACTTACTACGCGAGCAAGATGCAGAGGTTTGGCAAATGTGGTTTTCTAACCGGGTTTTGTAGGGGGGGGTTAGTGGGCTTTAGGGGATAAACTGGTGCCTTGCCCCTGGCATTCAAGCGTCGTCTCGACCTATCTGTGACGGTCAACGAAGCTGGGGTCCGACAAATTGTCGCTGAAGTCGTGCATGTGAACAGCGGGTAGCGAGCGATGAATCTGACGACGCAGGCGTGGGTTGACGGTCGCAGGCCATCGCGTTCCCGAAGGCCGCCACGGTTTCGTTGCGTATCGCCATGTAGACTTCCCAAGTTGCTCCCTGGTGGCTGGTTGTGCCCAGAACAGGAACTCTTAAGGTCCTCCCGAAGCTAGGTCCGATCCGAGCGAAGAACATCATAATTAATTGTGTTCAAGCCTCACGCACTGTAGCCTATATCAGGCCAACGTCTGATTTCGTACATACCCTTGCCCAGACGGTTCGGGCACCCGGAGAAAGCGAATGCGTGTCGTAACAAGAGGAAGCACACATCACCATCATGAGGAAACCATGCTGCACGCTCGCACGGGTGGGAGGTTCATGTGTTTCGTCACGCAGGCGGCCATGGTGGGCATCGTGCTCACTGCCACCACGATACGACCAGCGTGGGCTGAGTTGTCGCCACCACCCGTGCAGCCCGCACTAGACCAGGCCATCGAGCAGTACATTCGGTCGCATCCTGAGGTCATTGTGCAAGCCCTTCAGTCGTTGGAGTTGAAGCGCCAAGAGGAGGAGAGAATACGGCTTACACAAGCGATTGCGACAAACCAGAAGGAGTTGCTGGAAGATCCGGCCTCTCCAGTCAGCGGCAACGTGGTGGACGGTGGTGTCACGGTGATCGAGTTCTTTGATTATCGCTGTGGATACTGCAAGCGTGTGGCGGGGACGGTGACGCAGTTGCAAAAAGACGAGCCAGGCGTGCGGGTGGTCTATAAGAACTTTCCTATTCTAGGTGATGCCTCAGTCTTTGCGGCCCGCGCGGCGTTAGCCGCCCAAGAGCAAGGCAAACACCAAGCGTTTCACGAGGCGATGTTGGCCACAGAGAATGAACTGACCAAAGAAGAAGTCTTCGTCATCGCCGAGCGGGTAGGATTGGACGCCAAGAAGCTTGAAGCCGATATGCACTCACCTGATTGGCAACGCGCGATTGATCGCAATAGTGATCTGGCCCGACGACTCGGCATTTCCGGAACACCGGGGTTTGTCGTGGGCAAGGAATTACAATATGGTGCCCTTGATCTTACGAGCCTCAAGAACCTCGTAGCACGGGCGAGGATGACGCACTAGGTACCCGGAAAATCGACCACCGATCACGTGAGATTCGAGTCCATTCCTCAAGAGATGTGTGGCCTAGTGTGTGCGTGTTAGGTCAGCCGTCTTCACCACGCTGGAAGATCTCGAGTCTTACGTTGCTCCACCACTTCGTACCTTAAATACGACTTTCAGGCTCTTTCCGCCTGCCTAGTCCCTGCGCACAGTGCTCATAAACCTCTCCCCAACTCAAGACTCGAGAAGTCGATTTTTCCAGGGCTTTGACGTATCCTTTCGCCTGTTCCACAAACAAATATTTTTGTGCAAGACATGGATTAGAAATCGCGCTTCAGATGAGACAAAATGGCGTGCTGACATCGGCAATAAGTCAGGAAAGAACTCCCTGCTCTTGCCTGAGGTCCTCAGCCTCTTTCCCCATCCCAAACTGTATTCTTATTCTCTCGGTCCCACTGTGCCCTCTGTACACCAGTTCGTCAGTATCGAAATCATATTCCGGTATTTCAGGATTGTCCCATCTCTGCGTTAAGTACTGGTAAAACAAGTTATACAAGCCATGATCCTTAAGGTTGTGCTGGAACAAATATTCCGGCATCGTTTGCACGTCCAGATCGGTGTGATAATGCTTTAGCCAGAGGGAATCACCGACGATCGCTAGTTTGACAAGGGGTGGGTCCGAGTAGAGTTTGAGTTTGATGGTTTTTCCGGTTGCCTTGAGCCTCTTTAGCAAAGCGATGCTTTCCCTGACCTCCTCTCGAAACTTCTCAAGCGTAAAATGCGGGTTGAGGATAGCATCGATGCGACTTGTCGCTTCCTGGCTATAGGGATTCACGAGCATTATATGAGCCCCCATACATTTCTTCAGTACCGTATAGAGATCGCCCTCTTGGTCAACAAAAGTTCCATAGCCAGTTGACCCAATCACCATGATAGTTCTTCCTGCCCCCTGCTCTTCCTTCAACTTCCTGATCTTTCTTTGAGCGCTGAGTTTTCGCCAAGGGGAAAAAGCGGTCAAGCCGGCACCAGTTGCCATCTTAGCGAGAGCCCGGTCCCGAAAACTTCTAAGAAGATAGTTGAAGGAGACAATCAAAAAAATCGCCGCTGTCATTTCCACAGCGATCAGATAGATTTTATCATTCTCTACGAGAGACCAGTGAGTGAGGAAACTCCTCGCAACTGTCGGTAGAGATAGGGCTATCCCCGCGCTCAGTGCCACCACGAATATGTGAAAGAGACTCCATGCCGTGCCATGAATGAAATTTCTGACAATTGATAGCTTTTCTCTCAACATCGAGTCACCTCTTCCCATATTCCTCAACACAAGTGTTCCGTCTCAGAAGTTCGGTTAATAGTTCGGCTATGTAGGTTTTCATAATTTCAGCGGAAAAGACCGGTGAATTATGTGCCTCACTTTCGGAGACGGGACACTATTGTTCCTCAGTTGCGCCGATCGTTCGTCGTACATTTCCCCACGCAGATGCTTAATCGCTTCTATGAAACATAAAAATGTCTCGGCCTCCTGTCGTAACAAAAGACAGGAGTCAATTGGTCCAGGCTCATTGGGGAGCAGTTACGCGATTCGCTGAGAGGATGTCAGCGGGCGATTAAAGAACGATGGGTTCCATCTGCTAAGTCAGACCATAGGCTGCACCTCCGTCGTTGTCAACACACTTAAACTAATCTGTACGATGGATTGCAATTCAGGACTGACTCTAGGTTTGACCTCGGTCTCCAGGGGGCGCAACGCCGGGGACCAAGCGTCAAGCCAGAAGACCGTACACGTTATCGTACTCCATTGATCGACGCTCTAAATTATTAAAGAATTAAAAGGGTGTAAATTTCCAAGGTCATGACGTGTTGGGCACCCAGGAAACTCAAATGCGATGAGTGAGCGATCATCGATCCATTACACGACAAAAACATGACCGGCATGTCTCACTTAAAAACAGTTGTTTGTGAGACTGGTCGAAGATCGTGGTGGGAGCCACGCACAAACAATCACTTGGTACGGTCACGCTGGGCCACGTTTTTGAGCAGACCTTCCAAGCCACATAGGAGTCAAGCGTACGAGGCATCCACAGCGTCAGTGGGGAAAGAACCACGAGAGTCCGAAATAGGGCAAGACGGCATTAAGCCCGGTATTGCGCTGGCCGAGATCCGAGTTTGAAATATGGTGGTAGCGCACCCCCGCCGTCACCGTCAGGGATTGGGTCAGAAAATAGTGGATCCCTGGCCCCGTCTCTAAGACGAAGTTAAACTGCGTGCTCTGCTCTGGAATGCGAGGAGCCAGATTGGTCCAGAGCATCCCGGCTCCCGCATCCCAAAACGGCACCCAGCGTCCGAAAGACAGCAAATTGTATTTAATCATCCACGACCCCCCTGCGGCCTCAGCGGGAAACGGTTTCGTAAACATGGCGACCAGCGGTTCCACTGCCAGCTCGAGATTCCCACTCAAGAGGCCAGCCCCGAGTTCATCGGTCACAATGATTCCGAGCTTCGGCAGGACAAAGACCGCGCTACGATCTAAAGAGGGGGCATGATTCAAGAACTTGATGCCCTGCCAGAACCCTCCAGCTATACCAAGTTCCACGGTGCCCGATTTGAGAACCTCCCGAGCATCGTCTGGCGCGCTGCTGGATGCTCCCCATGAAGCAAGGGGATTCAGGAGTATGCCGCAGACGAGCACACATACAGTTCGGACGAGATAATTCCAGCAGCCACGGTCCAGCCATCTTATTGACTCGATCAATCGAGACCTTCTGACAGTCTGCATACACGGTTGATGACTCATGAAATCATGCCCCTTTGTCTGGAAAGTATTGATGCTATAAGAAATCGTCTCAGGCCACGACTATCAGGGGGGATCGGGAGTTGAGAATCAGGCAGGATCGCACCGTGCGGCAGGGACACACTCTATAACTTCTTGGGGAACCACCTCAAGTAAGCGGAGCCACAAGGGACACGCGCCCTGTGTCTGTTTCATTGGATGGGTTCGTTCATATGTCAGGAGGATGCTCCCTGTGCTCATTGTGTGCTCAACTCCACCTCACTCCAGCTCATTCCAGCCTACTCCAGCCAAAGTTCAAGATTTGAGGATATCTTGGCTGGAGTAGGTCTGAGTGAGCTGGAGTGGGGAGGTGAGAACGGTTTCCTAAACCGCAGGTCGTCCGTTCAATCCGGATCGCCGGCTCCAAATATCAATCACTTGCCTTGCTTGTTC